>NZ_JBHRSQ010000007.1:0-470545 GCF_042643535.1 Halomonas tibetensis
CCATGCCGAACTCAGCAGTGAAACCGCTCAGCGCCGATGGTAGTGTGGGGTCTCCCCATGTGAGAGTAGGTCATCGTCAGGCACCTATTCAGAAAAACCCCCGAACTCTTTGAGTTCGGGGGTTTTTGCGTTTCAGCGCCACGGCCGGGCTGCTAGAATCGTCGCTCATTTGATTCTGCGGTGCGATCATGCATGCCAGTTCCCGTTCCATCGACACCAATCAGTCAGGTCCTCACGAGGGTCTGACCGGACGGGTGACGCGTGCGCTGGAAAATCCGCTACGCAAACCGATAGCCGAGCATACCCAGGCAGCCTTCCAGGAGGCCCGGACATGGCTGGCTGCCCGTTCGGAGATGCCGTTGATCCTAGATGCCGGCTGTGGGGTGGGGCTCTCTACTCGCCGTCTGGCGGCAAGTTTCCCGGACCATGCGGTGATTGGCGTGGATCGCAGCAGAGATCGCCTGAGCCGTGAACACGGCCCGCTGCCCGACAATGCCCTGCTAGTTCGTGCTGACCTGGTGGACTTCTGGCGCCTGGCACTAGCGGACGGCTGGCGGCCCGCTCGCCACTATCTGCTCTATCCCAACCCTTACCCGAAGTCGGCCCATCTCAAGATGCGCTGGCAGGGGCATCCGGTCCTGCCGGTGATACTGGCTCTGGGAGGGCATTTGGAGCTTCGCTCCAACTGGCGGCTCTATGTGGAGGAGTTCGCCCTGGCCGTGGCCCAGGCGACGGGACACGAGGCCCAGGTGGCAATCCATGAGCCGAATGGGAAGCCCCTGACTCCCTTCGAGCAGAAGTACCACGTCAGCGGCCAGACGCTGTGGAAGCTCGTGGTCCAATTGCCCCATGATCCCGACCTGGTGGCCCGGGAAGGAGGCGCGTGATGGTCTTTGTCTATCTGGCGGTGGCCATCGTGGCCGAGGTAGTCGCCACCAGTGCACTCAAGGCGACCGAGGGCTTTACCCGGCTGTGGCCAAGCTTGCTGGTGATGGTTGGCTATGCGCTAGCTTTCTATATGCTTTCACTGGTGCTGCGGACGATGCCGGTGGGCATCGTCTACGCCATCTGGGCAGGGCTGGGCATTGTCCTGGTCGCCGTGGTTGGGCTGGTGGTTTATGGCCAGCGTCCCGACCTGCCGGCGGTGATCGGCATTGGCCTGATTGTGGCAGGAGTGCTGACCATCCAGTTGTTCTCGTCGATTTCCACGCACTGATCCTTCAACTCGCCCCAATCTGTGGTGCTGCCATGCGCTATCGTCTGTCGAAGCTGCTTCTTTTTACACTCTGTCTCCTGTCTCTGACCGTTCAGGCATCGGGCTTCGCCCAGCTGGGGCGTCTGGCCGATAAGGGTTTTCTAATCAGCGCCGAGGCGCGCCTGATCGATGGGGATGAGACGCTCGGCTCGATCGAGCCGGAACGCCAGCTCTCGCCGGCTTCGGTGACCAAGGCTTACCTGGCGGCGGCGGCGCTGGATCGGTGGGGCCCCCAGCATCGATTCACCACTCAGTTGGTCAGCTCGGCGAGCCCGGACGCTGAGGGCCTGCTGAGGGGAGACCTGATTCTCGACGGCGGCGGTGACCCCGCACTGACGACCGAGGATCTATGGCGCTTGGTGCAGCGGCTGCACCAAGCCGGGGTGCGCATGGTGGAGGGTAGGCTACTGGTCAGTCAGTGGCGCTTCGGTCCAGTCGAGTGCATCACCACCGACAGATGCCAGGCGCGCGAGCGTTCCGCCAACGCCTACAGCGCGCTACTCTCCTCGGCGGGGGTCAACTACGGCAGCTGGTGTATCAGCGTGGCCCCAGGCGCAGCCCCGGGAGACCCTTCCCGAGTGACTGGCTGCGACAGCCAGGCGGCTATACTGCGCATCGACAATCGGGTGAAGACGCGCCCTGACAATAGCGGTACCGAGCTGCGAGCAGAGCGAGTCACCCGCGAGGGCCATGACGTCATGGTGCTGAGTGGCCAGATCTCCACCAATGCACGTCCTCGGGACATCTATCGGGCGAGCTCTGACCCCGCCGACCAGATGGCCATGACGCTGTTGGCCATGCTCGACCAGGCCGGCATCGCGGTGCGGGATGGTGCCGACACCACCCAGGCCGAGCCGCCTGCAGGGGCCCGCACCCTGGCCGCGGTGGACGGCAAGCCGCTACAGGAGCTGCTGCTGCGGGTGATGAACTATTCCAACAACTTCATGGCCGATACCCTTGCCCTGAACCTGGTCGAGACGCCCCGCGCCGACCTGCGACTGGGCGGGCTGGCCATCGAGGAGTTCGTGGCAGGCATTCCCGACCACGGTCCGGTGACCCTGTTCAGCGGCAGCGGCCTGACCACAGAAAACCGGACGTCGGCCAGGGGAGCCAATGCGCTGCTGGCCAGCATGTTCCATCGTCCGTCGCTGTTTCCAAGCTTCGTTGTCACCCTGCAGTCTCCCAGCAATGGCGTGATGCGCTTCATCCGCCGGGGATCATCCACCTTCCAGCACCACGTCATGCTCAAGACAGGCACCCTCAATCAGCCGGTGGCCGTGCGCGCTGTCAGCGGCTACTTTCGCACCCGCAGCGGTCGCTGGGGCGTGTTTACCGCGCTGGTGAACGGCAACGGCAGTACACCCTACCTGAGCTGGTCGGATGTGCTGGACCCGCTGGCCGTGGATCTCGAGCGCATGATCGATACCCATTGAGCAGTCTGACCTACCCCCTGAGGAACTCGCGATGAAACCCGGACATACCGGCTTGCGGCACCTTGTGCACTCTACCCGCTATTCCCTCAAGGGGCTCAGGGCCGCATGGCGCCACGAGTCGGCCTTCCGCCAGGAGCTGGTCCTTTGCGTGCTGCTACTGCCGCTGGCCTGGTGGATTGGGGAGGGCCCGGTTGAGTGGATCCTGCTGATGGCTAGCTGCCTCATGGTGCTGGTGGTGGAACTGATCAATAGCGCCATCGAGAGCGTGGTGGACCGCATCGGCCCCGAGCATCATGAGCTCTCCGGGCGCGCCAAGGATCTCGGCTCCGCCGCAGTCATGGTGTCGCTGGCCCTGGTCGGGCTTACCTGGTTGCTGCTTGCTGGACAGAAACTGCTCGGCTGACTATTCCGCCATCGTGCCGGGTGCCCATGGGGCCTGGGCTTCGCTATGCTGGGGGCGTTCGCCACACCCCGATGCGAGACCGCCCATGCCGCTGCCTGATGACTTCCTGCCGTTGATCGACATTCCTGAGCCTCTCAAGGCGCCGCTTGCGCGTATTCGTGAGCGTCTGGTCGAGGCCCTGGCCCAGGCCGACAATCTGGCCGACATGACCGGTCGGGAGTCGCCGCTGGAAGACTGGCAGGGGCTCTCCTTATTTCGCCGTGAGCAACTGGCCCGGGTGCTGGCGATATCCGAGTTCGTCGCCGAGACCCTGGTGCGCTATCCGGAGTGGCTATTTCATCTGGACGCCAACGGTGAACTGGACGCTACCCCCGATGCCGAGAGCCTGCGCAACTGGCTCGAGGAGCGCCTGGAGTCTGCCGAGGACGAGGCGGCCATGCAGGCGGCCATTCGTCGCTTTCGTCGCGCGCGCATGGTCGGCATTGTATGGCGCGATCTTACCCGTCCCGAGGGCATTGATATGTGGGCCACCACGGCGGCGGTGTCGCGCCTGGCAGAGACCTGTCTCGAAGTGGCCTTGGGCTGGCTGGAACGCTTCCTTGAGCCGCGCTGGGGCCGGCCTGGCGTGCGTCGGGACGGCAGCGAGCAGCGCCTGGTAGTGCTGGGCATGGGCAAACTGGGTGCCGGCGAGCTCAACCTCTCTTCCGACATCGACCTGATTTTCGCCTTCCCCGAGAACGGTGAGACAGAAGGGGGGCGCAAGTCCCTGGAGCATCAGGAGTACTTCACCAAGCTGGGACAGCGGTTGATCGGCGCCCTGGACGCGGTGACCGCCGATGGCTTCGCTTTCCGAGTCGACATGCGCCTGCGCCCGCTGGGCGACGGTGGGCCCCTTGTGGGCAGCTTCTCGTCCCTGGCAGGCTACTATCAGGACCAGGGTCGGGAGTGGGAGCGCTATGCCATGCTCAAGGCGCGCCCGGTGGCCGGCGATCTCGGCGCCGGCGCTGAACTGCTGGCCAGCCTACGACCCTTCGTGTATCGCCGCTATCTGGACTTCGGCGCCATCGAGTCGCTGCGAGAGCTCAAGGCGATGATCAACCGTGAGGTGCGTCGCAAGGGATTGGAGGGCAACATCAAGCTTGGTCCCGGCGGCATCCGTGAGGTGGAGTTCGTGGTGCAGGCCTTCCAGCTGATCCGCGGTGGCCGCGACACCGAGTTGCAGGTGACTTCGCTCAAGACTGCCCTGGAGCGCCTGCCCGAGCTCGGCCTGCTGCCCATTGAAGTTGTCGAGGAGCTCACCCCCGACTACGCGTTCCTGCGCGATCTCGAGCACGCCCTTCAGGCCCTGGAGGATCGCCAGACCCAAAGCCTGCCAGAGGGTGACCTGGACCGCGAGCGAGTCGCCCTGGCGCTGGATATGGAGGACTGGCCGGCGCTGATGGCCCGGCTCGACGAGGTGCGTGCCAGGGTCCGCCAGCACTTCGATGCGGTGATCGCCGACCCCGAAGAGGAGGTGGAGGAGGCGTCTCAGGAATCCGCTGGCGGCATCGCCATGGAGCAGTGGCGAGCACTGTGGCGTGGTGAACTCGATGAAACGGAAGTGGCCGAGCTCCTTGAGGAGGCCGGCTTCGACGACCCCGCAGCGGCAGCCCGGCGGCTGCACGGGCTTTACCACTCGCGTCAGGTTCAGGGCATGCAGCGTATCGGCTTCGAGCGGCTGGAGGCGCTGATACCCATGTTGCTGGATGCCGTGGTCGACAGCGAGATGCCGGATAAGTCGCTCGAGCGCGTATTGCCGTTGATTGAGTCAGTGCTGCGGCGCACCGCCTATTTGGCGCTTCTGCGCGAAAATCCTGACGCCCTGGGTCATTTGATGACGCTCTGCTCGGCGAGCCCATGGATCGCCGAACAGTTGGCCCGCTACCCGATCCTGCTCGATGAGCTGCTGACACCGGAGACCCTCTACACACCCGCCGACAAGACGCTTCTGGCCGACGAGCTGCGCCAGACCCTGGCACGCCTGCCAGAAGATGACGAAGAGGCCCAGCTCGAGGCGCTGCGGGTCTTCAAGCACGCCCAGGTATTGCATGTGGCGGCTTCCGACATCGCCGGGACCCGTCATCTGATGAAGGTGAGCGACTATCTCACCTACATTGCAGAGGTGATCCTCGAGGCAGTGCTGGCCATGGCCTGGAAGCACCTGACGCGCAAGCACGGCATGCCGGAACTGGCCGATGGTAGCCGAGCCGATGTCGAGCCGGCCTTTCTTGTGGTCGGCTACGGCAAATTGGGAGGCATCGAACTCGGGTACGGCTCGGACCTGGATCTGGTGTTTATTCACGACGGCGCCACCCAGGGCAGTACCGATGGCAAGCGCCCGCTGGACAACGGGGTCTTCTTCACCCGCCTGGGTCAGCGCATCATCCACCTGCTTACCGCGGTGACGCCCGCCGGCACGCTCTATGAAGTGGACATGCGGCTGCGCCCCTCAGGTAACTCTGGGCTGCTGGTCAGTTCGCTGACGGCGTTTGCCGACTACCAGCGTCGCGATGCCTGGACCTGGGAGCATCAGGCTCTGGTGCGTGCCCGTGTGGTAACTGGCCACCCCCGCCTGGCGAAGGGATTCCAGAATATCCGCGGCGAGATTCTCGGTCGCGAACGAGACAGGGAGGCGCTTCGTGAAGAGGTGGTCAAGATGCGCCACAAGATGCGTGACCACCTGGGGGGCAAGAGCAAGGAGGGAGAATTCGACCTCAAGCACGACCCGGGCGGCATGGTGGATATCGAGTTCCTGTGCCAGTACGCGGTACTGGCGATGAGCCAGGAGACGCAGGAACTGCTGCAGTGGAGCGATAATATGCGCATTCTCGAGACCCTGGAAACCACTGAGCGCCTTCCGGCCAAGGAGTGCCAGCGCCTGCGAGACGCCTATCTGGCCTTGCGCAGCGCCGCCCATCGCGCCTCGCTGACACGCGAGCCCTCTCGAGGGCGCAATGATGCCTTCGAGAATCACCGCCGGGTAGTGATCGAGACCTGGCAAAGGCTTCTGGAGTCGCCGACGTCGTGACTCGCGGCATGTGATTGCCCATAGCATTAGGCTACTGAGCTGCCGTACCTTTTTCCACGATAGTTGCCCCGACCGTCTCGACGGGCGGGGCTTTCTCCTTCATGCACGCCACTCAAACGCCGCATCAAAAATAACCAGAATGGCTATTTCTCATCTGCAGCATCGTTGCGGCGACATCCTCCTAGCCCATAAGCTTCATTCACACTGACTGGTAGCGGACCCAGTCAGCTAAGCAACTCGATATTGCTATTACAAAAAGCTATAACAACAAGCCATTGCAACAAGCTATTACAAAAAAGGTGACAACATGTTCTATAAGACAGCGCTAGCAACCAGTGTCATATTGATTTCCTCCGGTTTTGCCCATGCTGAAACGACTTATCGTATCGGCATCACCCAGAATAACGTCGGTGTCGACAGTTACCAGACCACCTATGAAAGCGCTTTCGAAGAAGCGTCGGAAAGAAATAGTAATGTTGAAACTGTCGTGCTGGATGCCGGTGGCGACGTGGCGCGTCAGATCGGCCAGATGCAGGATCTGATACAGCAGCAAGTGGACGCCATCATCATATGGCCGACCAATGGTCAAGCGGTCATCCCCGCCATTCGTCAGGCGCACAATGCTGGCATCCCCGTAGTGGTAACCAACTCAAAGATCGCCGAGGCAGGGCTTGAGTTCATTGCCGCCTTTTCCGGTCCGGACAACGTTCAGCAAGGCATCTCCTCTGCCGAAATGATGTGTGATGCCCTGGGTGGTGAGGGCCAGATCGTACAGATTTCCGGCCAGCCGGGTTATACCACCGCGATGGAACGTGCGACTGGCTTCGAGGAGCGACTGGCTGAGCTCTGTCCGGATGTTGAGTTGATGGAAACCCAGCCGGGTAACTGGAACCGAGAGCGCGCCCAGCGCGTCATGGAAGACTTCATGACGAAATATGACCGAATTGATGGCGTCTATTCCGGTGACGACAACATGGGCGTCGGTGCCTTGAACGCTGCCAAAGGCGCCGGAAGGGCCGGGGATATCATCTTCATCGGGGCGACCAACTTTGCCGTCGGCTATGAGGCCATCGAAAGAGGTGAATACTACGGCTCAATCTATCAGTCTCCTGTGGACGATGCAGAAGCTGCCCTGCGAACAGCATTGGATGTTCTGGATGGCAAGGAAGTTCCCAAGATGAACTTCTTCGAGACTCCCAAGATCACGGCTGAAAATATCGATCAATTCGATAAGCCTGTCTTCTGACGTTTTACTAAGCATTGCTTCCGATATTATCGAAGCAAGTTTCGTCAATCCGTCTTGCTTTTCGCGCCGGTGATTTGGCTCCGGGCCCCGGCGCGAAAAACAGAAGAAGATTTTCTTGTTAAACCGGTGTTTCTTTTGTGGCCGTGATCCAATGACTTGCCTTTGTGATAGCAGGGCATGTTCACTGGTACATCACAAAAGTCTTCATGGTTTATGGCAAGGCGATATCCAGACAGGTGAGTGACATGGCTTCTGCAGAACAAGGCAATAGAAATAAGGGCTTGATCGCAGGAAGAGTAAGCAAGGCCGGGCTGATGAGTTTTCTATCTGCCCAAGGTATCTTGATATTCTTTCTTATTGGTATGTTCGTATTTTCTCTCTTTTCCGAACAGTTCCTTTCCCAGTCAAATATCATGACGGTTGTTCGGCAGGCGTCGATCATCGGAATTATCGCCGTGGGCGTAACCGTGGTCATCATCGGTGGGAACCTGGATCTGTCCGTGGGTTCAATGCTGTCATTTTCCACCGTCTTGGTCGTCGACTTGCATGACAAAATTGGTCCGACGAATGCCATCATTCTGATGTTCGCGTTGACGCTGTTGATCGGCGCTGTCAACGGCTTTCTAATCGGTTTTATGCGCTTGAACTCGCTGATTGTCACCTTGGCGATGCTTTCGGCCATTCAGGGCCTGGTGCTCATCTATAGCGGGGGGCAGAACGTCGATGTTGCCAACCAAAGCAATACCTGGTTCGCCTTTTTCGGGCGAGGCTATGTGGCAGGCATTGCTGTTCCAATACTGATCTTCGGTGTGCTGGCAATCATCGTTCAGTGCGTCATTTCCTATACCAGTTACGGCAGACGTATATTTGCCGTAGGCGGAAATCCTGTGGCAGCCGTCTATTCCGGGATACGCAAGAACTGGTGCGTTTTCAGTACCTACCTGATTTCTGCTTTCTGCGTTGCCTGTGCTGCTCTTGTTCTTGGGTCCCGAGTGATGGGTTCACAGAATAATGTCGGGCAGGGGTATGAGTTGCTTGTGCTCGCCGGGATTATTTTAGGTGGTACCAGCCTGCTGGGTGGCGCCGGAAGTATCTGGAAAACGGTGATCGGTGTGCTGATCCTGGGGTTCATACAGAATGGCCTGCTACTGATGGGTTACCCCTATTACACCCAGTGGCTGGTTACCTGGGTGATTATCATCCTTGCGGTGTGGCTGGATCTTGCCAACAAGCGCAAGCGCCTGCTTACCACTCATTCATAAAGGGTGAACAACATGTTGGATATGAAGAGTTTTTTAAAGGGTAGCGGTTTCATACAGCCGATTTGGGTGTTTGTCGTCGCCCTGATCATTTTTTTCAGCTTCATGTCGGAATATTTTCTTTCCGTTGGAAATATTACAAATATTCTGGTTCAGACGTCGACCATAGGGCTGATTGCGCTGGGCATGACCTATGTGATGATCAATGGAAATATCGATCTTTCCGTAGGGGCTACACTGGGTCTTGCGGCATCTCTGGCCGTCGGCCTTCAGGACTACGGCATCACATTGGCCGTCATAGTTGCTCTCGTCGCGGGTCTTGTGCTGGGTGCCATTAATGGTCTGATCGTCTGGAAAACGGGTGTCAATGCCTTCATCGTCACCTTGGGAGCAATGATTGGTATCCGTGGATTGATCTTCGTCTACACCCAGGAACAGTCCTTTTACGCTACCAATTTTGCCTATTCTGATTTCGGCACAAGCTCGATCGGTCCGATCCCGGTCTTGGCCATTATTTTCCTGGTCTGCACGTTGATCATGCATCTGGTGTTGAAAAAAACCGGGCATGGTCGCAACACCTTCGCCGTTGGCGGAAATACCGAGGCGGCACTGGATGCTGGCATTAGAATTGGTCGCCACATGATGATCAATTTCATGATCGTCGGTTTCTTTGCGGCTCTCGCCGGTGTCCTTCTGTCAACCCAGATGGGAGCAGCCACACCCAACCTCGGTCGCGATTATGAGCTCTGGACCATCACGGCCGTCGTACTCGGCGGTACCAAACTGGCGGGAGGGTACGGCAGTATCACTGGCACCCTGGGTGGCGTTCTGGCCATCGGTATCCTCAGGAACGGTATGAACCTGATGCAGGTGCCGGCCTTCTATGTCCTGGTGATTCTCGGGGTCATCCTGATTTCCGTGCTGATCATCGACCAGAAGCTCAATGTCCATTCCAGCAAGGGGGTCCGCATATGAGCACTGCCACCGTGAGCCACCATTCAGTCAAGCATTCGCATGACTCAACACCAGTGCTCTCATTGGTCGACATAACCAAGAGATTTCCAGGCGTTGTGGCGCTTAACAAGGTTAACTTTGATGTTAGGGCCGGGGAGGTCCACGCATTGCTGGGTGAGAACGGTGCAGGCAAGTCCACCCTGATGAAGGTGCTGGCTGGCAAGCATCAGCCCAATGGCGGCCAGATCATTCTCGATGGCCAGGAGAAGTCCTTCGAGAACCCCAAGCAGGCAAAAAAGAGCGGCATCGTCCTTATTCATCAGGAACAGTCGCTGGTGCCGGAGATGACGGTGGCCGAGAACATCTACCTTGGTAGCCTGCCTCTCAAGTGGGGAAATCGAGTTGACTGGAAAAAACTGCACGGGGACAGCAGCGAAATCCTTGAGCGACTCAAGTGTACATTTACGTCTCGGGAAATGGTGAGCAATCTTTCCATCGCCAAGAAGCAAATGGTTGAAATCGCGCGCGCTCTGGTTTTTACCCCTAAAGTGGTGGTTTTTGACGAGCCCACGGCCTCTTTGACGGACCATGAAAAGCCGGTTCTTTACGACATCATACAAAATCTGCAGGAGCAGGGTGTTGGTATCGTTTACATCTCTCATCGTATGGACGAGATATTCCATTTGTCCCAGCGAATTTCGGTACTCAGGGACGGCGAATACAACGGCACTCTGAATACCGCCGATACCAACGAGGACGAAGTGACCAAGTTGATGATCGGGCGCAGTCTCGAGTTGGACCACTCAAGCAAGCCGCGAGACTTTAAAGAGAACATGCTCGAGTTGCGCAACCTCACGGTCAATGGCGTTTTCGAAGATGTCAGCTTCAACGTCCGCAAGGGCGAGATCGTCGGCATGTACGGGCTTGTCGGCGCGGGCCGTTCCGAGGTGGCCGAGACCATCTTCGGCCTTCGCACCCCGTCTGCTGGCGAGATCCTCCTCGACGGTAAGGTCGCGTCGATTCGCTCCAGCCACGATGCGGTGGTCGAAGGGATCGCCCTGGTGCCGGAGGATCGCAAGGATCAGGGTCTGATCCTGGGAATGAACTGTCGCGACAACATGACCCTTGCCGGCCTGGGCACCGTGTCGTCCATGGGCTTTATGCAGACGGGGGCCGAGCGGGTCGTCTACGACAAGTACCAGTCCGCCATGAAGATCAAGACGCCCAGTTGGCGTCAGAAGGTCGGCAACCTCAGCGGTGGCAATCAGCAAAAGATCGTGATTGGCAAGTGGCTTCACACCCATCCCAAGCTGCTGATCCTGGACGAGCCGACACGCGGCATCGACGTCGGCTCCAAGGCGGAGATCCATGCATTGATCAAGGAGTTGGCCTGTACCGGCTATGCCGTGCTGGTGATCTCCTCGGAGATGCCCGAAGTGCTGGGTGTCAGCAATCGCATCATCGCCATGTACGACGGCAAGGTGACGGCCGAGTTCGATGGGGACAGCGTCAGCGAGGATGAGCTGGTGCAGGCGATCACCGGAATGGTTAAGCCATCGCCGTCGGCGGCTGTTACCGGCTAGGCGTGTCCGCCGCCACCGCGGCGTCCGACGAGGCGCCGACATGCATCTTCAACGTCTGAGGAAAGATCCATGCAACCCTTTGTCTATAATGGCCTGCCATCTCGGGTGGTGTTCGGCCAGGGGACCCTGTCGGGCCTCGCCGCGGAAGTCGAGCAGCTCGATTGCCGTCGGGCCCTGGTACTTGCCACGCCACAGCAGCAGGAACAGGCACGAAAGGTGCTGGAGCAACTCGGCGATCGCGGCGTGGGTCTGTATACCGAGGCTGCCATGCACACCCCTGTCGAGGTGACAGAGCATGCCATGCGGGTAGTCGAGGAACTGGGAGCCGATTGCACAGTGGCCATTGGTGGCGGTTCGACCATTGGCCTGGGCAAGGCCATCGCACTGCGAACCGGGCTTCCCCAGGTGGTGATCCCTACCACCTATGCAGGCTCTGAAATGACGCCGATCCTTGGCGAGACGCGCGATGGCATCAAGACCACTCAGCGCACCCTGGAGGTGCTGCCCGAGACGGTAATCTATGACGTCGACCTGACGCTCTCGCTGCCCGCCGGGATGTCCGGTACCAGCGGCATCAATGCCATTGCCCATGCGGTAGAAGCGCTCTATGCCCGTGACCGCAATCCGGTGATCTCGCTGATGGCGGAGGAGGGCATTGCCGCGCTGGCCAGGAGTCTGCCGGTGATCGCCGCCGACCCCGGGAATGTCCAGGCGCGCTCCGATGCCCTGTATGGCGCGTGGCTTTGCGGAAGCTGCCTCGGTGCGGTGGGCATGTCACTCCACCATAAACTCTGCCACACCCTTGGGGGGTCCTTCGACCTGCCCCATGCCGAGACCCATACCATCGTGCTGCCCCATGCGGTGGCCTACAACGCCCCGGCGGCCCCCGAGGCGATGATGCGAATTGGCCGTGCGCTGGGCTGCGATGATCCTGCCGCCGGCCTCTTCGACCTGGCCAAGGCGGTAGTTGCCCCCACGGCACTGGAGGAGATCGGTCTGAGGCAAGAGGATGTCGAGCGCGCCGTCGAAATCGCTACCCGAAACCCTTACTGGAACCCCCGTGAGGTTGAAGCCAAGGGCATTCATCGCCTTTTAAGCCACGCCTTGGTCGGTCGCCGGCCATCGAGCGAGGAGGGAACAGATCGATGAAGACACTGCTGACCAACGCCACCGTGGTAACCATGGATCCCGAGCTCGGCGAACTGAGCGGTGGCCAGGTGCTGGTTGAGGACGATCGCATCCTGGCCGTGGGCCATGATCTGCCGTCGAAGGGGGCAGAAGTGGTCGACTGCCGGGGCGGTATTCTGATCCCCGGCCTGGTCAACGCCCACATGCATACCTGGCAGACGGCCCTGCGCGGTGTCGCCGCCAACTGGACGCTGCTCGAATATTTCGGCCACGTGCATCGCGGTCTGGCGACCCTGTTCACCCCTGACGATATTTATATCGCCACTCGCATGGGCGCGCTCAACCAGCTCAACTGCGGTACCACCACTCTGGGTGACTGGTGCCACAACAACCCCACGCCAGAACACACCGATGCGGCAGTGCGGGGACTCAAGGAGTCCGGGATTAGGGCGCTGTTCTTCCATGGCTCGCCCAAGCCGGACCCCAAGCCGGGGCAGCCGCACTTCAGCGAGATTCCCCATCCCCGCAGCGAGGTCGAGCGTTTGCTCAAGGGTGAGCTGGGCAATCCCGACGCCAAGGTAACCCTGGGGATGGCCATCCTGGGCCCACACTATTCCACTCTGGATGTCAGCCTGCAGGATTTTGCGCTGGCCAAGGAGTTCGGCCTGGTGGCTTCCATGCACCAGGGCGGGGGCAAGGCCGTCAGCCCAGGTGGCTGGGACGTGATAGAGGAGCAGGGGCTGCTGGGGCCGGATATCAACATCGTGCATGGCCAGAGCCTGGACGACGGCCAACTGGCCCGTTTCTGCGAGCAGGGCGTGACTTTCTCCATTGCTCCCGAGAACGAGATGACCCAGGGCCATGGCTTCCCGATCACCGGCCACGTTCGCCGCCACGGCGGCGTTGTCTCCCTGGGGGTGGATCTTGAGTCGGTGATTTCCGGGGACATGTTCACGGTCGCACGCATGGCGCTGGGCATGCAGCGCTCTCTGGACAACGATGCCTCACGACGCGAGCAGGGCAGCATTCCCGACACCTCGACCATCCGCACCCGCGAGGCACTGGCGTGGATCACCCGCGATGGCGCGCGCGCCCTGGGTCTGGAGACGCGCATTGGCAGCCTGACGCCTGGCAAGCAGGCCGACATCGTGCTGTTGGACAGCGGCCTGCTGAACATGCAGCCGGTCAGCGACCCGATCTCGACCGTGGTCATGCAGGCGAGTCTCGCCAATGTCGACAGCGTCATGGTGGCGGGTGAATTTCATAAGCGTAATGGCAGGTTGCTGGCGGACGTCGCGGACGGTATCAGCCAGTTGGACGCCTCCGGTCGACGCATCTATGCCGAGCTTCAGTCGCGGCAACAAGAGGAGTCATCACAATGACAACCACCACCAAAGTAGCCTGGATCGGCCTCGGCAAGCTTGGCTTGCCCATGGCGGCCCGGATCGCCGCGGCCGGCTACCCTGTCCAGGGATTTGACCTCAGCGCTGAGCGGATGACACTGGCCGAAGACGCCGGGATCACGTCCCACCGAACACTGGCTTCTTCTGTCGAAGAGTGCCACCTGGTCTTTGTTTCGATTCCGGATGACCGGGCACTGCTGGGCCTGACCCTGGCGCCGGATGGACTGATCGAAGCGATGGCATCGGGCAGCGTGCTGATCGAGACCAGCACCGTCAGCATCGAAGCCTCCGCCAGGGTGGCCGCGGCCGCCGATGCCCGAGGTATCGCCTATCTGCGCAGCCCCGTGTCGGGGAATCCCGTCGCTGCCGAGTCCGGCACCCTGTCGGCCATGGTCTCCGGTCCGCGTGAGGCGCTGGATGATGCCGCGCCGGTGATGAATACCTTCACCAAGGCCCAGTACTGGCTCGGTGATGAGGAGCAGGCACGCTACGCCAAGCTGGCGATCAACCTGATGATCGCGGTAAGCGCGGGGATGATGGGCGAAGCCCTGGCGATGGCCCGCAAGGGCAACATCGGCTGGGAGGCGATGCTGGATCTGATGGCCGATAGCGCCGTGGGTTCGCCGATGGTCAAGTACAAGACCCAGCCGCTGAAGGACCGTGATTTCACCTCCACCTTCTCGGCCGCCCAGATGGCCAAAGACCTGGACCTGATCCTCGGCTGCGCCCACGGAGACGGTGTCGCAGTGCCCCTGGCTGCCCAGATGCGCGAGGCCTACAGCTCCCTGATTGGAACGGGTCACGGTGAGGATGACTACATCGCCACTATCCATCACACCGAGCGCCTTTCCGGGTTGCCGGCCATCGAGAGCGCCTCCGGCGCTAGGGGATGACGACATGCGAAACCTGAATGCAGTGAATATCACGGATGCCGTGATCGAGCAGTTCGCCGGCTGTAGCGACGAGCGGCTGAAGGAGATACTGAACAGCCTGGTGGTCCATCTGCACGGCTTCTTGCGGGAGGTGGAACCCACCGAAGAGGAGTGGACTCAGGCTATCGATTTCCTGACGCGCACCGGCCAGATGTGTGATGACAAGCGTCAGGAGTTCATTCTGCTCTCCGACACCCTTGGCGTGACGATGCTGGTTGATGCCATCAATCATCAGACTTCGGACCCCATGGTGTCGGAAAGCACGGTGCTGGGCCCCTTCTATGTGGCCGACCCGCCCGAAGCCGCCCAGGGCGCGTCGATCGACTGGAACGTTGAGGGAGAGCCCTTCTTCGTGGAGGGGAGGGTGCATGATGGTCGCGGCGAGCCACTGGCCAATGTCGTGATCGATGTCTGGCAATCCGACAGCGAGGGGTTCTACGACGTTCAGAAGGAACTCGAGAGTGCCTCGCTGCGGGCCAGGTTTACCACCGATGACCAGGGGCGCTATGCCTTCTGGACGGTGACTCCCTCACCCTACCCGATTCCCACCGACGGCCCGGTCGGCAAGATGCTGGAAATCACCGGTCGGCATCCCTACCGGCCCGCCCATGTGCACTTCATGCTGATGGCCGAAGGATACGAGACCCTGGTGACCCAGGTCTTTGCCGAGGACGACCCCTATCTCGATTCCGACGCTGTCTTCGGCGTCAAGGACTCACTGGTCAGGGAGTATGAGTTGCTGCCGCCAGGAAAAGCACCGGATGGACGGTCGATGGACGTTCCCTTCCGCCATCTGACATACGACTTCGGCCTCAAGGCGAGCCGCTAGTCCCATTGCAAGACGAAACCATCCAGTAAGACGAAACCATCCAGCAAGACGAAACCATCCAGCAAGAGGAAAGCGACATGACTGCTATCGACAACCATGCGATTGAGACCCTGTTCACCGAGGCGCGCACACACAACGTGTGGACGGATAAGGAGGTCAGCGACGAGAAACTGCGCGAGCTGTATCAAGTGATGCATTTCGGCCCGACCTCCATGAATTGCCAGCCCCTGCGCGTGATATTTCTCAAGAGCGAAGCAGCCAAGGAAAGACTCAAGCCGGCGCTGCTGCCGGGCAATCAGGAAAAGACGATGAAGGCGCCCGTGGTGGCCGTGTTGGGCTATGACACCGAGTTCTATCAGCACCTTCCGAGAATGTTCTCCCACAACAAGGATGCCAAGTCGCTGTTCGAGGGTAAGACCGACTTCATCAATACGACGGCGTTCCGGAACAGTTCCATCCAGGGGGGCTACTTCATCCTTGCCGCTCGTGCGATAGGGCTGAATGCCGGGCCGATGTCCGGCTTCAATAATGCAGCGGTGGATGAGGAGTTCTTCCCCGATGGACGGGTGAAGAGCAACTTCCTTTGTAATCTTGGATATGGCGATGCCTCGGCGTTGTTCCCCCGTCAGGATCGCTTCACGTTCGAGGAGGTCTGCGAAGTCCTCTGATCTTATTGTTGGTGAGATGGCTCTCGAGCAATCCATGAGGCATTCTCCTCATGAAAGGTAATGTCACCCTGTACTTGGGCCGTGATCGCCACGGCCCTTTTTTATATTTGGTCAGAGAACAGAGGCCTGCATGGTGTATGACTGGCAGTTTATTGTATTGATCATCATTGCCGTGCTGATTACAGGCATCTCGAAATCGGGCTTCGCCGGAGGCGTGGGGGTAGTGGCGGTGCCGCTGATTTCGCTGAAAGCCAGCCCGACTTTTGCCGTGGCCGTCATGCTGCCGCTGCTGATCGTGATGGATGTCTTCAGTCTGAAGGCCTGGTGGCGTCACCGCGTGGGATCGGTTCTTTGGCTGATGTTCCCCCCGGCGGTGCTGGGAGTGGCGGTCGGCTACCTGACCTATGGCTTATTCGATGAGGATCTGCTGAAGGTGCTGCTGGGGATATTTTCGATTTTGTTCGGCTTATGGGGTTTGCTCAAGCCCTTCCGAGGGCGTTCCGTGCCGACTTGGGTCGGTGGGCTGAGTGGCGGCATTGCTGGCTTCACAAGTTTCATCGCCCATGCCGGCGGGCCGCCGCTGAATTTTTATCTGCTTCAGCTCCGGCTCACTCGGGAGCAGTTCCTTGCGACGGCAGTGGTCTTCCTGGCTGCCACCAACCTGGTCAAGCTGGTGCCCTATGGCATGCTGGGGCTGCTGAACGTCGAGAACGTCACCGTTGCGCTGTTGCTGATTCCGGTAGCCTGGCTGGGGGTGCGTCTGGGACTGATCATACAGAAGCGGCTGAGCGGTGAGCTCTTCTTCCGAGTCATCCTTTGTCTGCTGATTCTGCTGGGTATCAGGCTTATCGTTGACGGCTGGGGCTAGCTGCGTTGGCGTTACGGGTGCTGACAGGCGCGAGGTAGCGGTCTATCTTGGGGCACCCTTTTGCCCATGACCCGAGGCCAATATGAGCGAGCTTCTAGACGAGAGCCATCCAGAGGGTCCCTATGACAGCCTGTCGCAGATGCCGATGTCGAAGCTCTCCAACACGGAGCTTTCACGCTTCATCGACTTCATAGAGAAGTTCGAGGAGGTGACCGAGGATGGACTCTCAATGAGCCACGGTTACCGGGAGATGCGCATGATGATTCACGTCATGCGTAATCACCTGGCGGGTCGACTCACGACGCCCACGTCGCTGGCGGATGCTTCCGGACTTTCCTATGGCACGGCCAAGCGTGGAATCGAAGGCATCATCAAACGCGGGCTGATTCTTTCCCGGCCCCGGACGAAGTCGGGAAAGACGGTTTCCCTGCATCCTTCTCACGCCATGATTGAGGAGTGGGAGAATTATGCAAACCGTATCAAGGTCTTGTTGGGAGAAACTCTGGGGCTGGACTCCAAATCCGACTCTTCTAGCCGTCTTGTTCTGGAAGAGCCCTATCAGTCGACAAACGTCATATCACCGCCCGCTGTCTTGTCTCAACGTCTCGACCTGAAGGGCGGGCTGCGGGTTCTGATGCATGCAGATCCCACCTTCATGGCGATGCACAACCTCAAGCGGCAGCTCGAAGTGATCTTCGGGGTAAGTGTCAATAACAAAGCTAAGTCGGTTGACAGTCTGCGCGAAGAGATTCTTGCTAACGCGCGTTTCTCTCATTCACATTATGACATCATCACCTGCAACCTTCCCTGGTTTGGGGAGTTGGCATCGCAGGAGATGCTGTTGCCTCTGGATGACTTTATCGATCGTGAGGGATACAACTTATCCGACTTTCATCCTGAAGCTATCCATAGTTCTCGCTATGCGGGAAAGCAGTACGGTATACCGGTTCAGACCTCACCGGAGCTGTTGTGTTACCGCAAGGACATCCTGGAAAGCGCGGGTCTGACGCCACCGACGACCACTGAGCAACTGATCAGAGTGGCCAAGGCGCTCCACAACCCCGGAAAGGGACTCTATGGCATTGCCTGGAATGCTGCCAGGGGAACGCCTTTGGGGCATACTTTTGCGTTTCTGATGGCGAAATTCGGTCAGCCAATCATCAACCTTCAGCGTATCGATGGCGGTTACGCGTTCGAGGGGGCGACGGGCGATCAACTTCGCCCCATGTTCCTGTCGGACGCCGCCTTTCGTGCCTGCGAATATATGCTGGATATATTGAAGTATTCACCCCCCAATATTCTGCAGATGTCTTGGTACGATCGCGCCAGATCCTATTCAACGGGCGAAGTCAGCATGGCCTATTGTTACACCTCGCTCGCTCCACTGTTCGAACTCAACGAAAAATCGCCGGCCTGGCAGAATACCGGCTATCTTCCCCACACCGTCGGCAACCATGGTCGATCCTTCGTTCCCATCGGTGGCTATTCCCTGGCCATTCCGGCGAATCTTTCGGAAGAGCGAGTGGAGGCAGCCTGGGCGGCCATGCGCCATCTTACGTGCCGGAGCATGTCCAAACTCTACATCCTTAACGGGAGCCTGGTAACGTCTCGCTTCAGCGTTAGCCAGGATCCGGAAGTATCGGCGCTGTCGCCGCTGATCGATATCGTGGATGGCATGGTCAGAAAAAACATCCTGCAGTCCTGGCCGCGCCCTCCTGTGCCGGGCATCACTGACCTGACCACCATCGCCGGGAACGAGATCTTCGAGGTGCTCGATGGGCGCCGCTCCATTAAGAAGGCCCTGTCCATGGCTCAGGACAGGGCCGATCGGATGATGCGCGACAGTGGATACTACTGATCCATCTCCCGGGTTGCCGAGGGTATCACTGCATGATCATGCCGCCATCGATCATCAGCAACTGGCCGGTCATATAGTCCGATTCCGCGCTGGCCAGGAAGGAGGCGGTGCCGACCACGTCTTCCGGGTATGAATAGCGCTTCATCAGGATCATCTTCTCGGCAAGCTCGTCCATTGACTGACCCTGCTTATCGAATTTGCCGATGCTGACGAGATCCTTGTCGAGCTGCTCCCAGAGCTCGGTGCGTACTACACCAGGCCCGTAGCCGTTGACGGTGATGTTGTGGTCGACCAGTGCCTTGGCACCACCGTTGATCATGGCCAGCACGGCGTGCTTGCTGCAGGAGTAGGGAACCACATCATCGAAGGCTTGGCGCGACAGGATGGAGCCTACATTGAGAATTTTGTAGGGGCCATTTTCCTTGCCCTGCGCGATCATCTGCTTGGCGGCTTCCTGCATGCCGAGAAGACAGCCCAGCGCATTGACGTCCATGATCTGGTGCCAGTTATCCTCGGTGATATCCAGAAACATCAGTGGTTTGTTGATGCCGGCGTTATTGACCATGACGTTGAGGCTGCCGAAGGCATCGACAGTGGCCTGGACGGCCGCCTTCACCTGGTCTCTCTCGGTCACGTTGAGCTTGACCGCGATGGCTTTGCCGCCATCCCTGCCGTTGATGCGTTTGACGACCTCTTCGCATCCCTCGGTGTTGAGATCGGCAACGCAGACATTGGCGCCCTGCGCGGCATAATGCTCGGCGACAGCGGCACCCATGCCACGTGCGGCACCGGTAATCAGGCAGTTCTTTCCTGCTAAACGAGTCTTATCCATCGGGTCACCTATTGGACTTGTTGACGGTGAATGCATGGCGATATGCCATGCCAATTTGTGGCCCCCTCTTGAGGAGGCTGGTCTTGGCTCTACTGGCCACTCTTGTGCTCCAGGGCTTGCAAGACAGGCGACGGGAGATCCCGTCGTGGTCTTGCTGATCAGCATTGTCGGTAAGGCAGGGAGGGATTCACAGCGTGTGCCGAGTCAAATCTGACCAGATTGGATTTTTCACTATTGAAATACGGTGCTGTGGGACCGTTTCCAGTGAGCGAGATGTCGTTTATGTCTCGCGAGGCCCGCCAATGCCCCTGTTAGCTTGCCTTGCAACACCCAGGGCCGCGACACACAATCGTCCACTACTGGAGAAGCTTGTTGGTTGCTTACTTAAAAATCGGAAAACACGATGTGGGGAACTGCCTGATGAGTCAGCGCAAGATACTGGTCCTGCATGGCCCAAATCTCAACCTGCTGGGCATGCGCCAGCCCGAAATCTACGGTCACGATACCCTCGAAGATATCAACACCGCGCTCTTCGAGCAGGCGTCGCTGGCAGGCTGGGAGATTGCCTGCCGGCAGAGCAATCATGAGGGGCAGCTGATCGACTGGATCCAGGCGGCTCGGCTGGACGGTACCACCGCGATCATCATCAACCCGGCGGCCTACACTCACACCTCGGTGGCAATTCTTGATGCCCTCAACGCCTTCGAAGGCAGAGTGATCGAGGTGCACCTCTCCAACGTGCACAAGCGGGAGAGCTTCCGCCACCACTCCTACGTCTCACTGCGAGCCGACGGGGTGATCGCCGGACTGGGCAGCCAGGGCTATCATGCCGCCCTGGAGGCGGTGATTTGCCAGACAGCCTAGCGACGAGCGTCAGTCGCTGCGGCGCTCGGAGTCCTTGACGGAATAGTCACCTTCCAGCACCTGCTGTTCACGGTGGTTGCCTTCGGGGCTGTGAGTTTCGTGATAGCGGGTTTCGCGGTACTCGGTCCGGTAAGCGTGAGAGCCGTGGCCCACATCTTCGGCCTGGTCGGCGCGCATCTTATCGACGCGTTTCTTCAGTCGGTAGCGCATCAGCGGCATCAACGCCCAGCCCAGCAGCAGTAAGAATAGCCCCAGCACCATGGCGATGATCATCATGGCGCCGAACAGCAGCCAAGCCAGCAACATTTTCAGGCTGCCGAGCAGGCCGCTGCCCTGAGTCTGGCGGGCGCGCTGCTGCCAGGCCTGGGCGGTGCGCCAGGCGGGATTGTCATGAGGGTCTCGGCGGGGGTCCCGCCGGGGGTCTCGGGAATCGGTCATGGTCTCTCCGGTTGGGCGGCGTTCAGCGCCGCTGGACGTGGCGCACGGCCAATGGATGTCCCTTTGAAAGCCGACGAGGCGCTTCGTTCCGAGGATGGATCAGGATGCGGCCAGGCGCCACAGCGCGGCGGTCAGAATGCCGGCGGTGATGGCCGGCAGCGGCTTGCGCAGGGCCAGCATCACCGCTGCCGTAGCGACCAACGCCATGCGGGCGCCGCCGTCGCCGTTCACGGCCATGGGGGTGATCACCGCTACCAGCACCGAGCCGGCCATGGCGTTGATGAAACGCTCGACTCGCGGGCCGATGGGTACCCGGGACATCACGAAGACCCCGCCGGCGCGGGTCAGATAGGTGGCCAACGCCATGATCACAATGGCCAGCAGCACACCGCCGTTGGCGGCAGTCAGCGTCATGGGGTCGCCTCCTTGCGGCTAGGAGGCAGCAGCAGGCCTACCAGGCCGCCGGTCAGTGCCCCGACGATCACGTGGACATGGGGCGGCAGCCAGGCCATCGCGGCCAGGGCGGCCAAGGCAGCAGCGCCCCAGGGCACAAGCACGCTGAGGTCGCGCTTGTCGCCCACCAGCATGGCGAGCAGGAAACAGCCCATAATAGCGTCCAGACCGAATTGCTCAGGGTCGCCGATGCCGCTGCCGAAGGCCACGCCCAGGCCAGTGCCGATCATCCAGGCAGTCCAGAGGGCGAAGCCGCCGCCGACCAGGATGCCCAGCCGTTCCTTTCTGGAGCGGCCGCCCATGGCCATGGCCCAGTTGGCGTCGCTGAGCAGGATCAGGCTGGCGTAGCGCCGGCCGGCGGGCAGGTCGCGAAGGTGAGGGTAGAAGGCGGCGCCCATCAGCAGGTGACGTGCGTTTATTGCCAGGGTGATCGCCACCAGAGGCACCAAAGGAATGGTCTCGCCCCACAGTTCAAGGGTCGCGAACTGTGCGGCCCCGGCGAACACCAGGCCGCTCATCAGCAGCGTCTCAAGACCTGAGAGCCCCTGCTGCAGGGCGGCAACGCCGAAGGCCAGGCCGAAGACAATGACGAACAGGGACAGGGGCGCCATGCGACGAACGCCCTCGGCCAGGTGACCAAGGGTCAGGCGCGAGGTATCGGGCTGAGTCATGAGTGCCACACCTCGCCGACAAGTTGATAGCTCTTCAGGCGATCCGCCAGGGAGAAGACGTCGGTGTTGAGCATCAGCTCGTCGGCGCCAGTCTGGTCGAGGAAGACCTCCAGGCCTTCGCGAACGGTCTCGGGGCCGCCTACGATGGCGGCGCCTAAAAACTGCTGCATTTGCCTCTCTTCCATGGGCGTCATCTCCAGATGCTCCACGGGCGGCTTCGCACAGGTGCGCTGACCACGGATCATGCCCAGAAACTTCTGCTGGGCGGTGGTGGCCAGGTAGTCGGCCATGGCGTCGCTCTCGGCGGCGATCACCGGCAGGCCAACCATAGCGTGGGGCCTGTTGAGTATCTCTGAGGGACGGAAGTTGTCGCGATAGAGTCGCAGCGCTTCGAACAGATAGCCGGGGGCGAACTGGGCGGCGAAGGCGAAGGGTAGACCGAGGCGTGCCGCCAGCTGGGCGCTGAAGCCGCTGGAGCCCAGCAGCCAGATCGGCACCTTCGTGCCCTGGCCGGGAACGGCGCGCACCCGCTGGTTGGGCTGCTCATCGCCGAGAAAGCTCTGCAGTTCCTCGAGACGCTGGGGAAAGTCATCGACGCCCGCGTAGGGGTCTCGACGCATGGCCGCCATGGTGGCGCCGTCGGAGCCCGGTGCGCGCCCCAGGCCCAGGTCGATACGCCCGGGGTAGAGGGTCTCCAGCGTGCCGAACTGCTCGGCGATGACCAGCGGCGGGTGGTTGGGCAGCATGATGCCGCCGCTGCCGACTCGGATGCGCTCGGTGGCACCGGCCACATGGCCGATCAGCACTGCCGTGGCGGCACTGGCAATGCCTTCGATGCTGTGATGTTCGGCGAGCCAGAAGCGGGTGAAGCCCAGTTGTTCCGTGAGCCTTGCCAGGGCCACGCTCTCACGGAAGCTGTCCGCCGCACTGCCACCCTCGCGGATCGGAGCCAGATCGAGAACGGAGAGGGGGGTGTCGGCGAGACGGGGCATGATTCCTCCAGAAAGTTAGCCTGCTGATTAATTCTACCATGCCGGGTGACAAGTCGCCGCGCAATCCCCTCAAGATGGACTGTGCCGCCGCCACTGGCCTGGCGGCGGCACAGGCCGTAAGCTCACGGAACTGGTAAAAATGGATTTCGACCATGTCACTTATGCTCACCGCCCCCGGTCCTCGCCGCGGGGCCACCAAACGGCGTCAGCCCGGACGTCGCAGACGTGTGCCTGGCGGTGCTCGTATCGATCGTTGGCTCGATCGCCTGGTCGACATCGCCGTGATCGTGGCGCTGGTGGTAGGGGGTGTGGCGCTGCTGTTGACGCTGCTGTCGCTCTCACGGGGATGACGTCGATCATGCCAAGCACCTGGCCCAGTGGCGGTCGTCTCCATTGAACGGTTGCTCTACACTCGACACTTTCCCCGCCGGATTGAAGGATAACGCGCCCCATGTTGGGATTCTTGCAGGGATTTTCCTATGGCCTCTTCATGACCTGCCTGCCCTGGCTGTTGGTCGGGCTTTTCAATCCCGCCCTGGCACTTCCGGTGCCGACCCCCGGCCGCTTGCGGGTGATCTTGCGCTATTGCCTGGTGGTCCCCTTTATCAGCATGCTGCTCTGGCTGACCTCCCTGTGGGGCGGTTTCGGCCCGAGCTTAGTCGGCTGGCTGGCAGGCATCGTCGCCATCCCCCTGGCGCTGCCGCTGGAGCGACGTCTGCGTGGTTGGCGGCGTCATCGGCGAGAGCGGCGCCTGCAGGCGCAACGGGAGGCCGAGAGCCGCCAACGCCGGAGTCGTCAGGCGGGTGAAGCCCATGAAGCCGGCGTAGCCGTTCTCGACCCGGCCCGGCCGCCGGTGGACGCCGACCACCTGGTGCTGGCCATGTGCCGTGCCAAGCAGAGCCTTCTCGATGCGCGCCGACCTGACCTGGCCGTTCAGACCGACCGCCTGTACAGCCGCTATTGCCATGTTCTGGCCGTGCTCAGTGGCCGTTTCGACAAGGGTGAACTGGCTTTCGAGCGGGCACGAGGCCTGGTGGCAGAAGTGTGTCTTGGCGCGGTGGATACCCTGAACACCATGGAGTCCCAGGCGCGAGGGGTGGTCAGTGTGGATGGCGACTTCGTGCGGCGTCGGCTGGCGCGGGAAGGCAAACGGTTGAGCGAAGAGGAGCGCGCCGCCCTGTTGCGGCGTCTGGATCTGTTGGTGGAAACCGAGCAGCGGCTGGATTCGCTCTCTGCCAGTATCGAATCGGCGCTGACCGTGCTCGACGATACTGCCGTCGCCATGGCGCAGATCGAGACGGCTCGCCCCCAGGCTTCGGTCACCGCCGAGAAGGCGCTGGAGGATCTGCGCCGCTTCGTCGAGGGCGCCGATCGTTACGCACGCAAGGATTGATCCGGCGGCCGGTGTTGCCGTGATGGCTTACACGACGGTTTTTTATCACCCAGGAGGTGCCCATGACCCAGCAATCCGATAGCGACCGTCGCCTCTCGCTGCCGCCGGTGGAGGAGATTGCCGGCCAGTTGGAGACAACTCGGGCCGATTCGGCCGTTCCCGATGAGCGGGACATCGATCCCGAACTCGAGGCAATGGCCGACCGCTTTGTCGCGGAGGTTCTCGCTGAGGGTGGCGAGAGTGACGAAGACACGGTGGTGCGCCAGCGGCGTGCCGTTGACGAGATGGGCCTGGAATTGCAGCAGCAGGCCGCCCATCGCAGTGCCATGTTGCAGACGCCGCTGCGCAAGCTGGCTCATCAGGGAGACGAGGGTGGGCCGGTGGCCAAGGCCCTGGTCGATCTGCGCGGACGCATGGAAGGGCTAGATCCCGGCCGCCATCGCTTGGCGCCGAGCTTTGTGGATCGTTTCCTCTCGATGATTCCCGGCGTCGACAGTCGCCTTCAGCGCTACTTCCAGAAATTCGAGAATGCCCAGCAGGCCCTGGATGCCATCATCGGCGATCTGGAAGGCGGCCGCGACATGTTGCATCGCGATAACCTTACCCTGAACGACGACCAGAAGGCCCTGGGTGAGATCCTGCGCGAGCTGAACCGCCAGATCGCCCTGGGGCGTTTGATCGATAACCGCCTCAAGGACGATATCGCCGCTCGCGAAGATGATGACCCCCGGCGTCGCTTCCTGGAGGAGGAACTGCTTTTCCCGCTGCGCCAGCGTATCGTCGATCTTCAGCAGCAACTGGCGGTGAGCCAGCAGGGCGTGCTTGCGCTGGAGGTCATTATCCGCAACAACCGGGAATTGATGCGTGGCGTGGATCGGGCGATCAACGTGACCGTCTCGGCGCTCACCGTGGCGGTGACCGTGGCCATGGCCATGGCCAACCAGCGCCTGGTGCTCGACCGCGTCGAAGCCCTCAATACCACGACATCCCAGATGATCGGCGGAACCGCCAAGGCCTTGCGACAGCAGGGGGTGGATATCCAGAAGCGGGCTTCCAGTGCGATGCTCGATATGCAGGTGCTCGAGGACGCCTTCGGCGAGGTGATGGGCGCGATCGATGATCTCTCGAGCTATCGGCAGGAGGCCCTGCCTCGGCTAGATGAGCAGATCGACCGCCTGGCCAATTTGTCACGGCAGGGTAGTGCCTCAATCGAGCGCCTCAGGGAAGGCAGCGAAAACAATGCCTACCTGAAATAAGGCTTACTTGAAATGTGAGGAAGCGTCCCGGAAGGCCTTGCGCATCAGGTCCCAGGAGTCTTCCATGCCCTTGCGGACGGTATCCCAGGCCGCTTCGCTGGCATGCTGGAGTTCATCGAGCCTCTCCTGTGTCTCCGCCTGACGCTTCTTGAGCTGCTCGATGTCTTCCTGGTACTTGACTCTGGCCTCGTCGCTGGCCTGGCGGGCCTTGGCGGTCAGCTCGTCGATTTCGGCATTCCACTCGTCGAGCCGGGCCTTCATTTCCTCGACAAATTCGTCGCGATTGCTCATGGCGATGTCTCCTTTTGCGGTTCGATGTGGTTCACAGCTACTGGGCTAAGCTGAACAACTATGCTGAACAAGTATAGCGATTCTGCACCATCGCATTTCCCGAAAGCGACCCAAGGAAACTCATGATGACTGACAGCAAGAATATCTTCGTGATAGGGCTCAACGACTTCAACCGCGAGCGACTCGAGACCCTGCGCGGGGCCGAGGGTTGGCGTTTTCATGGGCTGATCGCCCCGGAGGCGGTCTACGATACCGAGATCTTCGATATCGCCGCCATGCTGGAGGAGGCCACGGCCGAGCTCGAGGCTTTCGACGGCAGCATCGATGCCATCGTCGGTTACATGGATTTCCCCGTCTCGACCATGCTGCCGATTCTCTGCGAAAAATTTGGCATTCGCAGTACCTCGCTCGAGAGCCTGCTCAAGTGCGAGCACAAGTACTGGAGTCGCCGGGTCCAGCGAGAGGTAATCCCCGACCATATCCCAAAGTTCACCGCCTTCGACCCCTTCGATGACGAGGCGATGACGCGCATCGGCGAAGCGGGGCTGTATTTTCCCTTTTTCGTCAAGCCGATCAAGTCGTCCGGCTCGCGTCTGGGCTTTCGCATCGATACTCCGGAAGACTTCTACCAGGCGATCGAGCAGCTGCGAGGCTCCATCGGCACCATCGCCGACCCCTTCAACACGGTGCTCGAGCATGCCAACCTGCCCTCTGAAATCGCCGCGGTGGACGGCCATTTCTGCATGGCCGAGGAAATCATCGGCGGCTGGCAGTGCACTATAGAGGGCTATGTCTTCGATGGCGAAGTGGTCAGCTACGGTATCGTCGATTCGCTGCGCTACCCCCAGGTGTTGAGCTTTTTCCATTACCGCTATCCCTCTGGGCTGCCAGACGATATCCAGGCCACCATGATCGAGCTGACCGACACCATCATGCGCCATATCGGCTACGACAATTCCGCCTTCAACGTCGAGTACTTCTGGGACGAGATTCAGGGACGCATCTGGTTGCTGGAGATCAACACCCGCATCTCGCAGTCGCATTGCGACCTCTTCGAGAAAGTCGATGGGGTCAGCAACCAGCAGGTCACCATCGACCTTGGACTGGGCCAGCGCCCTGCCATGTCGCATCGACAGGGCGAATTTTCTATGGCGGCCAAGTTCTTCCACCGGGTATTCTTTACCGATGCGGTGGTGACACGCGTCCCCACCGATGCGGAGCTCGCGGAACTCCAGGCCGACTTCCCCGGTTGCCATATTGCAGTTCAGGTGGAGGAAGGTCAGCGGCTCTCTTCCCTGCCCGAACAGGACGCTTACAGCTTTGCGCTGGCGCATGTCTATCTCGGCGCGTCATCGGCCGAGCAGTTGCTCGCTGACTATGATCGTCTGGTGGCGCGGCTGGCGTTCGAGTTTGATGACATCCAGGGCTGAATATCAGCTTCAGTGACTTGGCGTGACCTCTGGGATCTCCTAGGCCCGGTAAGCGACACCGCACCGGGCGTGGACTGAGCAACAGCGCCATGCCGGATGCGCCCTCGGCTTATCCGGCCTACTTCCCTAAAGAGATGCCTTCTCGCCGCAGTTGATCCGAGTATCAAGACCGCTGCGAGCAGGACCACAAGGAAGGAGATAGACAAGCCCCATGCGTATCGTTACCGATTTTCCCCGCAGGGTGCAGGAAGAGGAGACATGGATTCCCCTGGCGGACGGCACCCGCCTGGCCGCCAGGATCTGGCGCCCGGTGGATGCCGAGCACCATCCGGTACCCGCCATCCTCGAGTACCTGCCCTATCGCAAGCGCGATCTGACCGCAGAGCGTGACGTCCAGATGCATCCCTACTGGGCCGGCCACGGCTATGCCGGGGTGCGGGTCGATATTCGTGGCACCGGCGACTCCGACGGCGTGCTCACCGACGAGTACCTCCCCCAGGAGCTGGAGGATGGCCTGGAGATCCTCGCCTGGCTGGAGGACCAGCCCTGGTGCACCGGTGATGTCGGCATGATCGGCATCTCCTGGGGTGGCTTCAACGGCTTGCAGATCGCGGCCCTGCGCCCGCGCCAGCTAAAGGCGGTGATCACGCTATGTTTCACCGACGACCGCTACGCCGACGATATCCACCACATGGGCGGTTGCCTGCTGGGCGACAACCTCTCCTGGGCCTCGACCATGTTCGACGGCAACGCCTGCCCGCCGGACCCCGAACTGGTGGGTGAGCGATGGCGCGACATGTGGCTGGAGCGGCTGGACGGCAGCGGCTTGTGGCTCGCTCAATGGCTCGAGCATCAGCGTCGCGATGACTACTGGAAGCACGGCTCGGTATGCGAGGACTACTCGGCCATCCAGTGCCCGGTCTATGCCGTCAGCGGCTGGGCCGACGGCTACTGCAATGCCGTCTTTCGGGTGCTGGAGAGACTTTCGGTGCCGCGCAAGGGGCTGGTCGGTCCCTGGGCCCACAAGTATCCGCACCTGGGCGTGCCGGGGCCGGCCATCGGCTTCCTGCAGGAGTCGCTGCGCTGGTGGGACCAGTGGTTGAAGGGGCAGGAGACCGACATCATGGAGGAACCCATGGTGCGGGTCTGGATGCAGGAGTCGGTACCACCCTCGGCGCGCTACGATGAGCGCCCCGGGCGCTGGGTCGCCGAGCCGGAGTGGCCATCGCCGAATATCCTGCCAAGCTCGTTCCGGCTCACCGCCGGCCATGACCTCTTGCCCGAAGCCGACGGCCAGGATGACGACACCACCCTGGACATCCGCTCGCCGCTCTCGGTGGGGCTCTATGCCGGCAAGTGGTGTTCCTACAATGCCCCGCCCGACCTTCCCCATGACCAGCGCGACGAGGACGGCGGCTCGCTGATCTTCCAGACACCTCGCCTGGACGCGCCATTGGAGATCTTCGGGGCGCCAATCGTCGAGCTCGAACTCTCCGCCGACCAGCCCGTAGCCATGGTCGCGCTGCGTCTCTCCGACATCGCCGAAGACGACAAGGCCACCCGTGTCTCCTATGGCTTGCTCAACCTCACCCACCGCGACAGCAATGAGTTCCCCGAACCCCTGGAGCCGGGAAAATGCTATCGAGTACGGATTCCTCTCAAACATATCGCCCAGCAATTCGGCACTGGACACGCCATCCGCCTGGCAATCTCCACCAGCTACTGGCCCTTGGCCTGGCCGGCGCCGAGTCCGGTGCGGCTGACCATCCTACCCAGCCGCTGTCGCCTGGTGTTGCCGGTGCGGGCGCCGCGACCCGCCGAGGAAGCCGCGCTGCCGGCCTTCGACGAGCCTGAGGGTGCGCCGCCCATGGCCAAGACCTTGCTGCAGCCGACCCAGGAGACCTGGCAGGTCATTCGCGACCTGGCCAACGACCGGACCACCCTGGAAGTCATCAACGACGAGGGGCGCTACCGGATCGATGATATCGATCTGGAGATCGCCGCTCGGGTTACCGAGCGTTATGCGTATTCCTATGGCAACTACGATAGCGTCAGTGGCTGGACGGAATGGCAGCGCAGCTTCAAGCGCGGCGACTGGGAGGTGCACACCCTGACCCGCACCCTGATGACCAGCGACGCGGAGAATTTCCGCATCCGCGCCACCCTGGATGCCTGGGAGGGGGATACCCGGATCTTTGCGAGGACCTGGGATGAGACCATCCCGCGCGATCTGGTTTAGGTAGTCACCCATGAGCCTGATTCCCGACGCCGTGCCGTCGACACCGCGCGCCTCGCGCAAGGAGATCTTCGGCTGGGCGATGTTCGACTTCGCCAACCAGGCCTATACGCTGCTGATCATCACCGTGGTGTTCGGTGAGTTGTTCACCACGGTGATCGTCGGTGACCGTGGCGACGGCTATCGTCTGGCCAATTTCCTGTGGAGCCTGGCGCTGGCGGTGAGTTATCTGCTGGTGGTCATCACGGGCCCGCTATGCGGCGCGGTCATGGACTACCAGGCGTCCAAGAAGCGCTTCCTGTTCGCGAGCTACCTGGCCACGGTGGCGACCACCGCCATGCTCTACTTCGTGGCGCCGGGCTATGTGCTGCTCGGGCTCGCGCTGATCATCCTCTCCAACTACGCCTACTCCATGGGCGAGTCCTTTATCGCCGCCTTCCTGCCTGACCTGGGGCCGCCCGAGGACATGGGCAAGATCTCCGGTTTCGGCTGGGCATTGGGCTATGTGGGGGGGCTCTTCGCCGCGGGCTTCACCCTGCTGGTGCTGGGCGAAGCCTCGGCGGAGAACTTCGAGCGCATCCGCTGGGTTGGCCCCTTCGCCGCGGGTTTCTTCCTGGTCACCGCCATTCCCACCTTTATGTGGGTGAAGGAGCGCGGTACCCCACAGCCGCCCGGCAAGCCCTACCGGGAGATCGCCAGGGAGCGGGTCGCCACGACCCTGCATGAGCTGCGGCGCTTTCGTGACCTGGGGCTCTTTCTGGTCTCGCTGCTGTTCTCCATGGCCGGGGTCTACATCATCATCGCCTTCGCCTTCATCTACGGTGCCCAGGTCATCGGCTGGGACGAATCGGTGCGCAACATCATGTTCATCATCGTGCAGATTACCGCTGCCGCGGGGGCACTCGGTTTCGGTTTCATCCAGGATCGCATCGGCACCAAAATCACCTACCTGTTCACCTTGACCCTGTGGGTGGCGGCGATCATTGCCATCTGGGCCACCCCGGAGGTCACCGTCTTTCTCAATGACCGCTTCGGGCTCGGCTGGGAGGCTCAGCACCTCTTTCTCTTCGTGGGCTGCCTGGCGGGACTCTCGCTGGGCTCCAGCCAGTCGGCCAGCCGCGCCCTGGTGGGGCTCTTCTCGCCGCGCCGCAAAGCGGCGGAGTTCTTCGGCTTCTGGGGTCTGGCCAACAAACTCGCCGGGGTGATCGGCATCGTGGCCCTGGGCCTGCTGCAGACGGTGGTCGGCCTGCAGGCTTCGATTCTGCTGTGCGTTGCGCTCTTCCTCATTGCCATCCTGATCTGCCTGGGCGTGAACCAGGCCCGCGGTCAGCAGGCGGCCCTGGACTGGGAAACTCGGGATTGGGCGGCTCGCCATGGCGCCGATGGTACCTGAAATGGCGATACCGCTGACGCCGGGCCTGCTGGTGATGGTGGCATTGACCTTCCTGCTCGCCGGTATCGTCAAGGGCGTGATCGGGATGGGCATGCCGACGGTCTCCCTTGCTCTGCTCACCGCGACGGTAGGGCTCCAGCCGGCCATGGCGCTGTTGCTGGTGCCGACCGTTGTCACCAATATCTGGCAGGCCCTGGTGGGAGGGCAGCTATTGGCGATCATCCGGCGGCTATGGCCCTTCTTGCTGGCGTCAATAGTCACTGTCTGGCCCGGGGTGATGGTACTGGCTCGGGTCGACGCGCGCTGGCTGGCCATGCTGCTGGGCATACTTATCATTACCTATGCTCTGACCAACCTGCTCTTGGCGCGCCTGGTCCTGACGGTCCGTCACGAGCGCCGTGCTGGGGTGATGTCGGGTCTTGCCAATGGGTTGCTGACCGGTATGACCGGTTCTTCGGTATTTCCCGGGGTGGCCTATCTTCAATCGCTGGGGCTGCCCAAGGAGTCACTGGTCCAGTCGATGGGGATCCTGTTCACCCTGGCGACGCTGTCTCTGGGGTTGGCCATGGGCGGTGAGCAACTCCTCACCGCACCCTTGCTGGGCCTTTCGGCGGCGGCGCTGGTACCTGCGCTCCTGGGGATGCAACTCGGACGCTTGCTGCGGCTCAGGCTCTCCGACGTGGTATTTCGTCGCCTCTTCTTCCTCGGCTTGCTGGCGATGGGCGTGTATCTCCTAGTGCGCTCCCTCGTGGGTTAGGGTGGTCAACAGGCGAATGGCTGTTGAATGCCTGCTATTGCCGAGTGTCTGAGTTCATATTGCCAGTGAGATGGCAGGCAGGTGAAAACGTCCGGTCTCGGGAGGGTGCAATGAGTAATGATGACAGGTCGGTACGCCGAACCGGGATCGGCATGATGCTGTTGTTCTGGGTGTTGTTTATCGGCACCGGGACCTGGTGGATCCATGGTTACCTGGAGAGCCAGCGCAACCCCAATGCCCACCTGGTCACCGCGGTAAACGGCGATGACTCGGTGGTGCTCGAGCGCAATCGGGCCGGGCACTTTCTGGCGACCGGACGCATCAACGGCGAGCCGGTGGAATTCCTGCTCGATACCGGAGCCACCTATGTGGCTGTCTCCGCGTCTCTGGCTGACCGGTTGGGGTTGGAGTCAACCGGCAGCGCCTGGTTCAACACCGCCAATGGTCGCGTGCGCGGCGAATTGACGACGCTTGACGAGGTCGGTCTGGGCGGTTTTTCGGCGCGGGAGGTGCGGGGCTCCATCAGCCCCGGCATGGAGGGGGATGTGGCGCTGCTTGGCATGAGTTTCCTCAACCGCTTCGATATCGAGATCCGGGACTCGCGTATGGTTCTCCATCCCTCGGAACGCAACTGAGGTATTCATGGCAAAGCCGAAACATGGTCGCTGCGCCGACGAGCCCAAGCAGATTCCGGCGATCGGATGGCTGGATATTGTCTGGCGTGTCAAAACACAGGTCGTCCGGGACCTCGTTCCCCTGATGGCCGCCGGCATCGCTTTCAATGCCATGCTGGCGCTCTTTCCGACAATTGCTGCGATCATCTCGATCTGGGCGCTGGTGATGGATCCCCAGGACCTGGCGAGTCAGATTGTGCAGCTCAGCCGTTATCTGCCGCCCGACAGCTCGAGCCTGATCAACGATCAGGCTCGCAGGATAAGCGAGAGCACCAGCACTGGCCTCAGCCTTACGGCTCTGGGCAGCGTGGTGGTGGCTATGTTCATTGCCTCCAAAGGCGTGTTGTGGATGGTGATAGGCCTGAACGTGGTGTACGGCGAGGAGGAGCATCGGGGATCACTGCGTCGTGGATGGATCGTGGCATTGCTGACGATGGGCGTGATTCTCGTCCTGCTGATCACCATTGCCTTTATCGCTTTCTTTCCCCTGGCCATTGGCATGCTGGGCCTCGATACCCTGTTGGTTACGGCTATCGTGTGGCTCCGCTGGCCGGTGCTGCTGCTGGTAATGATGCTGGTCATCGCCGTTTTCTATCGCTTCGGCCCCTATCGGCGTCCTCCACGCTGGAAGTGGATCAGCGTGGGCTCCATCGTCGCGACATTTTTGTGGCTGATCGGCTCCGCCGGGCTGTCGTTCTATTTCGGCAGCGTGATCAATCCGAGCGATATCTATGGCTCGCTGGGGGCGGTGGTGGTGCTGATGCTTTGGTTCTGGCTGTCGGCGTTCATCGTATTGCTGGGCGCAGAGTTCAATGCGGAAATGGAGCGTCAAACCTGTCGCGATACCACCGTTGGCATGCCGCGCCCGCCGGGTGAGCGAGACGCTTACGCGGCGGACACCCTGGGTCGCAGGTGGCCGTGGCGTCCCATCGACCGGAAGCGCGATGGCTCCGATCAAAACGCTACGGATCAAGGAGAAACGCCATGATTCTGACCGGACGACTGGGCATCGAGTTTCCCATCCTACAGGCCCCCATGGCCGGCGCCCAGGGCAGTGAGCTGGCCATCGCCGTGGCCATTGCCGGTGGCCTCGGCGCACTGCCCTGCGCCATGCTATCGCCCGATGCCATGGCCGAGGAGTTGACCGCTATCCGCCGCGCAACCTCGGCGCCGATCAACGTCAACTTCTTCACTCACGTGCCGCCTGAGCCGGATGCTGCCGCCATGGCGCGCTGGCATGCGGCTCTCGCGCCCTGGTATACCGAGTTCGACCTCGACATCGGTGCCGTACCGGATGGCACCGGCCGACGGCCCTTCGATGCGTCGACCTGCGACGCCCTCGAGCCCTTCCGACCGGAGGTGGTGAGCTTTCACTTCGGGCTGCCGGAGGCCGCGCTGCTGGAGCGGGTCAAGAGCTGGGGTGCCCTGGTGCTCTCATCGGCGACCACGGTGGCTGAGGCGCAGTGGCTCGAGGCTCACGGCGCTGACGCCGTCATCGTTCAGGGGCTGGAAGCGGGTGGCCACCGCGGCATGTTCTTGACCGATGAACTTACCAGCCAGGTGGGCACCTTTGCCCTGCTGCCCCAGGTGCGGGAGGCGGTTCATCTGCCGCTGATCGCCGCCGGCGGCATTGTCGATGCCCGCGGCGTGGCGGCGGCGCTGGCTCTGGGCGCCGATGGTGTTCAGGTGGGCACCGCCTTTCTGTGCTGCCCCGAGTCGACCATCTCAACGATCCACCGTCGAGCGCTGATGAGCGAGGCTGCCCGCCACACTGCGCTCACCAATCTTTACAGCGGTCGTCCGGCTCGCGGCATCCTCACCCGGCTGATGCACGAACTGGGGCCCATGAGCGAAGACGCGCCGGCCTTCCCCCTGGCCACCGCCGCTATTGCGCCGCTGCGCTCCGCCGCCGAGGCCCGCGGGCTTGGCGACTTTTCGCCGCTGTGGGCCGGACAGAATGCCAGCCGCTGCCGCGAGGTGCCTGTCGCTGAGGTGATGGCCGAGCTGGCCGAGGGGCTGTGAGTCGGCCGGTCGCTGCCTCTCTCGAGGATCCCTTCTACTACCTGACGAACTTCAGGTTCGTCGTCGCATGGGTGGCCGAGCGCCATGGTGACCTGCTGAGCCACGACGAGCGCCGTTTTGTCGAAATTTTCGCCGCGCTGCCCAAGGCCTCCCAGGCGCTGCTGGTGCGCATGGTGATGCGTAAGGGCGAGCACTTTCGCACCTCGCGCCTGGGTTATTCCGAGATCGGCGACCACCAGGTGGCGCTCGCGCCTCTTATGGCGGCGGGGCTGGTCGATGCTTTTCCCTTGCTTGGCCTCGAAGAGCTCTTCCGCCAGTTGCGCCTTCCCGAGCTGCGCCGTGCTCTGGTGGGTGAAATCGCGGCAGCCGGACTGCCTGCTGCCACCGGCAAGGCCGCGCTATACGAGGCGCTGGCGCCGCGTCTCAGCGAGCCACGCCTGCTTGACGACTGGTGGCCGGAGGCGCCGGATCGCGTAGTGAGGCTGACTGTGATGGCGACGTGCGACCGGCTGCGGCTGATGTTTTTCGGCAACCTGCGCCAGGACTGGGCCGAGTTCGTGCTCGCCGAGCTGGGAGTGCAGCGCTTCGAGCGGGTGGACTTCAGCACCGAGTCGCAGGCTTTTCAGTATCGCGAGGAAGTGGACACCTACCTGGCCCTGCATCGACTGCGTGAACGGCTCGACGCCCATGAGCCCGTGGCAGTGCTGGCCGCCGAGCTGCCGCCGGTACCGGCAGACAATGCCTGGCTTGCGGCGCGCCGCCAGCGGCTTGGTGTATCCCTGGGCCGCCAGGCCGAGCGAGCAGGGCAGGTCGAGCTCGCCCTGGCCCTCTATGGCGAGGCGGGCTGGCCGGTGGCCGCGGGGAGTGCTGAGGCACGCATCCGCCGCCTGCGTCTGCTGGAGCGCCAAGGCCAGCATGCAGAGGCCCACGAGCTGGCCGAGATCCTGGCCGTGGCGTCGCCGAGCGAGCCTGAGGCCCAGGCACTGGCGCGACTTCGGCCTCGGCTGCGGCGAAGGCTGGGCCAGGCGGCGTTGCCGCGTGAGATAGCGCCTGCTCACGAGCGCCTCGAGCTCTGCCTGCCGCTATCATCCAGCATCGAGCGGGCGGTGTGCGAGCACCTGCATCGTGATGATGCCCCGGTGGCCTACGTTGAGAATACCCTGATCACCGGGCTGTTCGGCCTGCTCTGCTGGGAGGCGCTCTTCTCGCCGTTGCCCGGCGCCTTCTTCCACCCCTTCCACAGCGGTCCAGCGGATCTCTACCGCGAGGACTTCGTGGCTCGGCGTCGCGATGCCTTCGATGCCTGCCTGGCCCGGCTCGACGATGGTCGCCATCGCCAGGCGATCCTGACCACCTGGCGAGAGAAGCAGGGGCTCGCCAATCCCTTCGTCCACTGGGCCGCGCTCGATGAGCAACGCCTCGGGCTGGCGCTTGTGTGCCTGCCGTCTGCCCATCTTCGGGCCTGCTTCGAGCGGCTGCTGGGCGATCTCAAGGCCAACCGCGCCGGCCTGCCGGACCTGATCCAGTTCCGGCCCGACGCCCCGGCAGGGCAGCCCCGTTATCGCTTGATCGAGGTGAAGGGCCCGGGCGACCGTCTGCAGGACAATCAGCGCCGCTGGCTCACCTTCTTTCATGAGCAGGGCATCCCCGCGGCGGTCTGTCACGTGCGCTGGACGGGGCAGGAGGCATGAGCGAGACGCCGCGCTATCGAGTGGCGGTGCGTGCCCTGTGCGACTTCACCGCCCGGGAGGGGGATCTCGACCATCGCTTTACCCCGGCGCCCAGCGCCGAGGATGGCATCGCCGGCCATGCCGAAATCGCCCGCCGCGGCGGCGAGGGGGTTGAACGTGAGGTGCCGCTGCGTGGCGTGATCGAGGAGCTCAGCGTCAGCGGTCGCGCCGACGGCTATGACCCGGCGGCCAATTGCCTGGAGGAGGTCAAGACCCATCGCGGCACCCTGGCGCGCATGGCAGACAACCAGCGCGCCCTGCACTGGGCCCAGGCGAAGGCCTATGGCGCGCTGCTGTGTGCCGAGCGGGACCTGCCCGCCGTCACCCTGGCGCTGGTCTACCTGGAAGTGGGCAGCGGCCGTGAGACGCGCCTGGAACAGCGCTTCGAGGCCGCCGAGCTGTCGGACTTCCTGGCATCGCTGTGTAGGCGTTATCGCGCCTGGGCCGAGCAGGAGGCGGGCCATCGCGAGCGTCGGGATTCCGCCCTGCGCGGCCTTGCCTTCCCCCATGCCGACTTCCGCCCCGGGCAGCGCGAGCTGGCCGAGGGCGTCTACAAGGCGGCGGCCACCGGGCGCTGCCTGCTGACCCAGGCCCCCACCGGCATCGGCAAGACTCTGGGCACCCTCTTTCCCCTGCTGGCGGCCATGCCCCGCCATGCCCTAGACCGCATGGCTTTTTTGACCATGAAGACCCCGGGCCGTGCGCTGGCCCTGGAGGCGCTGCGCCAGCTAGGTGCGGAGTCGGGCGCTGAAAAAAGCGCTGGAACCGTAGCGGAATTGGGCGATGAATCTCGAATTGAGGAGCCGCAGAGGCTGCCACTGAGGGTGCTGGAGCTGATCGCCCGGGAGAAGGTCTGCGAGTACCCCGGTCGCGCCTGTCATGGTGAAGCCTGCCCGCTGGCGGCGGGCTTCTACGACCGCCTGCCGGCGGCGCGTCAGGCGGCGGTGACCCGGGGCTGGCTCGACCGGGAGGCGCTGCGCCAGGTGGCCGGCGAACACGGCGTCTGCCCCTACTATCTTGGGCAGGAGCTGGCGCGCTGGTGCGACGTGGCGATTGGCGACGTCAACCACTGGTTCGACGCCAATGCGTTGCTCCACGGCCTGGCGAAGACCAACCGCTGGCGGATCGGCCTGCTGGTGGACGAGGCCCACAACCTGGTGGAGCGGGCCCGCGGCATGTACAGCGCCGAGCTCGACCAGCGACGCTTGGCCCGCGTGCGACGCTCGGCGCCGCCAGCGCTGGCCCGGCCACTGGGGCGCCTGGCTCGTCAGTGGCAGACGCTGGTCAAGGAGGCGGGGTTCGCCGAGGCTGGCGAGAAGGGTCGTCCGGCTTACCGGGTGCTCGATGGCCTACCGGACGCCATGGTCGGCGCCCTGCAGGGGGCGGCCAGCGCCATTACTGACACTCTGGTTGAGCACCCCGAGTCCGCCAGCCCCGAGCTGCAGGAGCTGCTCTTCGAGGCGTTGGCCTTCACTCGCCTGGCCGAGACCTTCGGCGACCATTCGCTGTGCGACCTGGCGCGCCACGGGCGCGGCAAAGCCGTGCTGGGGCTGCGCAATCTGGTGCCGGCAGACTACCTCGCCCCGCGCTTTCGTGCGGCTCGCTGCGCGGTACTGTTCTCGGCGACCCTGGCGCCACCCGGCTATCATCGCGATCTCCTGGGGCTCCCCGCAGAGACCGTCTGGCAGTCGGTGGCCTCGCCGTTCGCCGCCGAGCAGCTCGAGGTGCGTCTGCGCACCGACATCTCCACCCGGCTGCGCGACCGCGAGGCCTCGGTGGCGCCCATCGTCGCCGAGCTGGCCGGCCAGGTTCGCCGCCACCCCGGCAACTACCTGGCCTTCTTCAGCAGTTTCGCCTACCTGGAGCGGGCGCGGGTAGCCTTCGCCGAGGCGCACCCGTCGATTCCTGTCTGGGCCCAGGTGCGCGGCATGGGCGAGCCCGAGCGCGATGCCTTTCTGGCGCGCTTCGCAACGGGCGGGGCGGGCATCGGTTTCGCGGTGCTGGGCGGCGCCTTTGCCGAGGGCATCGACCTGCCGGGGGAGCGGCTGATTGGTGCTTTTATCGCCACTCTCGGGCTGCCGCCCTTCGACGACTTCAACGAGACCCTCAAGGCACGGCTGCAGGCGCGCTTCGGCTGCGGCGACGACTACGCCTATCGGATCCCGGGGCTGATCAAGGTGGTACAGGCCGCCGGCCGAGTGATCCGCGGTCCTGCGGATCGCGGTACCGTGGTGCTGATGGATGACCGCTTCGCTCGGCGCGAGGTGCTCACGCGACTGCCAGAATGGTGGCGACTGCCGGGAACGACAGTCAGTTTCGAGAGTCCGACCGACACGACAAGGCCTTGATCAGGGCACCGAACGGGAGATTGCCATGCGATTCAATGCCGACTTCGACCAGCGGGTGGTGGTCACGCCTGACGACTATCGCTGGGTCGATTCGCCCATGCCGGGGGTCGAGCGGATGATGCTCGACCGCATCGGCGAGGAGGTGGCTCGCGCCACCTCGCTAGTGCGCTATGCGCCGAACAGTACTTTTCCGTCCCATGAACACGGTGGCGGCGAGGAGATCCTGGTGCTGGAGGGGGAGTTCGCCGATGAGCACGGTCGCTACCCGGCGGGTAGCTACCTGCGCAACCCCATCGGCACCGCCCATGCACCCCGGGTGGGCGAGCAGGGCGCGACGATCTTCGTCAAGCTGCACCAGTTCTCGCCTGCGGACACCGAGCAGAAGGCCATCGATACCCGCTCGGGCGAGTGGCGCCCGGGGCTGGTGGAGGGGCTCCAGGTGATGCCCCTGCACGACTTCGAAGGTGAACATGTGGCCCTGGTGCACTGGGCGCCGCACACCCGCTTCCAGCCCCACGCCCACTGGGGCGGCGAGGAGATCCTGGTGCTGGAGGGTACCTTCCACGACGAGCATGGTGCCTATCCTGCCGGCAGCTGGCTGCGCAGCCCTCATCAGAGTCGCCATGCGCCTTTCACTGGCGAAGAGGGCGCACTGATCTATGTGAAGGTGGGCCACCTGCTGGCCGATTGAGCCTGGGGGTTACAGCGGCTGACAAATCGAAACCGGCCGAGATTGTGCGCTGCACCGTCGCTGTGCTAACTCTAACAGTGACATTTTGAGAAACGGCGCTATGCCGAAAGGAAATGGACAAGGAGAGGTCGAATGGGAATCGAAGTGACGGGGCTGCTGGGCCTGATCTGGCTGATCATCGTGATCTGGGCCGTCGTCAAGGTGGCACAGAGTTCGGCCGGCAGTCTGGCCAAGCTGCTGTGGATACTGGTTCTACTGTTTTTCCCGCTGGTGGGGCTGATCATTTGGTTCCTGCTTGGACCCAAGGGATAGCCTGTCTACTCGGCAGGGAAGATACACATCGGGCCGCCTTTGGGCGGCCCTTTTGCTTCGCCCGGGCAAGTCACGGTGGCAAGTCACGGCCGGCTGCATGTCGGCGAGGGGATCAATCCCAGCTCAGTGCGCCGCCCACCTGGTACTCGGTGACCCGGGTCTCGAAGAAGTTCTTCTCCTTGCGCAGGTCGATGATCTCGCTCATCCACGGGAAGGGGTTCTGGGCGCCGGGGAACTGTTCCTTCAGGCCGATCTGGGCCAGGCGGCGGTTGCAGATGAAATGCAGATACTCCTCCATGATCGCCGCGTTCATGCCCAGCACGCCGCGGGGCATGGTGTCCCGTGCGTAGGCGATCTCGAGTTCGGTGCCTTCGAGGATCATCTGGGTCACTTCGTCCTGGAACGCCAGGGTCCACAGGTGCGGATTCTCGATCTTGATCTGGTTGATCATGTCGACGCCGAAGTTCAGGTGCATGGATTCGTCGCGCAGGATGTACTGGAACTGCTCGGCCACGCCGGTCATCTTGTTGCGCCGGCCCATGGAGAGGATCTGGCTGAAACCGCAGTAGAAGAAGATGCCCTCGGTCACGCAGTAGAAGGCCACGAGGTTGCGCAAGAGCTCCTGGTCGGTCTCCGGCGTGCCGGTCTGGAAGTCCGTGCGCGCCAGGGACTGGGTGTGCTTGAGGCTCCAGGCGGACTTGGCGGCTACCGAGGGCACCTCGCGATACATGTTGAAGACCGCCCCTTCGTCCATGCCCAGCGATTCCACGCAGTACTGGTAGGCGTGGGTGTGGATCGCCTCCTCGAAGGCCTGGCGCAGCAGGTACTGGCGGCATTCCGGGTTGGTGATCAGCCGGTAGAGGGCCAGCACCAGGTTGTTGGCCACCAGCGAATCGGCGGTGGAGAAGTAGCCCAGGCTGCGCTCGACGATGCGCCGCTCGTCCGCGGTCAGACCGTCCTGGCGTTTCCACAGGGCGATGTCGGCGTTCATGTTCACTTCCTGGGGCATCCAGTGGTTGGCGCTGCCGTCCAGGTACTTCTGCCAGGCCCACTCGTACTTGAAGGGCACGAGTTGGTTCAAGTCGGCGCGGGCGTTGATCATCTGCTTGTCGTCGACCTCGATGCGCGCCGCGCCCATCTCCAACTCCTCGAGGCCGGCGGCCACGTCGAGCGCCTCCAGCGACTTGCGGGCGCGCGCCAGGCGGTCGCCCTCGGCGACCCGGTAGCCGCCGCGGCTCTCTGCTAATGCCTCGGCGGTCGGCGCCGGTTCGGCCCTGGACGGCTGGACCGTGGCCGGCGCTTCGGCGACGCCGTTCTCGTCTTCGTGAAATTCGTTCCAGTTCAGCATTTGTCTCTCTCCCGGTGATGGTCCGGATGTCCTGTGGGGAGCCCAGCCTCGCTGCGCTCCGGCGATGTTCTCATGACGTAGGGGTATTACTGACAGGCCTCGCAGCCCAACTCGTCGATATCCGAGGCACTCGGGGCCCGCGAGCCCGAGCCGGCCCTGCCGGTCAGGAAGTCCTCCACGCCCCGGGGCTCGGCTGCCGCCGGGGCCGGGCTGGCGGTCGGCGCCTGCTCCGGTGCGGCATTGCTCACTGCGTTGAGGCTGCCACGCGCCACGGTGGACTTCTCCACCGAGGTGGCGCCCAGGGCGCGCAGGTAGTAGGTGGTCTTGAGGCCGCGCAGCCACGCCATGCGGTAGGTCACGTCGAGCTTCTTCCCGGAGACCCCCTGGATGTAGAGGTTCAGCGACTGGGCCTGGTCGATCCACTTCTGGCGTCGAGCGGCGGCCTCCACCAGCCACTTCGGCTCCACCTCGAAGGCGGTGGCATACTTGGCCTTGAGGTCGGCGGGTACGCGCTCGATGGGCTGCACCGAGCCGTCGTAGTACTTGAGATCGTTGATCATCACCTCGTCCCACAGGCCGCGGCTCTTGAGATCGTTGACCATGTGGGCGTTGACCACGGTGAATTCGCCGGAGAGGTTCGATTTCACGAAGAGGTTCTGGTAGGTGGGCTCGATGGACTGGGTGACGCCGCAGATGTTGGAGATGGTCGCCGTGGGGGCGATGGCCATCACGTTGGAGTTGCGCATGCCCTGGTCGGTGACCTTGTCGCGAAGCTGGTCCCACGCCTGGGTGGCGGCGGTGTTCACCTCCAGGTACTTCTCGCCGCGCTCGACCCTGAGTCTCTCAAGGGAGTCGATGGGCAGTATGCCCTGGCTCCACAGCGAGCCCTCGAAGCTTTCGTAGCGGCCGCGCTCTGCGGCCAGGTCGCTGGAGGCCTCGATGGCGTGGTAGCTGACCAGTTCCATGGAGCGGTCGGCAAACGTCACGGCAGCCTCCGAGGCGTAGGCGACATCCTGGGCGTAGAGGGCGTCCTGGAAGCCCATGATGCCGAGCCCCACCGGGCGATGCCTGAGGTTGGAGCGCTTGGCCTGGGGCACAGCGTAGTAGTTGATGTCGATGACGTTGTCGAGCATACGTACCGCGGTGCGCACCGTGCGCCTCAGCTTCTCGCCATCGAAGACGCCATCCACCACGTGCTGGGCCAGGTTGATCGAGCCGAGATTGCACACCGCGATCTCATCGGTCGAGGTGTTGAGGGTGATCTCGGTACACAGGTTGGAGGAGTGCACCACGCCGGCGTGCTGCTGGGGGCTTCTCAGGTTGCAGGGGTCCTTGAAGGTGATCCAGGGGTGGCCGGTCTCGAACAGCATGGAGAGCATCCGGCGCCAGAGGTCCTTGGCGCGCACCCGCTTGAACAGCGTCAGTTCGCCCGAGCGAGTCATCGCCTCATACTCCCCATAGCGCTGCTCGAAGGCGGCGCCGTAGAGGTCATGGAGATCCGGACAGGTAGAGGGTGAGAAGAGCGTCCATTCGCCATCCTCGAAGACCCGCTTCATGAAGAGGTCCGGCACCCAGTTGGCGGTGTTCATGTCGTGGGTGCGGCGGCGGTCGTCACCGGTATTCTTGCGCAACTCGAGGAACTCCTCGATGTCCAGGTGCCAGCTCTCCAGGTAGGCGCACACCGCCCCCTTTCGCTTGCCGCCCTGGTTCACGGCCACCGCGGTGTCGTTGACCACCTTGAGGAAGGGCACCACGCCCTGGCTTCTGCCGTTGGTGCCCTTGATCCAGGCGCCCAGGGCGCGCACCGGGGTCCAGTCGTTGCCCAGCCCCCCGGCCCACTTGGAGAGCAGGGCGTTGTCGCGAATGGCGCTGTAGATGCCGTCCAGCTCGTCGGGCACGGTGGTCAGATAGCAGGAAGAGAGCTGGCTGCGCAGGGTGCCCGCGTTGAACAGGGTCGGGGTGGAAGCCATGTAGTCGAAGCGGGAGAGCAGCTCGTAGAACTCGATGGCGCGCCCCTCGCGGTCCTCTTCGTTGAGCGCCAGGCCCATGGCCACGCGCATGAACATCACCTGGGGGAGCTCGTAGCGCACGTCATCCCGGTGCAGGAAGTAGCGGTCGTAGAGGGTCTGCAGGCCCAGGTAGGTGAATGCGTTGTCGCGGGTATGGTCCAGGGCCGCGCCGAGGCGCGCCAGGTCGAACTCGGCCAGGCGCGGATCGAGCTGCTCGAACTCGATGCCGCGGGCCACGTAGGCGTCGAAGGCCGGCCGGTAGAGCTCGGCCATCTCCTGGTAGGTCGCTTCCTTGGCGATGCCCAGGAAGCCAAGCGCCTCGCGGCGCAGGATGTCCTGCAGCAGGCGCGCGGTGACGTAGGTGTAGTCGGGCTCCTTCTCCACCAGGGTGCGGGCGGTCATCATCAGCGCCTGGGAGACACCGTCGACGCTGACGCCGTCGTAGAGGTTCTTCAGCGACTCCTCGACGACGAGGCCGGGTTCGACGTTGCCGAGGCCCTCGCAGGCATCCAGCACGAGGGTCTCGATGCGGCCCAGATCCAGCGGACGTTTGGTGCCATCGGTCAGGGTGACGTTGAGGCTAGGGTGGGGCCTGGCGATATCCCCGGCCGTGGCGCGGGCCCGGGCATGCGCTTCCCGGTAGAGCACATAGGCGCGAGCCACTTTCTGCTCACCGGCACGCATCAGGGCCAGTTCCACCTGGTCCTGTATGTCCTCGATGTGCAGTGTGCCGCCGTCGGGCAGGCGGCGCAGGAAGGCCTGTTCGATGGCCGCGGCAGCATGCTGCACGACGTCGCGGACTCGGGAGGAGGCGTCGGCATTGTCACCCTCCACGGCAATGAACGCCTTGCGCATGGCCACGGCGATCTTGTCGGCATCGAAGGGCACCACGTCGCCGGTGCGCTTGATGACGCGCAGTCGCTGCGGGGCGGTGATGGTGACGGATGACGTATCCGCAGGGGTAGGGGGTGGCATGTCGACGATGTCCCTGTCTGATGATCGAGAAGAGGCGGTGAGCGCCTGGAGGATAAAGCGTGGCGAAAAGCCGATCACACATGATGTAGTGTTTTTGTTCGTCCGGAGACACAAGATAGTGTGTGTCTTGGGAGGCTTCAAGTGGATAACCCTGTGGATGGGCTGTGAACTTCCTGAAGAACTGCGGCTCTCGTGGCGCTCAAACGCCGTCGTTACATGGCGACAGGCAGGCGCGCCGCTGGATTTCGGGTATCCTTTGGCCAATGGCGGAATGGCCTCCGGCCCCGCTTTCCCGATTACCTGCCTGCCAGGATGGAATTTGAGGATGGACGAGAGCTTGCACCCCCGGGAACAGGATCACGTGTTGATCATCGAGGATGATGAGCGCCTGGCCGACTTGACCCGCGACTACCTGCAGGCCAATGGCTTTCGCGTCACCCTTGAGGCCGACGGCGGCCGTGGCGTGGAGCGGATCCTGGCGCTGCAGCCTGACCTGGTGATACTTGACCTGATGCTGCCCGGCGAGGATGGCCTGTCGATCTGTCGGCGCGTGCGCGGCGACTATCCGGGCCCGATCCTGATGCTCACCGCGCGCACCGACGACATGGATCAGGTGCTGGGCCTTGAGATGGGCGCCGACGACTACGTGGCCAAGCCGGTGCAGCCCAGAGTCCTGCTGGCGCGCATGCGGGCGCTGCTGCGCCGCGCCGAGAACGCCGAAGTGGTGGCGGAACCCCGGCTCAGCTTCGGCAATCTGGAAATCGACAGCGCCACCCGCGAGGCGTGGTTGGACGGCAATCGCATCGATCTCACCAGTGCTGAATTCGATCTACTATGGCTCTTGGCCAGCAATGCTGGCCGGGTGCTGACCCGCGAAGAGATATTCTCCCAGCTGCGCGGTATCAAGTACGACGGGCAGGATCGTTCAATCGATGTGCGGGTCTCGCGAATCCGGCCCAAAATCGGTGATGACCCCAACCAGCCGCACCGAATAAAAACGGTGCGCAGCAAGGGCTACCTCTTCGTCAAGGAGAGCTGATCCATGCGGCGGGTCCTGGGTGACAGCACCTTTCTGCGTGTCTATGTGCTGCTGGCACTCGCCCTGCTGCTGACCTTCGGCCTAGCGCTGGTGGGCGTGGCGATGGTCGACCAGGTCCGCCGTGAGCACCAGCGCGAGCAGCTCGCCGAAGTGCCCATGCGCCTTCTCGCCCAGCGCCTGGAAGCCCTGCCGGCCGGTTCCCACCCCGACTGGCTCGAGGCTCAGGCTCGCCGTCTCGACTTGACGCCCTCCGTGCTGCCCGTCCAGTCCACTTCCCTGGGCTACTTCACACGCCTGCGTCTGGAGCGTGGAAAGGTCCTGGTGCAGGAGCGTGACGGGCGCGGTTGGCGCCTGCAGAAGCTGCTGCCCGGCGGCGATCGATTGCTTCAGGTCGATCTTGCCGGCCTCAGCGAGCAGCAGCTGCGCGGACTCACCGAGCTGCTCGCTGAGTGGCTCGTAGAAACGCCACCTGCCGAGCGTCGCGCAAGGTTGTCGCGGGTGGCCGCGGGCAGCATCTCGGTCGACCTCGGCGACACCCCGCCGGCTGGGCTGGACGCCTATCAGCTCGGGCGGCTGGCTGACGGCGAGGTGGTGATCCGTTTGTTTCCCGGGCGCTGGGCCATGGCCATGTACCTGGCGCTCCCCGGCGGGGGAGAGGCCAGCTGGCTGACCATCGGGCCGGTGGAGGCCTTCGAGCCGGTTCCGGGCTCGCTGCAACTGCTGGTAGTGCTCATCCTGCTGGCGGTGCTCGGAGCGACGATTTACTTGATTGTGCGCGGCGTCGAGGCCCGGATGGCAAGGCTGGAACTGGCGGCGTCCCGCATCGCTGCCGGCCGGCTCGATACCCGGGTCAAGGTGGAGAGCAGCGACTTCCTCGGCCGGCTGGGCATGGCCTTCAACGGCATGGCCGCCCAGGTACAGGCACTGCTTCGGGCCCAGCAGGACATGATACGCGCGGTTTCCCACGAGTTGCGCACGCCGGTGGCACGCATTCGTTTCGCCGTACAGATGGTCGATGACATGACCGATGACCCGTCGATCCGTCGCCAGCTGCAGGGCATCGACGGTGACATCGAGGAGTTGGACGGGCTGGTCGACGAGATACTCACCTATGCTCGCCTGGGCAGCGACGCGGTCAACGGTCGTGAGATGCAGGCCGGCCTGGTGGAATGTCGGGCCATGGTGGAGCGGGTAATCGCCGCGCTGGCGCCGCTACACGTTCATCTGGCCATCGCGCTCGCGGAAGGTCCCGAAGTGGAGGCGCTGGTCGAAGCGCGCTACTTGCAGCGGGCGGTGCAGAACCTGGTGGCCAACGCCTGCCGCCATGCCCGTAGCCGGGTGGTGATTCGCGTGGAGGCCGAGCCCCGACTAGTGCGCATCGACGTGGAAGACGACGGCCCCGGGGTGCCTGCCGGTGAGCGGCAGGCGATCTTCAAGCCGTTTGCGCGGCTGGACGACAGCCGCACCCGAAGCTCCGGCGGCTATGGCCTGGGGCTTTCCATCGTACAGAAAGTCATGATCTGGCACGGCGGCAGCGTGGCGGTGGACGACAGCCCCGAGCTCGGCGGTGCGCGCTTCACTCTGCTACTTCCCCAGCGCCCCGGGCATGATCTGGGGGGGACGCTTACGCAGGCTTGATGCCCTCAAGCACTGCGAAAGAGGTTTCCCGGGCAGTGCGCAGGAAGTCCTCCATCCAGGGTGCCTGGCGCGTCTCCTCGCGGATCGCCGCAAAGAGCGTGCTCCATACTCCCTTCTCGCCGAGTGCCACCGCCTTCACATAGTCTCGCTCGAGGTATTCGGTCAGGGCCCAGTTGGGGAGCGCGCAGACCCCGCGGCCGCTAGCGACTAGCTGCATCATCATGATGGTCAGCTCGGCAGTGCGAAGCTCCTTCGGGCAGACCCCGGCAGGGTCCAGAAACTGGGTGAAGACATCCAGCCGCGAATGCTCCACCGGGTAGGTGATCAGTGTCTCCTCGGCCAGCGCCTCGGGGGTCACGAATGGCTTGCCGGCCAGGCGATGCTGACGGGCCACCGCCAGCAGTCCCTCGTAGCGGAACAGCGGCTCGTAGTGAATGCCTGGCAGCGGCTGGGGGTCGGCGGTGATCACCAGATCGAGCTGCTCCCGGGCCAGGGCCGGCAGCGGGTCGAAGTGATGGCCGCCGGGGATGTCGATCTCCACCTCTGGCCAGTGGTCACGGAAGTGGTCGACGGTGGGCATCAGCCACTGGAAGCAGCTGTGACACTCGATGGCCATGTGCAGCCGCCCCTGCTCGTTGCCGGCCAGCCGCGCCAGGTCGCGCTCGGCCATGCGCACCAGGGGCAGCACCTGCTCGGCCAGGGTCAGCAGACGCTCGCCGGCGCGAGTGAACTCCACCGGGCGGGTCTTGCGGACGAACAGCGGGTTGTCGAGCCGCTCCTCCAGGTCCTTTATCTGATGGGAGAGGGCAGATTGGGTGAGGTGGACCCGCTCGGCCGCTTCGACAAGGGAGCCGGCGTCGCGCAGTGCGACCAGGGTTCTGAGGTGTCGCAGTTCGAGCATGTAGAATGAGCCAGTTTCATTTTTAAGATATGGAAGTTTAGTTTGCTTCACTCTCCGTGGCCAGCCGGATTTCGCGGGTTCGCCCATCGACTCAGCAGTTAACGATGAGTCTTCCTCACGTTGTCGGCTATCCGCGCCTTGGCACCCAGCGCGAGTTGCCCATCCGACTCCGTCGACTGCTATGATCGGCTAATCAAGGAAATGCGACCTGCCAGGAGATGCCATGCTTCGCCTTCTTGTCCCGGCTGTTTTCGGCCTTACCCTGCTGCTAGGTGGATGTGCTACCGCTACTCCGCCGGGGACGATCACTCCGGAGGGACACGCTCCGCTGCTTCCCTCAGCGCTCTTTCCCGGCGGGGCCGATTCCTTCACCTCCTGGCAGTGTAATCCGAAGCAGTCGCTGGTCACGGCCGCCCCTGAGGGAGAGCTGCGCCTCTGGTCCGCCCACGGCGCCTGGCGGCTTCAGCCTGCCGTAGTGGCCAGCGGTGCTCGCTATGAGCAGGACGACGTCAGCTTCTGGAACAAGGGCGATTCGGCCATCGTGGAGACATCACGAGGGCGGCTGGAGTGCCAGGTCTACATGCAGCGTCAGGCGCTCACTCGCCAGCAGCGTCCCGGCGTGATGTTCCAGGGGCGCGGCAACGAGCCGGGCTGGATGGCGAGCCTCGCCCATGATCGACCCCAAGTGACTCTGAGCCTGGACTACGGTGCCCGGGAGCAGACTCTGCCTTACCGGATCACCGCCCTGGACAACGAGGCGGGCCGCGTGGTCCTGGGTAGCGGCCGCGGCGATACGCCTTTCGAACTGCGTATCGAGGCTGGTGCCTGCCTGGATGACATGAGCGGCGAGCCCTTCCCCGCCCGTGTCACCCTGACAGTGGAGGGTGAGCAGTATCGGGGGTGTGGCCAGGGCATCGCACCGTAAAGAACGATTTTCGTTTTTATTAAACGTTAGGCGTGGGTTTTTGCGCTTTTTATGGCAAAAAATCCACCTATCATGGCGTTCATTATCCTGATTTCTCATTAAGGAAACTGCCATGACTATTCGTACTCTTGTGATCACTTCTTCCATCCTGGGCGAAAACGGCCAGTCCAAGGCCCTGGCCGAGCATTTCATCGACCAGGCGCGGGGTCGTGATGACCTCGAGGTTACCTTTCGGGACCTGGTGGCCGACGAACTTCCCCATCTTGGCCTGACGGAGTTGGGAAGCTGGCAGGTGGCGAATGAGGAGAGCACCGCCGAGCAGCGCGAACTCGCCTCCCGCTCCGAGAAGCTGATCGACGAACTGCGGGTCCACGACGTGATCGTGCTGGCGGTGCCGATGTACAACTTCGGCATTCCCAGCCAGCTCAAGGCCTGGTTCGACCGGGTGATGCGCGCCGGCGTGACCTTCCGCTACACCGAGAACGGTCCCCAGGGCTTGCTGGAGGGCAAGCGAGCGGTCATCCTAGCGGCGCGCGGCGGCCAGTATGCCGGTACCGAGAAGGACACCCAGACCCCGCATCTCAAGCTGATGCTAGGCATGATCGGCATCGGCGAAGTCGATGCCGTCTTTGCCGAGGGGCTTGCTATGGGCGAGGCCAAGCGAAACGCCTCACTCAAGGAGGCCCGTCAGGCCATTGATGGCCTAGTACAGCGTCTCTAATCCGAAGAGCGCCATCGCAATAGCAATACCATTCGACGCAGCGGGGCAGCCTCAGGGCCGCCCCGCTGCGTTGTTGGCAACGGCTCTGGGTCAACAGGGGGCGGACGTATTGAGCACCCAGCCACCGGCGACGAAATCGCTGGTGCAAAGCGCAGGCTCGGGGGCCATGATCCGTCCGGCCAGTCGCGACAGGGCCTCGCGGGTGCCACGGGAAGAGGCGACAAGCTGCTCCGAAACGTCCACCTCCTGCCAGCTATCGCCCTCGCGGGTGGCCAGAGGGAAGGCGAAGGGATAAAAGCCCGGAAAGCCCAGCCGCAGGTCGGTGGCTACCAGCGTCTCGCCCCCATCGAGTTCCCGCGCTTCATAGCGCAGGAAGGGACCGGCGAACCAGTCCAGCCGCTGGCCCCGCTCACTCGCCAGGGCCTCCGCCGTCAGCTCGGCGCCGCGGCGATAGGTCTCCACCAGCGGCGGGGTGTCGCCGTCGAGCAGGCCCACCAACAGCTCGTGGTGTTCATCATCGTTTACCACCGTGACTCGCCATAGCAGGGTGTTGAAAGGGGTGGGCTGGACCAGGCTCGAAGCCTCGGCAAGCCCCCGGTCGGCCAATATCGGCTCGATGCGATGCTCCACCAGCTGCTTGGCGCCAAAGGCGAACATGAGATAGGTGCTCGCCAATGCCAGCCCCCAGGCCGGGCCGCGCCTGCCGTTGCCGGTGACCAGCGCGATGCCGATGCCCACCAGCAGCGGCAGGGTGTAGAGCGGGTCAATGATGAAAACGATAGGGTAGGCCACGGGCGGTGCGTCCAGCGGCCACCACAGCTGGGTACCGTAGGTGGTCAGGGAGTCGAGCAGCGGGTGGGTGAGCAGGCAGAAGCCGAAGAAGGTCCACCAGCGCCCCAGGGAGATGTCTCGCGCGGGGGCGAAACGCGCCGAGAGCAGCGCCAGGGCCGTGGCCAGTCCCGCCAGTACGAACAGCGAGTGGGAGAAACCACGGTGCTCGGTGACGTTGGCCACTGCGTCGCCGTAGTCGATGACCACGTCGAGGTCGGGTAGGGTGCCGAGCACGGCGCCGATCAGCACCGCCTTGCGGCCCAGCCGGCGGCCGAGCACGACGCCGCCTATGGCGGCCCCCAGGGCGGCCTGGGTTATGGAATCCATCGGGAGGCGTTCCTCGCAGAGAGTGCTCGTTTATGATGCCATGTGCTGGCTAACAGTTCCCCGTTACGATACTCGGACCCGATCCCACCTCGGACCGGCATCGAGGATGCGCGCCTGTACCGGGCAGCCGTCGCGGTGGGCGCCGGGCAGATAGCCGGTACTCATCAGGAACTCCCCGGTGATCTCCGGCCCGGTGAAGCGGAAGGTGTGCTTGAAGAGCCGGACCCACTCCGCATGGGGCAGCGGGTGGTGGTGGTCGAGCCAGGCTCGCAGGCTGCCGTGATCATCGCGCAGGGCCTGGAGCACCTTGGCGTTGTGGATCACCGCGTCGACCTTCAGGCGATTGCGAATGATGCTGGCGTCGGCCAGCAGCCGCGCGCGTTCTGCCTCGCCGTAGCCAGCCACCCGATCGATGGCGAAGCCCTCGAAGGCCTCTCGGAAGGCTGCACGCTTCTTCAGCACCGTCAGCCAAGAGAGTCCGGCCTGGTTGATCTCCAGCGCCAGGCGCTCGAACAGGGCTTCATCGTTGGCCACCGGGAAACCGTACTCGTGATCGTGATAGGGTCCGTGAAACGGATGGCCCGGGGCCAGGTCACAGTAATGGCTCATGCTGAGGGTCCCCGTTGCAAGCTGACGTGATCCAGGCCCTTGGCAAGGGCTCTGTCCACGCCGACAATCGAGCCTTTATCCTACACTGCGGAGTGCCTGCCATGAAGAGAACGGTTCGCCCCCTGGTCGCCGGCGCCCTGCTGGCACTGCTGGCCACCTCCGCCTGGGCTGAGCAGCCCGTGGTTGAGATGTACCAGGATCCCAACTGCGGCTGCTGCGGCGCCTGGGCCGACCACCTGGAGGCCGAGGGCTTCACGGTGGAGCGTCACAAGACTCGCGAGATGCGCGCGATCAAGATCGAGCAGGGCCTGACCCCTGAACTTGCCTCCTGCCACACCGCCGTGGTCGACGGCTATGTGATCGAGGGCCATGTGCCGGCGGCTGATATCCACCGCCTGCTGGAGGAGCGTCCGGACGTGGCTGGCCTCTCCGTCCCGGGCATGCCCCACGGCTCGCCGGGTATGGAGACCGGCCGCGTTGATGATTACCGGGTGCTGGGCTGGCACCGTGACGACCGTACCCCGGAGATCTTCAGCGAGTACACTCACTGATCCAAAATAAGGAGTCTGCTATGCAGTACCTGCACACCATGGTGCGTGTCAGCGACCTGGACGCCTCGCTGCGCTTCTACTGCGACCTGTTGGGCCTCAAGGAGGTGCGCCGCAGGGAGAACGAGAAGGGGCGTTTCACGCTGGTCTTCCTGGCTGCCCCAGAGGATGAGTCCCGTTCCGCCGAGCTCAAGGCCCCGGAGTTGGAGCTTACCTACAACTGGGACCCTGAGGAGTACAGCGGCGGGCGAAACTTCGGCCACCTGGCCTATCGGGTCGACGATATCTATGCCCTGTGCGAGACGCTCCAAGACGGCGGTGTGACCATCAACCGTCCGCCCCGGGACGGCCACATGGCGTTCGTTAAAAGCCCCGACGGCATCTCGGTGGAGCTGCTGCAGAAGGGCGACCCGCTCTCCGTCCAGGAGCCCTGGGCTTCCATGGAAAATACCGGCACCTGGTGAGGTGCTGGCCATGCGACAAGGAAGATCGACGACACATGAAGACGACGCTTGTGGCCCGGCTGGGTCTGGTGATAGCTGCTGCTATCCTTCTGGCAGCCTGTGGGGGGCGCCCCGACGCGCCGCAGAGTGATCGCGTGGTGAGTCTCTCTGGGCCAGTAGTGGAGCAGCGCTGGAACCTGCTGCTAATGGGCACCGACGAGCGGCTATCGCTTCCCGAGCCTGCCTGGTTTCGCATCTCTTCTGATGGCCGTGTCACCGGCAGCGACGGCTGCAACGAGATGATGGGCCGTGTTCGTCTCGGCGAAAGCCAGCGTATCGAGTTCACCGAGGTCGCCACCACCCGGCGCGCCTGTCCACAGGGCGAAAATGCCGCTCGCGTCACCGCCATGCTGGAGACTGCCTATCGCTACCTGATCGATCACGACCGGCTGGTCTTCTTCGGTCCCGATCAGCGAGTCCTGGGCGGCTGGCGCAAGGCCAACTGAGCCATGATCCAACCCCTATGCGACAGCGGCCCGCCGATGGCGGGCCGCTGAGCGGAGTGGAGCATGGTCGGAGCGGTTGGCCTAGAGGGCGGCGATCTTGTCGCGCTGCTCCACCAGCAGGCGGCGGGCGGCCTGGAAGTCGGCCAGCTTGGCGCGCTCCTTATCGACTACCGCCTCAGGGGCCTTGGCCACAAAGCTTTCGTTGCCTAGCTTCTTCTCGATGCCGCCGATCAGTTTTTCCTGCTTCTCGATCTCCTTGGCAAGGCGTGCAAGCTCGGTATCCTTGTCGATCAGGTCGGCCATGGGCACCAGGACCTCCATCTCGCCCACCAACTGGGTGGCCGAGAGGGGCGCCTGGGCGGGATCGTCGAGCCAGTCGACGCTCTCCAGCTTGGCCAGCTTGGCCAGGAAGCGGCGGTTGGCCTCCAGGCGCTCGCGGTCAACCGTGCCGCCCTTGGTAAGCAGCACATCCAGCGGCTTGCCCGGCGCGATGTTCATCTCTGCGCGGATGTTGCGCACCGCCACAATCACGCCCTTGAGCCACTCGATGTCGCGGATCGCCTGCTCGTCGAGCAGCGCTTCGTCGGCCTGCGGCCAGGGCTGCTCCATGATAGACCCTTTGATGGACCCTTCCGCCTCCTTCGCCAGGGTGCCGGCAAGCGGTGCCACGCGCTGCCAGATCTCCTCGGAGATGAAGGGCATCATGGGGTGGGCCAGGCGCAGGATCGCCTCCAGCACCCGCACCAGGGTCTGGCGGGTGCCGCGCTTGGCATCCGCTGGGGCGTCGTCATCCCAGAGCACCGGCTTGGAGAGCTCGAGGTACCAGTCGCAGTACTCGTTCCAGACGAACTCGTAGAGCGCCTGGGAGGCATGGTCGAAGCGGAACTCCTCCATGGCCTTGGTGACCTGGACTTCGGTCTGCTGCAGCCGCGAGACGATCCAGCGGTCAGCCAGCGACAGCTCGACGTCGCCACCGTCTGCCCCGCAGTCCTCGCCCTCGGCGTTCATCAGCGCATAGCGCGAGGCGTTCCACAGCTTGTTGCAGAAGTTGCGGTAGCCATCCAGGCGGCCCATGTCGAACTTGATGTCGCGCCCGGTGGTGGCCTGGGACAGGAAGGTGAAGCGCAGCGCATCGGTGCCGTGGGGTTCGATGCCCTCGGGGAACTCGCTGCGGGTGGCCTTCTCGATCGCCCTGGCCTTCTGGGGCTGCATCATGTTGCCGGTGCGCTTCTCGATCAGGGTGTCGAGCTCGATCCCGTCGATCAGGTCGATGGGGTCGATCACGTTGCCCTTGGACTTGGACATCTTCTGGCCCTGGCCGTCCCGCACCAGACCGTGCACATAGACCTGCTTGAAGGGCACTTCGCCGGTGAACTTCAGGGTCAGCATGATCATCCGCGCGACCCAGAAGAAGATGATGTCGAAGCCGGTGACCAGGACGCTGGAGGGGTGGAAGGTACGCAGCTCCTCGGTGCGCTCCGGCCAGCCCAGGGTGCCGAAGGTCCACAGGCCCGAGCTGAACCAGGTGTCGAGGACGTCCTCGTCCTGGGTGAGGCGCGGCACCCCCAGCTTCTCCATGGTCGTCAGCGCATCGGCGGTCAGCTCGGTGGTGCTGCCCAGCAACTGGTTGAAGCCGCGCAGCCGCATTGCGGTGTCGAAGTCGCCCTGCTCATGCTCGATGAAGTGGGCCAGCTCGACCAGATAGTCCCGGGTGGCCTCCACCTCGTTGCGCGCCACGAAGACGTTGCCATCCGCGTCGTACCAGGCGGGAATGCGGTGGCCCCACCAAAGCTGGCGGGAGATGCACCAGTCCTGGAGATCGCGCATCCAGGCGAAGTACATGTTCTCGTAATTCTTGGGCACGAACTGGATATCGCCCTTCTCGACGGCCTCGATGGCCGGCTTGGCGAGGCTCTCCACGGCGACGAACCACTGATCGGTGAGCAGCGGCTCGATGACGTCGCCGCTGCGGTCGCCGTAGGGCAGGGTGTTGTTGACCGTCTCGATCTGCTCGAGGAGCCCCGCGGCCTCCATGTCGGCGACGATCCGCGCCCGCGCTTCGAAGCGATCCAGGCCGGCGTAGGCCTCCGGCAGGCTCGCATCGATCTCCGGCAGCGGACGGCCCTGGATATCGAAAACCTCGGCGCGATCGAGAATACGCGCATCCTGACTGAAAACGTTGATCAGCGGCAGCTCCTGGCGCCGACCGACCTCGTAGTCGTTGAAGTCGTGGGCGGGGGTGATCTTCACGCAGCCCGAGCCCTTCTCCATGTCGGCATGCTCGTCGGCCACGATGGGAATGCGTCGTCCCACCAGCGGCAGGTTGACGAACTTGCCCACCAGCGAGGCGTAGCGCGCATCCTCGGGGTTGACTGCTACGCCGGTATCTCCTAGCAGGGTCTCAGGGCGGGTGGTGGCGACGACCAGGTAATCGAGGCCAGCGTCGGTGGTGACGCCATCGGCCAGCGGGTAGCGGAAATGCCAGAACTGCCCCTGCTGGTCACGGTTCTCCACTTCCAGGTCGGAGATGGCGGTGTGCAGGGTCGGGTCCCAGTTGACCAGCCGCTTGCCGCGGTATATGAGGTCTTCTTTGTAGAGGCGAACGAAGACTTCCTGGACCGCCTTGTAGAAGCCGTCGTCCATGGTGAAGCGCTCGCGGCTCCAGTCGACGCTGGCACCCATGCGGCGCAGCTGGCGGGTGATATGGCCGCCGGACTCGTGTTTCCACTCCCAGACCTTGTCGATGAAGGCGTCGCGGCCCAGGTCGTGGCGGGTCTTGCCCTCCTCGGCGGCGACCTTGCGCTCCACCAGCATTTGCGTCGCGATGCCGGCGTGGTCGGTGCCTACCTGCCAAAGGGTGTTGCGTCCCTGCATCCGCCGCCAGCGGGTCAGGGTGTCCATGATGGTGTCCTGGAAGGCGTGGCCCATGTGCAGGCTGCCGGTGACGTTGGGCGGCGGGATCATGATGGAGTAGGGCTCGCCCTGGCCTGAGGGGGCGAAGCGGCCATCGGCCTCCCAGCGCTCGTACCAGCGGGATTCGATCTGCTCGGGTTGGTAGGTCTTGTCCATGGGCGTTCCGGGTCCAGAAATGATCACCGCCGGCCAGAGGGCCGGACGGCAGGAGAGAGCGACAAAAATGGGTGCGATTATAGCGCGGTGGGGCGCCTGACGTCAGCCTGGCTGCCCGCGGAGCTGATGCGCCTTGACCGGGTAGCCGCGCTTTTTATAGGTCTGCCAGCACTCGCGCTTGGCGGTGAGCACGTCCTGATGCTGGTTGATGATCTCGGCGACTCGCTCGAAGCGCGAGAACCACTCGGGAATGCCTGGTGCGAGGTTGAGCAGCGCCTGCACGGCGAGATCGGGGGAGGGCGGAGTCTGCCAGCCGATGGTCACCGGAATTCGGGTGTCCACCTCGACGCCAGCGGGTTCATCGCCAAGAAGCGCGTGGGGCACATAGGCGTCGGGGCGGAAGGTCCAGAGCCGCTCGTCAAGATCTCGTGCCATGGCCTCATCCTCGGCGTGGAGATGCAAGCGGTAGCCCTTGCGCTGGATGGTCTCGGCCAGCCGGCAGGCGAAGTCGAGGCGCGCCTCCAGGGTAGTATCGGGCAAGACGTAGAAGTCGATCTGAGTCATGGGATGGTGGTTATCCTCCGGCGCCCCTCGAAAGGCGAGGGGCGCGCTGGACGGTGGTTACACCAGCCGGGTCAGCCAGCCATGGGTATCTTCGGTGCGGCCGTACTGTAAATCGAGCAGCTTGGTGCGCAGACGCTTGGCGATGGGATTGCCGCTGTCCGCCTTCAGCCGGATGGCACCGTCCTCGGTGACCAGTTCGCCCACCGGGGTGATGACTGCGGCAGTGCCGCAGGCGAAGACCTCGGTGAGTTCGCCGGAGGCCGCCGCCTCGCGCCACTCGTCGATGCTGATGGGGCGCTCCTCGGGAGAGAGCCCCTCGTCGCGGGCCAGGGTCAGCACCGAGTCGCGGGTGACGCCCTCGAGGATGGTGTCGGTCAGACGCGGGGTAGCGATACGGCCATCCTTGAAGACGAAAAACAGGTTCATGCCGCCCAGTTCCTCGATCCACTTGTTCTCGACGGCATCCAGGAAGGCCACCTGGCCGCAGTCGTGGGCGCTGGCTTCCTTCTGGGCGGCCAGGGAGGCGGCATAGTTGCCGCCGCACTTGGCGAACCCGGTGCCGCCCGGCGCGGCGCGCTTGTAGTGGCTGGAGAGCCAAATGGAGACCGGTTCCACGCCGCCCTTGAAGTAGGCCGCTGCAGGCGAGGCAATCACGTAGTAGTCCACCTCGTGGGCCGGACGCACGCCGAGAAACTTCTCGCTGGCGATCATGAAGGGACGCAGATAGAGACTGCACTCGTCGGCCTCACTCCGCGGCGTGGGCACCCAGGCATGGTCCTGGGCCAGCAGCGCCTTGAGCGAACCGATGAAGTCCGCATCGGAGAGCTCCGGCAAGGCCAGACGGCGGGCACTGCGACGGAAACGCTCGGCATTCTTCTCCGGACGGAAGGTCCACACGGAGCCGTCGGCGTGACGATAGGCCTTGATGCCCTCGAAGATTTCCTGGGCGTAATGCAGCACTGCGGCGGCGGGGTCCAGGGTTAGCGGCCCGTAGGGTCGCACCTCGCGGCCGTGCCAATCCGCGTCTAGCGTCCAGCGAACATGGGCCATGTGGTCGGTAAAATACTGGCCGAAACCGGGGTTGGCGAGGGTGTCTTCACGGACAGAGTCGGCCGTGGGAGTGGAGTTGGGCAGGAGTTCAAAGCTGGCAGTCGACACGGCAAGGGGTCTCCGCTACGCCCGGAGCGTGCCTGCCCCGGGGTGATACAGGAAATTCGGGCCGGCGAGAGCCGGCCCGGGTCGTAGATTTATCGTCAACTCACATGAGAAAGGCGACGCGGGAAAAACGCAAGCCCACGCCGCTATTCCGCCTCGGTTTCTGCTTCTGTCTCCACGGAAGCGTCGCCTTCGCGGTCCAGCAGGTACTGGGTCAGCAGGCCCACCGGGCGTCCGCTGGCGCCCTTTTCCTTGCCGGAGGTCCAGGCGGTGCCGGCGATATCCAGATGCGCCCAGGGGAACGTGTCGGCGAAGCGAGAGAGGAAGCAGGCAGCGGTGATGGTGCCGGCCGGGCGGCCACCGATGTTGGCCAGGTCGGCGAAGTTGGAGTCGAGCTGCTCCTGGTACTCATCCCAAAGCGGCAGGTGCCAGGCGCGGTCCCAGGACGCCTCGCCGGCGTCGAGCAGGTCAAGTGCCAGGTCGTCGTCGTTGGCAAGCAGGGCGGTAGCGTGGTGGCCCAGGGCGATGATGCATGCGCCGGTCAGGGTGGCGATGTCCACCACGCTGGCCGGCTCGAAGCGCTCGGCGTAGGTCAGGGCGTCGCACAGCACCAGGCGTCCCTCGGCGTCGGTGTTGAGCACCTCCACGGAGAGACCCTTGAGGGTCTTGATGATGTCGCCGGGCTTGGTGGCGCGGCCATCGGGCATGTTCTCGGCGGCGGCGACAATAGCGACCAGATTGATCTTGGGTCGGATACCGAGCACCGCCTCGACGGTGCCGAACACGCTGGCCGCTCCGCACATGTCGAACTTCATCTCGTCCATGGCTTCGCCGGGCTTGAGCGAGATGCCGCCGGTGTCGAAGGTGATGCCCTTGCCCACCAGCACATGGGGAGCATCGTCAGGATCCTCGGCGCCCTGATACTTCATCACGATCAGCCGCGAGGGCTGTTCGCTGCCGCGGCCCACCGAAAGAAGGCTGTGGGCGCCCAGCGCTTCCAGGGCCTCCTCGTCGAGGATCTCCACCGTCAGCGCGCCGCGGGAGGCCTTGCCCAGCGCCTCGGCCTGCTCGGCCAGATAGCTCGGGGTGCAGACGTTGCCGGGCAGGTTGCCCAGCGTGCGAGCGGTATTCATGCCCCGGCCCACGGCGTCGCCGATGCGCGCTCCCTCGCGGGCGCTGCCGGCTTCACTGTCCTCGGTGACCAGCAGCGTCACCCGCTCCAGGCGAGGTGCGGGAGCCTTATCGGACTTGAACTGGTCGAAGCGATAGAGAGCGCGATGGGTAGCCTCGGCGACCATGCGCGTCTTCCAGTCGGCGTCCCGCTCGGCCAGGGGCACGTCGGTGAAGGTCACGGCGCAGTCGTCCACCGGCAGGTCTGCCAGGGCAGTAAAGGTGGCGTTCAGGGCCTTGACGAAGGCGCCCTCCTGGCACTTGTCGCGCTTGCCCAGGCCCACCAGCAGCAGCCGCTCGGCGGAGAGTCCTGGCGCAAAGGGGATCATCTGCACCTTGCCCAGCTTGGCGTCGAAATCGCCGCGCTCGATGAGCTGGCCGATGAGTTTCTCGCTGGCGTCGTCGAGGCGTGCAGCGGCGGGCAGCAGGTCGCCGTCCTGGTACACCGGGATGACGAGACAGGCGGTCTCGACCTTGGCGGGGTTACCCGTCTTTACTGGGAATTCCATGGCGTCTCCACAGACAAGCGTGTTGGTTGCAGGCGTTGAGGTTACAAGGGTTAGGGTTACAAGTGCAGGGGGATTCTGGATAATGCCGTCACGTCGCCGTGCCGCACCAGTGTACCCAAGGCATGGCCCCTTTGCATGGCGGGCGCCGTATGATCATCTTCCGTTACCTGACCCGCGAGATCCTGCTGACCATGGCCGCCGTCGCCGGCGTTCTGATGCTGGTGATCATGGGCAGTCGCTTTATTCGCTACTTCAGCAATGCCGCCGAAGGCGACATTCCGGCCAGCATTCTCGGCACCCTGATGCTGTTTCATCTGCCGGGATTCCTTGAGCTGATCCTGCCACTGGCCTTCTTTCTAGGGATCCTGCTCGCCTATGGGCAGTTGTACCTCAACAGCGAGATCACCGTGCTGGTGGCCTGCGGTACCAGTCCCAACCGGCTGCTGCAGGTGAGCCTGGTACCGGCCACTCTGGTGGCGATCCTGGTGGCACTGTGCAGCCTTTGGCTGACGCCTGCCGGCGCCCTGCAAAACGCTGTCATGCTCGAGGAGCAGCGCAGTCGAATCGACTTTTCGGCCCTGGCGCCGGGGCGCTTCCAGGAGTTCGGCAGCGGCCGCACCGCGTACATGGAGGGGATCAGCGATGATGGCAGCGAGATGCGCGGCGTCTTTATCAGCGAGCGCCAGCGCCGCCGAGACGGTACTCCGGATACAGCAACGACCCGTGCCGAGGGAGGGTACCAGACCCTGGATGGGGAGACCGGCAGCCGCTTCCTGGTCCTTGCCAACGGCGAGCGCTATAGCGTGGCACCGGGGCGCTTCGAGGCCGAGCGGCTCGAGTTCGACACTTACGCCGTGCGTCTCTCCCAGGCCGACGACATGCGCGAGCTCGACGCTCCCGAGTACGCCACCACGGCGGCCCTTTTCGGCGACGACTCGGCACGCGCTCAGGCTCAGCTGCAATGGCGGCTGGGCCTGCCGCTGATGGTCTTCATTCTGACTCTGCTGGCAATGCCGCTTTCTCGAGTCAACCCGCGTCAGGGGCGCTTCGCCAAGCTGCTGCCGGCGATCTTCCTTCATGTGGCCTACCTGAGCCTGCTGCTGGCCGCCCTGGACGCCATCGGTCGCGGCAGCCTTCCGGCCATGGTGGGAATGTGGCCGATCCATGGCGCCTTCCTGGCCCTCGGGTTGATCATGATGACGCGAGCCCAGCGCAAGGGGATGAGCGGATGATCGCCGATCGTTTTGACCGATATCTGGCACGCAACGTGCTGGGAGCCATCATCGTGGTGCAGGTGGTGCTGCTGGGCCTGGACCTGGTGATCACTTATATCAACGACCTGGACGATGTCGAGGGCAGCTATGGCGCCTTTCAGGTGCTGCTTTACCTGACGATGCGCCTCCCTTGGCGCTTCTATCAGTATGCCCCGGTGGGCGTGCTTATCGGCGCCCTGATCGGACTGGGCAGTATGGCCTCGAACAACGAGCTCACGGTGATGCGTGCTGCGGGACGCTCCCTGACCCGTATTCTGTGGGGGGCGATGAAACCGATTATTCTGGTGATCGTGCTGCTGCTGCTGGTGGCGGAATACGTTGCCCCGCGTACCGAGCAGTTCGCCAATGCCTGGCGTCTGGAGCGCATCCAGGGAGCCGGGGCTGTGCTCACCGAGCGAGGTGGCTGGCAGCGCGAGGGCGACAGTTTCTATCGATTCGGGGCCATCCGCGCCGACGACACTGTGCTTGATCTGACCCGCTACCGCTTTGAGGGGTCGCGCCTGTTGGAGGCCACCAGCGCCGAACGCGCCGTCTGGCGTAACGACAGCTGGCAGCTGGAGGGGGTAGAGGTCACACGCTTCCACGACGAACGCACCGAAGCCGTGCGGCACGAGGCCCTGCCCTGGGACACCAGCCTGACGCCGGAGCAGCTCAATCGATTGCTGCGGCCCATCGACAGCCAGTCGCCCAGCGAGCTCTTGGCCTATGCCCGCTATCTTCAGGCCCAGGGTCAGGCGGCGACCCAGCCCCTGCTCTATTTCTGGCAGAAGATGCTGATGCCCTTGACCATGGGGTCGCTGGTACTGGTGGCCGCTTCCTTCGTGTTCGGCCCCCTGCGCACCGTGGCGGCCGGTACCCGGGTCTTCTACGGCGTGGTGACCGGCCTGGTTTTCAAATACTTGCAGGACCTGCTGGCACCGGCCTCCATTGTGTTCGGCTTCTCGCCCGCCTGGGCGGTGCTGGCGCCGACCCTGATCTGTGCCGCCGTGGGGCTCTACCTGCTGCGGCGAACCGCTTGAGCAAGGAACTCCCATGCAACGACGTTTCGGCAACCTGGACGACGTCTACCCGGCGGGGCTTGCTCGCCGGCTGGGCGCCATGATCTATGATGCCTTTCTGGTGGCGGCCATTTGGCTACTGGTGGCCGGCTTGCACTTGCTGGCAGGAAGACATCTGCTGGGGATTCCCGCCGAGCAGGTAGGGGATAGCCCGTTCTGGGGGCTGTCGCTGCAGCTGCTGCTGCTGGCGTCGGCCTTCACCTTCTTTGCCTTTTTCTGGATGCGCGGCGGCGTGACGCTCGGTATGCAGGCATGGCGGCTTCGGATGGAGACTCCCGACGGCTATTCCATCAGCCTGGTCCAGGCGGCAGTACGCTTCCTGGTGGCTTGCTTGTCAATTGCCGCTTTCGGTCTGGGCTACCTGTGGATCCTGTTCGATGCCGAGCGGCGCAGCTGGTCGGATATCGTCTCAGGCACTCGAGTGGTCGTGCTGCCCAAGCCATCCAGGTAAGGGGAGAGGAGCAACGACAGTTGACTCTGATCAGGTATTGGTCGTTTCTCGCTTGCAAGAGCCTATGCGAATCATTTACATTTATCCTTGCAGTTGTCAGCGAGGTGATGCCGATGTATGTATGTCTCTGCAAGGGGGTCTCAGACCACCAGATTCGCCGGGCTGTCGAGGACGGGGCTCGCAGCTGGCGCGACGTCCAGCGTGAGACCGGCTGCGGCACCCAGTGCGGCAAGTGTGCCAGTCAAGGCAAGGGCATCACCCGAGACGCAGTGAAAGACGAATTGATGGTAGGCGCCGGAGACCTGGCCTACGCTACCTGATGGAATCTAGATCGTTCTCGCTTTCGTTATCAGGCAATTGATTTCATTGGTTTTTCGTCAGAAGTCGCTAGACTGGTGTGCAACGCTTGGTAATGCCGTCCTTGGCACGCCAGGCTGCAGCGACACTTTCCCGACGATAGCCACAAGGTGAATCCATGAAAGGCGACAGCAAGGTCATCGAGCATCTCAACAAGGCACTGGGCAATGAGCTGGTGGCGATCAACCAGTATTTTCTGCACGCCAAGATCTACAAGGACTGGGGCCTGCAGAAACTGGCCAAATGGGAGTACGGCGAGTCCATCGAGGAGATGCAGCACGCCGACAAGTTGATCGAGCGCATCCTCTTTCTCGAAGGCATGCCCAATCTTCAGGATCTCGGCAAGCTCAACATCGGCCAGAACGTTCGCGAGATGCTCGAGTGCGATCTCAAGATCGAGCACGAAGGGCGCAATGATTACATCGAGGCGATCACCTACTGCGAGCAGGTCAAGGACTACGTGAGCCGCGATCTCTTTCGTGACATCCTCGCCGACGAGGAAGAGCATATCGACCATATCGAGACCGAACTCGGCCTGATCGACAAGGTCGGCATCGAGAACTACATGCTCAAGCAGATGCAGGTCGCCGGCGAAGAGTAAGCCTTCGTCGCCATCTCATTTCGCACTTTCTACCGGCGCCCTTGTGGCGCCGGTTGCGTATCAGAGATCTTGCGCCTCAATTTCCGCTAATGTTCTACGCTGGTGCATAGTCCCCGACGGGGCGTCGGGCATTGCGCCCTCATGGGGCCCATGGGGATAGTGCGGCTGTTCCACCATGGCGCGTCGACCCTTACCGAGGGGTCAGGCGGCCAACCTGGCAGGCTTCCTGCATCGTCACAATTACAACGATCAGCGTGAGGGTATTTCCATGAGTCGTCATCTTTCTTATTCTGCCGGCCTGCTGGGCGGTGTGCTCGGTTTAACCCTTGCCGGCGCCACCCTCGGCAGTGCCGCCCTGGCCGACGAGACCCGTATCCGCTTCCAGCTCGACTGGCGCTTCGAGGGGCCCTCGGCACCCTTCCTGATGGCGGTGGAACGCGGCTATTTCGCCGAGGAAGGCCTCGACGTCCAGGTCGACTCCGGCAGCGGCTCGGCCGGCGCCATCAACCGCGTGGCCTCGGGGGCCTACGAGATGGGTTTCGGGGATCTCAACGCCTTGGTGGAGTTCCTGGCCGAGAACCCCGATGGCCCGGGTATCCAGGGGGTCTATGTGGTCTATGACGGCTCCCCGGCCTCGGTCTTCGCGCGCAAGGATCGCGGTATCGATTCGCCGGCGGACCTCGCAGGCAAGTCGATCGCCGCGCCGGCCTTCGACACCGGCTACCGCGCCTGGGGCATCTTCGCCGCCGCCAATGGCCTCGATGCCGATGACGTCGAGTGGCAGAACGTCGATCCGACCCTTCGCGAGACCCTGCTGGTGCGCGGCGACGTGGACGCTATCACCGGCTTCTACTTCACCAGCCTGCTCAATCTCGAGGGACGCGGTATGGGTGAGGAAGACCTGACCATCATGCCCTTCCCGGATTTCGGGGTGCCGCTCTACGGGAACGCCATCATTGCCAGCGAGTCCTTCGCCGAGGAGAACCCTGAGGCGGTAGCAGGCTTCCTGCGCGCCTTCAATCGCGCGCTGGCCGAGACATTGGCTGACCCCGAGGGGGCCATCGACTATGTAGTGGCCCGCGACGGCCTCATCGACGTGGCGATGGAGACCCGGCGGCTCAAGCTGGCCATCGAGAGCGTGATCGATACCGAAGAGGCCCGCGCCCACGGCGCCGGTGCGGTGGACGAGACGCGCCTGACGAACGCCATACAGCTGGTGGCCGACGCCTATGACTTGCCCGAGGTGCCCTCGGCGGAGCGGGTCTTCACCTCCCGCTTCCTGCCCGAGCAGGGCGAGCGCATGATCTTCCCGGGTCAGGGAGACTGAGCATGACGGCAACCGCCACGCTGGATCGAAACACCGCTGCCCCGCCCGGGGCAGCGACGCCTTTCGTGGCCTTCGACCGGGTGAGCCTGGCCTACGACGACAGCGGCAATGCCATCGAGGAGATCTCGCTCGCCATCGATGAGGGCGAGTTTGTGGCTTTCGTGGGGCCATCGGGCTGCGGCAAGTCCACTTTCATGAAGCTGTGCACCGGCCTGAACGCACCTTCCGCGGGCAGTGTGCGAGTCGACGGGGAGCCGGTAAGTGGGCCGCTGAAGATCTGCGGCATGGCTTTCCAGAGCTCCAACCTGCTGCCGTGGCGCACGACCCTGGACAACGTGTTACTGCCTCTGGAGATCGTCAAACCCTATCGCTCGCAGTTTCGCCGCCGTCGCGCCGAGTTCGAGGGCTGGGCTCGGGAGCTGTTGAGCACCGTGGGCCTGGCAGGCTACGAGGACCAGTACCCCTGGCAGCTCTCTGGGGGGATGCAGCAGCGTGCCTCCATCTGCCGGGCGCTGATCCACCGGCCGCGGCTACTGATGCTCGACGAGCCCTTCGCGGCCCTGGACGCCTTCACCCGGGAGGAGCTGTGGTGCGTGCTGCGCGACCTCTGGGAGGCCCAGCGCTTCACCGTGGTACTGGTGACCCACGACCTGCGTGAGGCGGCCTTCCTGGCCGATACCGTCTACGTGATGAGCCGTCGCCCCGGGCGGATCCTTGAGCGGCGGCGGATTGATTTCCCGCGCCCGCGGGACCTGGGAATGACCTTTGAGACGCCCTTCACCACCCTGGTGCAGGAGCTTCGCTCTCGGATCGGCGAGATCCACGGCAGCTGAGGAGTCACCATGTCCAAGCACAACCGGCTGCTCGAACGCCTGGCTCCGTGGATCGCCGTGGCGGTCCTGATCGTGATCTGGGAGGTCACGGTGCGCGCCTTCGACGTGCCGCCCTTCATCTTTCCCAGCGCCTCGGCCACCGCCCAGGCCCTGGTCACCTTTGCCGGCCCTATCGGCATGCACTCCTGGCAGACCTTCTGGACCACCATGGCGGGCTTTGGCCTGGGAGTCGCAGTGGGTCTGGTGCTGGGCTTTATTGTCGGCTCATCACGCTTTCTCTACCACGCCTGCTATCCGCTGCTGGTGGGTTTCAACGCCATCCCCAAGGTGGCCTTCGTACCGATCCTGGTGGTGTGGTTCGGCATCGGCTCGGTGCCGGCGATTCTCACCGCCTTCCTGATCTGCTTCTTTCCCATCGTGGTCAACGTGGCCACCGGCCTGGCGACCCTGGAGCCGGAACTGGAGGACGTGCTGAGGGTGCTGGGGGCGAAACGACTCGACGTGCTGCTCAAGGTGGGCCTGCCGCGCTCGCTGCCCTATTTCTTCGCCTCTCTGAAGATCGCCATCACGCTGGCCTTCGTGGGTACCGTGGTCTCGGAGACCGTGGCCTCCAACCAGGGCATCGGCTACCTGATGATGAGCGCCGGCTCCCAGATGCGCATGTCGCTGGTGTTTGCCGGGCTGATCGTGATCAGCGCCATGGCCATGGTGATGTACGAGCTGTTCGCGCTGCTGGAGAAGCGGATGACCGGATGGGCCCACCGAGGCCAGCGCTAAGGGGCGTCAGAATAAGGGCCTTAGAACGCCTTCTCGAGCTCGAAGCGTGGCACCGGCTCTTCTCGCACTTCCACCAGTTCGGTGAAGTTGTCCAGGGGGCGAACCCACAGGCCGTATTCACCGTAGAGGGCGCGGTAGACCACCAGGGGCTCCTCGGTCTCGCTGTGGTGGGCCAAGCCCAGCACCTCGTAGCGGTTGCCCTTGTAGTGGGCGTAGATGCCTGGGACGGGAAGCGGACGGGGCATGGCAGACTCCATGGGCATGATGTCAGGGGCTGAGGTCAGGGAATTGAAGAGCGAACTCAGGGCGACGAGATGTTATCGGCGGCAGCCATCGCGGCCCGTTTCGCCAGCCGGGCCAGCACCCGGGAGGCGGCGGTAAAGCCGAAGCTGCCGGTAAGGAAGGTGGCGGCGCCGAAGCCGGAGGCGCAGTCCAGACGCGTGGACTCGCCGCTGCCGGGCTTCTGTAGGCAAACTTCGCCGTCGCTGGCCGGGTAGACCAGCTGTTCGTCGGAGTAGACGCACTCCACCGAAAAGCGCCGCTTCGGGTTGCGCGAGAAGCCGAACTCGCGGCGCAGCTGGGCGCGCACCTTGGCCAGCAGGGGATCGTGCTCGGTGCGGGCCAGGTCCCCAACTCGGATGCGGGTGGGGTCGATCTGGCCGCCGGCGGCACCGGTGACGGTGATCGGCAGTTTGCGTCGCTTGCACCAGGCGATCAGCGCCACCTTGGCCACCACGCTGTCGATGGCGTCCACCACATGATCGGCATCCTCGGGGATGCGTTCGGCCAGGTTGGCGGGGGTGACGAAGGCGGTGTCGGCCACCACCTCGATGCCCGGCTGGATGGCCCGGCAGCGCTCGGCCAGCACGTCGACCTTGGGCCGGCCGATGGTGCCGTCCAGGGCATGGAGCTGACGATTGACGTTGGAGACGCAGACGTCGTCAAGATCGATCAGGGTGAGCCGACCGATGCCGGAGCGGGCCAGCGCCTCCACCGTCCAACTGCCTACGCCGCCCACGCCCACCACCACCACGTGGGCAGAGCGGAAGTGCTCGAAGGCGCGGGTGCCGTAGAGTCGGCGGATGCCGCCGAAGCGCAGGGCGTAGTCGTCCGTGTCGACGGAGTCCTGGGGGGGAATGGCAGAAGAGGCGAAGGGCAGATTGGTCATGGTGGCGTGTCGGTCAGTCGGTGGCGGCGGGTTGATGATGGGACGGGCCCTCCTGCACTGTGTCCACCGGCAGGTGGCCGGACCAGCCGAATCGCTGGAAGAGCGCCGTCATGGTGGCGTCAAGTGCGCAGTTCAAACGCAGTGGCTGCCCGGTCACCGGATGCGCGAAGGCGAGCCCGGTGGCAGCCAGCAGTAGCCGCGGGGCGTCCAGCCGCTCGGCGAAAAATCGGTTGTGGTTGCCTTTGCCGTGCTTGGCATCGCCGATGATCGGGTAGCCGCGCTGGGACAGATGGCGGCGGATCTGGTGGCGCCGACCGGTGAGTGGGCGGGCCTCCATCAGGGAATAGCGGCTGTGCGGATAGCGATCCACCTGTACCGGCAATTCTACGCTGTCCAGGCGCCTTATCTCGGTGACCGCGTCCATGGCGGGCATCTCGGCTTTGGGGCGGCTGCCATCCTCCTCGCGCAGCGGGTACTCGAGCCGATCCGCTACGGGACCGATGCCGCGCACCACCGCCAGGTAGCGTTTGGCCACCAGGCGCTCGGTGAAGGCCTCGCTGAGCCGCTTGGCGATCTCCGGCGTGAGGGCGAACAGCATCACCCCTGAGGTGGGGCGATCCAGTCGATGCACGGGATAGACCCGCCGACCGAGCTGGTCGCGCAGCCGCTGCAGCAGGAATTCGCACTCGCCCCGGGCCAGGGCGGTGCGGTGGACCAGCAGTCCCGCCGGCTTGTGAACGGCTACCAGGTGCTCGTCGAGATGCAGGATGTGCAGAAGGTTGCTCATGCCGGGGAACCGCCGAGTCAGTAGGTGGCGTCACAAAGTGGCCGGCCATTGTCACCGCCGGAAGCGACGATGTCACCCACGAGCAGACGTGACCCTGGCCGTCAGCCGTCAGCCGGCGGCAGAGGGCAGCGGCGCCAGGCGGCGAATCTCCACGTGGGAGAACCAGTCGAGGTCTGCGGCAGCGGCCTTAAGCCGGCGAGCTGTCTGCTGGCTCTCCAGCGGTGAGTGCTCGTCGAGGCAGGCCACCACCGTGACACGACCCTCCAGGTAGTGCAGCTCCAGGTCGCGCAGCTCAGGCCAGTCGGGGAGGGTGGACCAGCGCTGCTCCAGCGCCGCCTCCACCTCGTGACGCAACGGCAGGCCGGGCAGTCGGCTCGGGTCTCCCGCGCCGGCGTCATCCTCTGGGTCGATGTGGAAGGTCAGGTCGGTCAGCGCAGGAAAGGCATGACGCATTCGGCGGCTCACCTCGTTGCCGATCTCGTGGCCCTCGGAAACGCTGATGCGCGGCGATACCACCACGTGAAGATCCAGCATGGTGCGTCCTGCCGACTGGCGAGTGCGCAGATCGTGGATGCCCTCCACTCCCGGCACGTTTAGTGCCACGTCGCGCATCGCCTCCTGCTGTGACACCGGCAGGGCGGTATCCACCAGCTCCCGGCCCGCCTCCCACAGCAGGTCCCAACCTACCTTGCCGACCAGCAGTCCCACGACCACTGCGGCTAGCGTATCCAGCCAGCCGTGGCCGAACTGGGTGCCCACCAGGCCCACCAGCACCACCCCGGTGGAGAGCACGTCCGAGCGGGAGTGCCAGGCGTTGGCCGCCAGCAGCTTGGAGTCCAGGCGGCGTGCCACGCGCATGGTGATCTGGAACAAGGCCTCCTTGGCAAGCAGGGCGGCCAAGGCAATCAGCATGGCCCAGATGCCTGGCGGCGGTATCTGGGCGCCGGAGAATAGCCGTTCCATGCTCGACCAGGCGATGGCGCCTGCCACGAAGATCAGTACGCTGCCCAGGAATAGCGTGGCCAAGGTCTCGATGCGACCATGTCCATAGGGATGATCATGATCCGGCCCCTGGCTGCCATAGTGGGTGGCGGCCAGTACGAAGCCATCGGTGATCAGGTCCGAAAAGGAGTGAATGCCGTCGGCGATCAGCGCCGCCGAGCCTACCAGGGCACCGGTGATCACCTTGACCAGGCCGACGATGCCGTCGACCCAGATGGCAAGCACAGTAACGCGTCGGGTGTCGCGGGTCCTCTGCTGGTGGCTGATCTCTGGGTCGGTGTTCTGCATGGTAGCCAGGCCTTGGGCGACGCGGTTGGTGCGCACTTGACGCACTCCGGTCATGGATGTTTTGAACGATTAAATAGTACCGAAAAGGTCCTCTTTCGTGCAATGGGCCGACTTGATGTCGGCGCCTTGCTGCGCCACTGTCGTGTTGTTCACCTATTAACGAGGAGTTGTTATGCCGTCTACCGTACTGATCACCGGCGCCAATCGCGGCGTCGGTCTCGCCCTGGCGAGCCGCTACCGCGATGCCGGCTGGGAGGTGATCGGCGTCTGCCGCAGCAGCGGTGACGATACCGCCGAGCTTCGGCAGGTGGCCGGCAGGGTTATCGAGGGCGTCGATGTGACCCTTGACGAAGACGTCGCCCGCCTGGCCGTTGAGCTGGAGGGCCAGCGGCTCGACCTGCTGATCAACAACGCTGGCCTGCTCAAGGACGAGCGCCTGGGCGAGCTCGACTTCGATTCCATTCGCGAGCAAATGGAGGTCAATGCTTACGCGCCGCTGCGAGTGACCGAGGCGCTGCTCGGCTGCCTGGGAGAAGGCAGCAAGGTGGCCAACATCACCAGCCGCATGGGCTCCATCGCCGACAACGACTCCGGCGGGCGCTACGGCTATCGCGCCTCCAAGGCGGCGCTCAACGCCTTCGGCAAATCGCTGGCCATGGACCTCAAGCCCCGCGGCATCGCGGTGGTTCAGCTTCATCCCGGCTATGTGCAGACCCGCATGGTCGACTTCGGTGGCATGATCACACCGGAAGAAGCCGCTGCCGGTATCGCCGAGCGCATCGAGGCGCTCAGCCTGGCAACGACCGGCAGCTTCTGGCACAGCAACGGCGAGCCGCTGCCCTGGTAGCCTGAACTAGCGACGAACGCTGCCTTCGCTAATAGCGTTGGCGGTGGGTGAAAAATTGTGTGTAGGCTAACGGTCTTTCCCTGGATCGGAGCCATCATGTCTGAGCCTTCCTCTGCCTTCTCGTCGGCTCGACATGAAGGCTGGCGCGTGCTGGCGGCCACCACCTGGGTGCAGGTGCTGTGCAGCGGCGGCATGCTGCTGGTGCCGACCTTGGCGCCCCAGGTGGCGGCGGCTTTCGGCGTGCCGACCGGCTGGGTGGGGCTGCAGGTCAGCCTGCTCTACGGGGTGGCGATGCTCACCTCGCTGCAGTCGGCCGTGCTGGCTCGGCGCCTGGGCGGCTGTCGAGCCAGCCAGTTGGCCATAGCGCTGGTCATGGTCGGCTGTGCGCTGGCCCTGATCGGTTCGCCGCTGGCGCTGCTGGCCACCACCCTCATGCTGGGTCTCGCCTACGGGATCACCAGTCCCGCGGCCGCGGAGCTGCTCACTCGCTTCACGCCCCCTGAACGCCGCAATCTCGTATTCTCCATCAAGCAGACCGGCGTCCCCCTGGGCGGCGTGCTGGCTGGGCTCCTGGCGCCGCCGCTGGCCGCCTACTGGAACTGGCAGGCGGCCTTCCTGGCGGTGGGCGGTGCCAGCCTGGCCACGCTGCTGCTGCTTCAGCCGCGGCGCGCCCGTTGGGACGCCACCCGCGATGCCGAGGTTCGCATGCAGCGCGCCGGCAGCCTGGACGTGCTGCGGCGCGACCGAGCCATGCGCTGGCTGGGCGCCACCGGCTTTTGCCTTTCGGCGGCGCAGCTCTCGCTATTGAGCTTCGCGGTGGCCTTTATGGTCGAGGAGCTGCTGCTGACTCTGGTGATGGCTGGGGCGATCGTTTCGCTGGTGCATGTGGCCGGAGTGTCCGGCCGCTTGGCCTGGGGCGCGTTGGCCGATCGCCTGGGAGGCAGCCTGCAGGTGTTGTTCGGGTTGGCCGGTATGATCGCCACGGTATTCCTGCTGCTCGCCCTCCTTGGTACCCGGGTGCCCACCTGGCTGACGATCACACTGATGGTGGTCGCCGGCGCAACGGCGGTGGGCTGGAACGGGGTCTACCTGGCCGAGGTGGCCCGGCGCTGCCGGCCCGGAGAGGTGGGCGAGGCTACCGCCGCCGTGCTGGTGCTCACCTACATGGGAGTGCTGGTGGGGCCGGCGCTGTTCAGCCTGATCGTCTGGCTGACCGGCAGCTATGCGGTGGGCTTCCTGCTGCCGACAATGACAGGCGCCTTGGCCGTCTTCTGTCTGCTGAACTGCGTGCGCGCCGATAAGGCTTCCCAGCCCGTCTGAGTGGCCTTATGGGACGATCGAATCCTTGGTGCCTAGCGAATGCCGGAGCGCAGGAAGGACTGCACGAACTGGCGCTGGAAGAGGAGGAAGGCGATCAGCAGCGGGGCGATGCTGAGCAGCGTCGCAGCGCTGACCGTAGCCCAGTTGACGCCGGTTTCCGGCGCCGAAAAGACCCCCAGCCCGACGGTGAGCGGGCGGCTCTCCACCGAGTTGGTGACGACCAGGGGCCACAGGAAGTTGTTCCAGTGGTGGCTGATCGACACCAGCCCGTAGGCCAGGTAGGTGGGCTTGGCCAGGGGCACATAGACCTTGAGCAGGATCGCCATCCAGCCGCAGCCCTCGATTCGCGCGGCATCCTCCAGCTCGCGGGGGATGGTCTTGAAGGTCTGGCGCAGCAGGAAGATGCCGAAGGCGCTGGCCACATAGGGCAGCCCGATGCCGGTGATGGTGTCGACCAGCCCGAGAGAGCTGGCGATGCGATAGTTCTCGACGATCAGTACCTCGGGGAAGACGAACAGCTGAATCAGCACCAGCATGAACAGGAAGTCCTTGCCGGGAATCGGGAAGCGCGCAAAGGCGAAGCCGGCCAGGGTGCAGACCACGAACTGGGCGAACACGACCCCGGTGACCAGCAGGAAGGTATTGAGGTAGTAGCGGGCAAAGGGAGCCTGTGCCCAGGCGTTGGCGAAATTGTCCAGGGTCAGCGGGGCGAGCAGATCGAATCTCACCATGAAGGCCGGTGGATGGAAGGCCGCCCAGACGGCGTAGAGCAGCGGGAAGATCCAGATCAACGCCAGCAGCCAGGCGGCGATGGTCTCCAGGCCGGGAAGGCGCAGGGGCATCGGCCTGACGGCGGTCTTGGCGGTGCTGAGCTGACTCATTGGTAGTGTGTCCTGCGGTCGAGGATGGCGAACTTCACCGTAGCCACGATCGCCAGTACCAGAAGGATCACCACGGTGATGGTGGCGGCATAGGTGCGGTCGAAGAACGAGAAGGCGTTCTCGTAGACGTAGTAGAGCAGCAGGTTGGTGGCGTTGTTGGGCCCGCCCTTGGTGAGGATAAAGAGGTGGTCTACCACTCGCACCGCGTTGATCAACGCGTTGATCAGCACGAACAGCGTGGTCGGCATCAGCAGAGGAAAGGTGACCCGCCAGAAGAAGCTCCAGCGGCTGGTGCCTTCCAGGTCGGCGGCTTCCTTGAGCTCGGGCGCCATGCCCTGCAGCGCGGCGAGATAGAAGATCATGAAGAAACCAGCTTCTTTCCACACCGTCATCACGATCACCGAGGTGAGCGCGACGCCGGGGTCGCCCAGCCAGTTGACGCCTGAAAGGCCCAGGGCACCGAGCAGCTTGTTGAACAGCCCGATCTGCGGGGCGTAGAAGAACATCCAGATGTTCGCCGCGGCGATCATCGGCAAGATGGTCGGTGTGAAATAGGCCATGCGCACGACGCCGCGTCCCGGCAGGCGGGCGTTGACGAACAGCGCCATGGCCAGCGCCAGGGCAATGGAGGTGGGAATCGTCCCCAGCGCATAGATCAGGTTGTTGCGTGCCACCCGCCAGAAGGTACTGTCCTCGATCAGCAGCCGATAGTTGTCGAGCCCGACGAATTCCGTCGGCGCGCCGCGAAAGCCGGGCAGGAACAGGCTGTTGATCAGGGTCGCGATGGTCGGCAGGTAGGCAAAGGTGGAGAGCAGCACGGCGGCCGGTAGCAGCAGAAGGGCGCCATAGAGCTGCATGCGGCGATGGGCAGTCATTTCGACCATGTCGGCCATCCGTTGTCATTGGGCGCCCCGAGGCGGCAGCCGCCGCCCCGAGGGTTTGGTCATTTTTCTGGTCTCATCGCGTCAGCGGGAATAGCGCCGCAGAGCCGCTTCGGCTTCTCTCTGGGCCTGTGCCAGTGCCTCGGCGGGCGTCATCTGCCCGGTCAGGGCCGCCTGGACGGCGTTGTCCAGCGCCCGACGTATCCGGCCACCCTGATAGGTGGAGAGCTCGGCGGTACCGTGCTCCAGCTGGTCCCGGGCCACTGCAGCCGGCGGGAACTGCTCGATGTAATCGCGCAGCGCCTCGGTCTCATAGGAGGCCGGGCTAACGCCCATGTAGCCGGTCTCGATAGACCAGGCGGCGGCTCGTTCCGGGTCGGTCATCCAGCGGATGAAGGTCATGGCGGCACGCTGTTCTTCCTCGCTGGCATCCTTGAAGAGGTAGAAGTTGCCGCCCCCGGTGGGGCTGCCCCGCTGGGTCTTCATCGGCAGCATGGCGACCCCGAAATCGAAGTCGGCCTCGTTACGCACCGCGGTGAGGTTGCCGGTGGTGTGCCAGATCATCGCCGTGGACTGCTCGATGAAGTTCTGGCGTAGGGTGCCCCATTCGATGGTGCCGTCGGGCATGGCGTTGTGCTCGGTGGCCAGCGAGACCCAGTATTCCAGCGCCTCGATGGCGGCCGGATCGTCGAAATAGACCTCGGTACCATTCTCGTTCATCAGCCGGTGGCCGTTCTGGAAAGCGAAAGCCTGGAACATCCAGTAGGGGTAGCCGGTGGAGGGAACCATCACGCCCCACTGCTCGCCATTCGATGCCTCGCGCACTGCGGCCGCCATTCGCGCCATGTCGTCCCAGGTCTCCGGTGGCGTCTCCGGGTCGAGGCCAGCTTCCTCGAAGGCGTCTTTGTTCCAGTAGAGCACGATGGTCGACCGCTGGAAGGGAATGCCGTACGTCATGCCGTCCAACTGGCCATTTTCCATCAGACCGGGATAGAAGCCCTCGAGCCACTCGCGTTCCTCGTTGGTCTCGATGACCTCATCGAAGGCGATGATGGCGTCCTGCTCCAGCAGCTCGTAAAGGTCGATGGAGAAGAGCACCGAGAGCTGCGGTGCGTCACCGGCCTCGATGGCCGACATGGCGCGCACCCGGGTGTCATCGTAATTGCCGGCGTAGATGGCATCCACGACGATCTCGGAGTGCTCGGCCTCGAACTGGTCGACCAGACCGTCGATGACGTCGGTGAGGGCTCCCCCCACGGCAATGGGGTAGTACATGGTCAGCTCGACCGGGTTGTCGGCGAGGGTGGGGCCGGCAGCAAGCAGGCCCGCGGCCATGGCCGTCAGGGGGAAGGAGAGACTCGCACGCATGGGATGACTCCTGTTTTCACGAGTGAATGCCCGGGATAATGCCGGAGTGCGTAGGCGACGCGCCTTGCTCGCCTTCGCCCGAAGTGCGGCCTAAGGCCGCGGAAACTGTCAGGGGAGTGAGATCATCCCGGCGCACGCCGTCGTCACCGAACAGGTGGGCCGCTGACGGGGCCCAGCCGAGACGACAGCGCTGGCCATCGGCCAGCGTCTGCTTGCCGGGAAGACGAGCGCGCAGTACCTGGTTGCCAACGGCCAGGCGCAGAATGGTATCGGCGCCGAGATACTCGCCGTCGATCACCCTGGCAGGTAGTCCGGGTTCGTGGGGGCCCAGCACTAAGATATCCTCGGGTCGCAAGCCCAGTTGACCGTGGCTCGCCTCGGCGGGCGCGACGGCAACGCTCGGTTCGCCGTCGATCACGGCTGCGCCCCTCGCCGCTTCCAGACTCACCAGATTCATCGCCGGGCTGCCGATAAAGCTCGCGGCAAAGGCGGTGGCGGGGCGGTTGTAGAGGTCATCCGGGCTGTCGTCCTGGATGATGACGCCGTCTTGCATGAGGATCACCCGATCACCCATGCTCATCGCCTCGACCTGATCATGGGTGACATAGACCACGGTCATGCCCAGCCTGGATTGCAGCGCCTTGATCTCGCGCCGCATCTCCCCACGCAGGCGGGCATCGAGATTGGAAAGCGGTTCGTCCATCAGACAGATGGGGTGCTCGGAGATGATCGCCCTGGCCAGTGCCACCCGCTGGCGCTGGCCGCCGGAGAGCTGTGCCGGCTTGCGATCCAGGTAGGCGCCGAGATCGACCAGTTCGGCCACTCGCTGCAGGCGTTCTCGTCGCTCTGCCCTGGGCACCTTGCGACTGCGCAGGCCGAAGACGATATTGTCGGCGACATTGAGGTGGGGGAAGAGCGCATAGGACTGGAATACCATGCTGAGGCCGCGATCCCCCGGCGGAAGCCGGGTCACATCGCGCTCGCCGATGTGGATGCACCCCTTCGTGGCCTGTTCGAGGCCCGCGATCATGCGCAGCGTCGTTGACTTACCGCACCCCGAGGGGCCGAGCAGGATCACGAACTGACCGGGGTGGACATCGAACGAGATGCCATCGACGGCGCGGCTATTACCCCAATGCTTGGCAACCCCTTCAAGGCGAATGCCCTTTTCACTGTCGTGGCTCATGGAAAATCCCGAGACGGGTACAAGTTTTAAAATAAGTGGTTGCACCGGCACAATCGCTGGCAATCAATCGATTGATATATGCTCTCTCGGTCAGGTTAATGCTCGTTGACGATATTGTGTCAATTTTATTGCAGCTATTTTTTGCTGATGTCATTGTTATGTCATCTAGGCTACATAAGTTATTTGCTCGGCTTTGCCATGGTGGTAGGCATAGATTTTATGTTTGCGAAATACGGTTTTTGATAATTTCATTAGGTTCAAAAATCTGTCAGCAGTATGAAATATTATCCTGTTACGCTCTTTTCGAAATAAGAATGAAATGTACGTATAGAAGCTTCTAAATTCCAAGGATTATTCAAGGGGAAAACATGAAAAAGACACTGATGACTGCCGCCGTGGCAGCCGCTATGGCCGCAAGTGCCGCCGGTAACGCCGCCGTGGTTTATGACCAGGATGGCACCAAGCTGGACCTCTATGCCCGTATCGCCATGGGTATCGAGGGCGGTGGTCTGGAAACGCCGACTTCTGACAATGGGGAAGAGTTCGTCAATGTGGGCTCTCGCTTTCAGATTACCGGCAGCCACCAGATTACCTCGGACCTGAGTGCCTTCGCTCGCGTGCAGTGGCGCTTCAACGGTGACGAGCGCGATACCGACTCCGGATTCAGCGAGGTTCGCAACAGCTACCTGGGCCTGAAGAGCGAGCAGTTCGGTACCTTCATGGCCGGCAACTACGACAGCTTCTACAGCGACTATGTTGCCGGTCCGTTCGACGTCTACATCAACGAAGGCTTCGAGATCGGCGGCGGTGGGCTCCAGGCGCGCGGCGACTCCCTGGGCTATATCTCTCCCAACCTGGAGGGGTTCCAGGCCTTCATCTCCGCCAAGCACTACAGCAAGCGCGGTGAAGCTCCCGATGCCCCCTCCTCGGAAGTTGTCACCCAGGGTGGCATCAGCTACGAAGTCGATGGCCTGCGTTTGGCGCTAGGCTATGTGGATGACGAGGATGGCCGGGCAGGCGGGCAGGGCGAGAACATCTATGGTGCCACGGTGGCTTACGACATCAATGATGCGTTCTCGGCTCGCCTCGCCTACGAGACCCAGGATGACAACTACGATACTGTGGGCCTTGGCATGACTTATGCTATAGATTCCTGGAAGTTTCATGCCGATTATTACAACATCGATATCGAAAATGCCGGCGATCGTAATGCCTGGGCGGCAGCGGCTCATTACAAGCTTTCGAAAAGCTTCGATATGTTCCTTGAGCTGAACGATGCCGACAGTGACTACGATGCTCCCGTCGATAGCGGTATCAATGATGACCTCTACTATATCGTCGGTGCCCGCTATCATTTCTGATCAATGATGGCAGCATAGTTCCATTTGTTCGGCTTTACTGAATCGATCATTGTGCCGACAACCTCACAGGTTGTCGGCTTTTTGATGTCTGTAGGCAGCTATTTATTTCATCATGCGGCGATGTGGCGATGTCCTACCGTTTGCTGACCGGTACTAAGCCACCCTTTTGGCTCAGCGGCCGATCCACTCCACTAAACTGGTCTCTCCCAGGGCATGGCACTCATGGCGGATGCGGCAGGTGGCGGCGTAGGGCAAGTCGAAGGTCAGCAGGCGCGAGAGCGGCTGCTCGAGGACCTGGTGCAGCACGGCGTTGGTGACGAACAAGTGACAGACCACCAGCAGGTGGTGTCCGGGCGGTTCCGCCAAAAGCCCCTGCCAGGCATCGCCGACCCGGGCGTCGAAGGCCTCCATGTCTTCGCCCCCGGGCGGTGAGGTTCGGCTGGGGTCGCTCCAGAGTGCCGCCTGACGGTCCAGCTCATCGCCTTCCGCTTCGCGCACCTCGGCATGGGTCTTGCCTTCCCAGTCGCCCAGGCTCATCTCTGCCAGCCCGGGCTCGATGGTCACCGGCAGATCGTGATATTCCCCCAGCCATAGGGCGAACTCCTGGCAGCGGGCGAGCGGCGAGGTAACGATGGCGTCCCAGGGCGGCTCACCGTCCGCCATCATCTGGCTGACGGCGTTCAGCATTTGTTGCCAGCCTCGCTCGCTCAGCGGGTGGTTGATAGTGCCACGCAGCATCCGGCCGCCCACCGGCTCGCCGTGGCGCATCAGGTCCAGGGTGGTTACCTTGGCATCGGGGAAACGCATGAACAGGCTCCTGCTGGAAGGGGCTCAGATGACGGCATGCCGTACCCGTGCCGAAATCCACTCTGACGCCAGCACGGTAACGAAGATCATCAAGAAGATCACGCTGACCTGGTTCCAGGCCAGGCTGTTGATGGCGGCGTTGAGCTGCAGGCCGATGCCGCCGGCCCCCACTAGCCCCAGCACGGTGGATTCGCGGATATTGATGTCCCAGCGGTAGACGCTGATGCCGGCGAAGGCAGGCAGCACCTGGGGCAGTACCCCGTAGCTCATTACCTGCATGCGACTGGCGCCGGTCGCGCTGATCGCTTCCACCGGGGTTGGATGGATCTCCTCGATGGCTTCATACAGTAGCTTGCCGACGAAGCCGATGGAGCGAAGGGCGATGGCGATGATGCCGGCCAGCACGCCGGGCCCAAGGATGGTCACCAGCAGCATCGCCCAGATCAGAGAATTGATGGAACGCGAAGAGACGATGATCAGCAGCGCGGCACTGCGCAACAGCGGATGTGGTGAGGTGTTGCGTGCCGCGAGGAAGGCCACCGGAAACGCCATGACGATGCCCAGCAGGGTACCCAGGGTGGCGATGTTCATGGTGTCCCACATCGGTTTCCACAGGCGGTGGGCGTAGGTCCACTCCGGGGGCAACATGCGGCTGATCAGGTCGCCGCCCTGGCGACCGGCGTCCTCGACGAAGACCCACATGGTGTTGTCGGAGATCAGCTTCCAGCACAGCAGGAACAGGCATATACCGGCCAGCCAGGCCAGATAGCTCAGCCATTGGGCGCGGGGCGTGCGCAGGCGCCAGATCGGCGTGCCCTGCGTCGTCATTGAAACGGGCATGATGAGGCTCTCCGAGGCTTACTGGGTCCAGCGGCGGACGTGGCTCGAGCTGTATTCGCAGAGCAGCACGATGGCGATGATGATCAGCAGGATCGCCGCCGAGGTGTCGTACTCGTAACGGCTGATGGAGGTGTTGAGGGTGGCACCGATGCCGCCGGCCCCCACGATGCCGATCACTGCGGATTCGCGGAAGTTGATGTCCAGGCGGTACATCGAGAGCCCGATCAGCCGCGGCATTACCTGGGGCTGAACGGCGTGGTTCATGGTCTGCCACCAGCTCGCTCCGGTGGCGCGAACGGCTTCCACCTGGCGCCAGTCCAGGTCCTCGATGTCCTCGGCCAGCAGCTTGGCCATGAAGCCGATGGTGGCGAAGGCCAGGGTGACCATGCCGGCAAGGGGGCCGAAGCCGAACATCACCACGAACAGGATGGCGATAATGATCTCCTGGAAGGTGCGCGATACGGTAATGATGCCTCGGCATAAATAGTAGATGGGCCAGGGGGAAATGTTGCGCGCCGCCCCGAGTCCCACCGGAATCGCCAGGGCCACGCCAATCACCGTTGAGGTGAGCGTCATGGTCAGACTCTCCAGGATGCCGTCGATGATGTCGTCGTGGCGGCTGACGAAGTCCGGCTGAGTGAAGGCAGCCAGGAAGTTGAGGCCACGGCTGGCACCCTCTGCCACCCGTGCCCAGTTGACGTCAATGGTGGAGAGCGCCAGCAGCAGATAGACAAGAGCGCCGAGTGCCAGTCCCCAGCGTAGCCTCGGGTCCCGGATCATCGGCTGCCGTCGCCACTCTCCGCGCCGGGCCAGCGTCTGTTGGCTCATGATGCCCCTCCGCTGGCCAACGTCAGACGTGCGGCCGGCCCGTGGCCATGTGCGGTCTCTTCATCATCGGCCTGCTCTTGGGCACCCCATTCTTCTTCGCCATAAATGGTGGTAAGAGTCTCGGCATCCAGTGCTTCGGGCCGCCCGTCGAAGACGATCTCGCCGGCGCGCAGGCCGACGATGCGGTCGGCGAACTGTCGGGCCAGGGCCACGTCATGGATGTTGATGATGGCGCCAAGATCGCGCTCGGCACACAGCTCGCGGATCAGCCGCATGATTTGCCGCGAGGTCTTGGGGTCCAGACTGGCTGTGGGCTCGTCGACCAAGAGCAGCTGTGGGTCCTGCAGCAGCGCCCTGGCGATGCCAACCCGCTGGCGCTGACCGCCGGAGAGAGCGTCGGCGCGCTTGTCGATGGCATGGGGCAGGCCGACCCGTTCCAACAGGCGAAAGGCCTCGATCACGGCATCGGCAGGATAGCGGCGAAGAAAGCTGCGCCAGAAGCCTACCTGGCCCAACCGGCCTGAGAGCACGTTCTCCATCACCGTCAGGCGATCCACCAGGGCGAACTCCTGGAAGATCATGCCCATGGCGCGGCGCGCTCGGCGCAGCTCGCGGCCGGAAAGCCGAGTCAGCTCGGTGTCGCCCAGGCGGATGCTGCCCGACGTGGGCTCTACCAGGCGGTTCACGCAGCGAATCAGGGTGCTCTTGCCGGCCCCCGAGGGGCCGATCAGCGCCATCACCTGGCCCCGCGGCAGGGTCAGCTCGATGTCGGTCAGAGCGCGGTCCCCGGTGGGGTAGCGCTTGTTGACCTTGGATAGCGTCAGCATGGTGTGTCTTCCTTCACGCATACGGCCAGGAGAGTGTTGCCCTCCTGGCCGATCATTCCCATGAGTCGGTTTCGATGATGAAACAGAACCCGTGTTTACGGCACTCAGTTACAGTCGTAGGTCACGCCGTTCGCCTCATCGATGGTGCGGATTACCGCCCAGTGCTCATTGAAGGTGATGGGGATGAACTGGGATTCGCCGGAGTTGGCGAATTCGGCCTGCAGAGCGCTATCTTCCCAGTCGTAGCTGAAGAAGGCGTCCTGAACCTTTTCGACGAGCTCGGGATGCAGATTGTAGACGTGCCCGTAACTGGTAGTGGGGAAGGTCTGAGAGGTGTAGATGACGTCAAAGTCGCCTTCATTGATGACACCGCGAGCCAGCATGCGGCTGGAGACCGAGTTGGCGATGGCAGCTGATTCATAATCCTTGTTGATCACGCCCAGGATGGAGTTGTCATGCGAGCCGGAAAAGGCAGTATCGAAGTCTTCATCCGGCACCAGGCCGAACTCGCTGCCCAGCAGGGCGGAAGGCGCCTTGAAGCCAGAGTTTGAAGTGGGAGAGGTGAAGGCCATGCTGCGGCCGGCCAGGTCGGAAACGGACTCGATGCCGCTGCCCGGATAGGTGATGATCTCCATCTCATAGCCAAAGCTACCGTCTTCGCTGGCCATCATGGTGAAGGGAACGAAGCCGGCGCAGTTCACCGCGATGGGATTGGAGCCGGTATTGAAACCGGCCACGTGCAGGCGGCCGGCGCGCATGGCTTCCAACTGGGCGGCGTTGGACTGCACCGGGAAGAACTGAACGTTCTTGCCGGTGACTTCTTCCATGTGTGCGAGAAAGTCGGCCCAGACCTCGGCATAGACGGCCGGGTCTTCTACCGGGGTGTAGGCGAATACCAGGGTGCTGGGGTCGGCCCATTGGGATTCGTCGGTCGGTGCGTCGGCCACCAAGTCGCCATCGGCATCGGTGAAGCGCGACGACAGATTGGCGCTGGCCGTCAGGCTGGCAGCGGCGAAAAGGCCGGCAATTGCGCCGACCAGCAGGGTGCGATGGAAAGTCTTGGCAGTCATGATGGCTCCGTGGCGTGATGACGAAAAACTTGGATCGTAAATACATTGACGGTTGCTCATGACAGTGACGAGTCGAAGGGGTGACGATGCGATGAACAGGCGATGACCGATCGGTGTCACGGGATAACGCCGCGCCCTTGGGTCGGCAGCGGTTGCGATGAAACGCATTAGCTGGCGTTGCCTCCCGCCATGAGGCAGCGATAGAGCTCGGCGAGCTCCGCGGCCTTGGCATCTTCATGCCAGCCAGCGGCGTAGGCCTTGCCGCTTGCGGAGAGCGTCTGGCGCAGACCGTCGTCGTTCAGCAGTCGGTTGACCCTGGCGGCGAAGTCGTTGAGATCCTCCTCGGCAATCAGGCAGCCCTCTCCTTCCTCCAGCACATTGCGGGTACCCATCACCGCCGTGGACACAACGGGTGTGCCCAGCGCCATTGCCTCCAGCAGCACCAGCCCCTGGGTCTCGGTGCGCGAAGCGAAGACGAACACATCGGCGGCTCGGTAAGCAGCCTGCAGGGGGCCATCGCGGTCGAGATAACCAAGAAATATCACGGCTCCGCCCACACCGGACTGCTGAGCCTGGTCGGCCAGCTCTGCCTGGGCCGGTCCCTCGCCGGTGATGATCAGCCGCGTGGTAGGGTGCTCGGCCAGCACCAGAGGCAACATCTCGATCAGGAAACCGATGTTCTTCTCATGAGCGGCCCGGCCCACAAAGAGCAGTAGCCGTGCCTCCGAGGGGAGGCCATGGCGGTGTCGAAAGTCCTCCGCCTCTTGAGGATGAGTGAAAGTTTCCAGCGCCAGTCCGGTGGGTATCACCGCCATGGGGGTGGTCACGCCGTAGCCTGTCAGCGCCGTCTGCATCGCCTGAGAGGGAGCGATCAACACGCTGAGCTGGTGACACTGGTGCACCGAAAAACGACGCGCGGCAAGGCGCAGCCAGCGGCGCGGTAGCCAGCGCACATAGTGGTGCAGGTATTCTTCGAACAGAGTGTGGTAGGTGGCCACTACCGGCACTTCCAGCCGCCTGCCCAAGGCAATGCCGGCATAGTGGGCCACGAAGGGCGTGTGCACATGGATCAGGTCGAAGGGCTGCTCGGCGAACTCAGGGGTGAGGGCAAGCAGGCCCCGGTAGCGCATCATGCGATCCTCCGGGTCGCTTGGTACCCCGCGTGAGGGGATGCGCAGCACGCCCGGCTCATCCATCTGGCCCACCGGGTAGTCCGGGCAGGCCAGGATGACCGTGTGCCCCAGGCGCTCGAGGGCAGCTCGGAAGCTGGCGATGGAAGTAGAGACCCCGTTGATGCGCGGGAAATATACGTCCGAGAGCATCAGAATCGTCATGCTTCCCGGTAGGCGGTCGGGAGAAGACCTCGCTGTTTGCAGCGCTGCCGTTGCCGGCGCCAGTCGCGCCTTGTGCTCAGCCAGAATCTGCTGGGCCAGCGCATTGCCCCTGGCCAGCCGGATCAGGGACTCCACCTCTGCTTCGCTGAGCGCTGGGTGTGCGCGTCGAGGCATACGATAAGACTCTGTTATGATGATGGGACCCATGCTTGCGCGTGACTGTGACGTCTTCATGACCTCTCTTCGCAACCCCGTGCGAAATGGTATGACTCTCACGACGCGCGATGCTGAAAGCAGCCAAGGCATTTCACATTTCTCTAGACCCAAGGAGAACGCCCATGTTGGACCTGATCTCTCATCCGGTGGCCCATGTGGTGGCGATGAAGGCGGGGGGTATCGTGAATGGTAGTGATCTCCAGTGCGCCATCGATGCCATCGAGGCCGCCAAGCGCGATCATCCGGTGATCAGCCTGGTGGTCGAGATCGATAACCTGCGCTTGATGACCCTGACTGCGCTGCTCAAGGACATCGGCTATGGCCTGACCCAGTTAGGCGATCTCGAGCGCTACCATCGCGCTGCCGTGGTCACCGACCAGGCGTGGATCGAGCATATCGTTCATCTGGAAGAGCGACTGTTCAAGGCCGTGGAGATCCGTACCTTTCGAAGCGATGAACACGCTGATGCCATGGCCTGGGCGGCTGAATTACCCGAGGGAAGCCACGAGGATCCCGAGGAGGATGGCTATCACGGTGCCTGACCGTGCCACATCATTTCGCTACAAGACGCCAGCAGCGGCTGGCGTCTTGCCGAGAAGGTGATGCGCGTTTTCTACCAGCGATATCCACTCCGAACAATAAAGAGCCTGTATGTTATGAAAAAGGTAGAACTTTTTTTTGAACAGTTATTGTGGAAGTCTCGATTTTTGGTTCTGATTGCTGTTATTGCCAGTTTGATCGGTTCTCTTGTGTTGTTTTTGGTTGGTACTCTAGATATTTTCAAGGTTGCTTTGAAAGTGTTTTATTATTATTTGGGGCGCGGCAGTCAGGATATTCACGAATTTATCGTTACCGACATTATTGTTGCCATCGATATCTACTTGGTGGCAGTGGTTTTGCTTATTTTTGGCGCGGGGGTGTACAGGTTGTTCATATCTCCAATTGATAAATCGGAAGAAAGTGGAGCTGCACATCCATTCAATATTCAAACATTTGATGAGTTGAAGGATAAAATTGTTCGGGTTGTCGTTCTTGCGGTGATAATTGAATTTTTCAGAGCAGTCGTAGACATTCAGTTTTCAACCCCCTTGGATGCAATCTACTTGGCTTTATCGGTTTTAGCGTTGGCAGCCTCTGTCTACCTCATGAACATGAGCCATGATAAGGCTCCGGGGAAGAAAAACCTGAACCCGTGAGCCCGAAGTCGAGATCTCGCCTGTTTCTTGCACTGAGCAAAATGACCCATCACGACCCACGAGAGATCGTGGATCGCCACCGGCCTGACCGACGCCGATCAGCTCAAAAGATAGGGTTGGTGGACCGCTTACCATCATGTGAGGCTTGCTCGGCCCGGCGGCAGATCTCGGCGGTCAGACGCTTGAACAGAACCAGATGCGCGGGCTTCATCGCCGCCCAGTAGAGTTGGCCCGCGATCCCTTCCGGGTTCCAGAATGCGGTGGCCGTCACCCGAGCGCAGTCTCCTATTGGCGCGACACGGAATTCCAGCACGCCGTGCCCCGGCGCCTTCATCCCGAACTCCAGCGCCAGAAGTTCGGGCGCCGCGGCGATACTCACCCGCCAGCTGTCGATCTGGTCTCCGGCCCTGATCGGGCGTCCTTCGGGTCGCCCGCGGCGCCTGCCAGGCCCGCCAACCACCGCGTCCAGCCATTCGCGCATGGCCCAGAGGCCGTTGAGGGTGTAGTAGCGATTGTTGCCGCCGATCGCCGAGACAACCTGCCATACCGCTTCTGCCGGAGCGCGGGTGTGGGCCGTGCTACCGGCGTGAAGAGGATAGTGTCGATAGTCCTGACGTGGCGTTTCCACGGGCATAGGAGGCTCCTGCCGATTGGGATGGGCGCCGATCCGAGACATCAGCGCCAAGGCCGGGCATCTGGCCCTGCGCAAGGCTGATGTGCATTGATCCGGATCAGAATACGCTATACGTTCGAGTTTGACGCAGCGCAAAGGCACAAGGTGATGAACACATGACCCAAGCCAAAGTGGCGATCACCGGTGCGACGGGATTTCTCGGCAGACGTCTGGTGGAAAAGCTGGCGATTCGTGGCATCCCCGTCACGGTGTTGAGCCGATCTCCTTCTAAAGCTGCCGCCCGGTTCCCCAGGGACCAGTTTCCGCTGGTCACTGTGGCGGGCTACGATCCCTTTGATCCCGCGACCATCGCCCCGGGGCTGATCGACGCCACGGCGGTGGTGCATCTGGCGGGCGAGCCCATTTCGACTCGCTGGACACCCGGGGTGCGCGCCGCCATCCGCAATAGCCGCGAGACGGGCACTCGCGCACTTGTCACCGCCATCGCCGGAATGCCCAGCCGACCGGCCACGCTGATCTCGGCCTCGGCCTGCCGCTATTACGGAATCAGCGAGAGCAAGCGCTTTGCCGAGGACAGCCCCCCAGGTCCGTCCGGCGATTTCCTGACCGACACCACGCACCTGTGGGAGGCCGAGGCCCAGCGCGCCGCCGACCACGATCTGCGGGTGGTAATTCTGCGCTTTGGTATTGCGCTTGCGGTGACCGAAACCGGACGCGAAACGCTCAAGCGGCTGCGCCCGTTTCTGGGTGGTCGCGTCGGGTCGGGGCGGCAATGGGTCAGCTGGATCCATCGTGAGGATGCGATCGATATCCTTCTGCGTGTGCTGGACACTCCCGGAATGCGCGGGGCCTTCAACGCGACATCTCCTCATCCCGTGCGGATGCGCCAGGTAACCGACGCCTTTGGCCGTGTGTCACGCAGCTTCTTGCGCGTGCCGGTGCCCGCGATGGTGATTCGTCAGCTGCTGGGCGATGGTGCCACCGTGGTGCTTGATGGCCAACGCGTGCATCCCGACCGGTTGCTGGCCGACGGATTCCGCTTTCGCTTCCCGCAGATCGAAACGGCGGTCTACGACATCCTCTCCTGAGCCGCAGCCCGCGCCAGTCCGCGCAGGGAGGCGCGCAGCACTACCGCATGTGCCGGCCAGAGCATAAACCAGTAGAGCAGCCCCCACACTCCGGCCGGATGCCAATGCAACACCAGTGCGATTCGTGATCCGCCTGTCGCGCTGGGCTCGACCGTGATCTCCATTCCGCCCTCGCCTGGCGCGCGCAGGCCCGAAAGCAGTATCAGCCCCGCGCCGGGCCGCACTCGGTGCACGCGCCAGAAATCGAAGGTCTCGCCTTCGGCGAAGGGGCCGGCGTGCTGGCGCGGTCCAGCGTTCGCTCCGCCCATCCAACGGTCTACTGCCGCCCGCAGACGCCAGACCGGGTTGAGGGCGAAATAGCCTGCCGCCCGTGTGGCGAGCCCCTCAAGTGTCCGCCACAGCGCCGCCGACGGTGCCGCGCAGTCCCGCTCCAGTGTCATGCGTTTGCCGTAGAAGCTGATGTCATGGCGATACCCGCGCAGGTCGAAGGCCCCCTCGCGCCAGCGGTCGCCGGACAGCATGTTGCGCTCGGCTGCGAGCGCTTTCTCCACGGCAGCGTCGAAACCCAGACAGTCGCGCGGCACCAACGCCCGCAGGGCGTTGTCATCGGCACTCAGGTCATGGCGCAGCCCGCCGATCAGGGCTCGCGCTAACGGGGCGGGCACGCCAGTCACGAGATCCATCCAGTAGCTTGACAGTTTCGGGGTCAGCAACGGCACGGGTACGATCACCGGCGCGCGCCGCCCCAGAGCGAGCGCCACCCCGCGCATCATCGCTTCATAGGTCAGCCGCTCGGGACCGCCGGTCTCGAACACGCGGCCTGCGGCCTCGGGCCGCGTCGCCAGCGCTACCAGGTCGGCCAGCAGGTCGGCCAGTGCGATCGGCGGAGATGACACGCGCACCCAGCGTGGCGTCACCATCACTGGCAGATGCCCCACCAGATCACGCATCACCTCGAAGGCGGCCGATCCCGGCCCGATGATGATGCCCGCACGAAGTTCGACCACCGGCACCGAACCTGCTCGAAGCATTGTGCCGGTTTCGACCCGAGAGGCCAGATGTTCGGTATCAGCCCGGTCCGGCGCGAGCCCGCCCAGATAGACGATGCGATGGACTCCGGCCTCCTCGGCGGCCCGGGCGAAATTGCGAGCCGCCTCTCGGTCGCGCGCGGGAAAGCCGCGCCCTCCACCCATGGAGTGCACCAGATAGAAGGCGACCTCGACCCCTGCAAGCGCCGGGGCCAGCGTGGCCGGGTCAAGCGCATCCGCGCACACCTGATCGACTCCCTGCCAGCCTTCGGCTTCCAACGTCGAGAGCCGCCGCGCGGCGGCGCGCACTCGCCGCCCCTGTGCCACGAGATGCGGCACGACATTGCGTCCGACATAGCCGCTTGCCCCAAACACAAGCCAGAGGGGTTCAGCGGCCCTCATGTGAGGTTGTCAGAGCTGTTTGCCAGGCCGTTAGGAAAATGATCGGTCATTCTGCGAGCTCCTTCTTTGCCGTTCTATCAGTGTGCATGGGACGTGGCACGCGTCATCTCGAGGCGTTACCCATGGGCAGGAGTTCCTGCATACCATGACGCTGAAGCTGTTGGCCAATGATGGTGGCTATTCAATTCCATTTAGACACCAGGCCTTGCCGTCGACGTTGTCCCGCTACCCTGTTGCCGGGCCGCTGGGTCGACATTCAGCTAGGTTGAAGGGAGTACCCACCAGCACTCGATACGGGAGGAGATGCCGATACCCAGGCCTGCATGGCCGGTGCCATGGCCGAGGCCTACCACGGTGGTCTGCCGGAGGCGCTGCGGCGTGAGACCCTCGCTCGACTTCCTCAGGATCTGCGCCAGGTGGTGGAGGCTTTTCGGACGCGCTTTGCCCTGGCCTAGGAGAGTGTCATCCCGGTTTCATGGTCGTGAGGCAGAGTGTATTCCGCCTCGTGCCCTGATCTCTGGAGACTGTCGTGCGCCTAGCCCTATTCGACCTTGACGATACCCTGCTGGATGGCGACTGCAGCGCGCTGTGGAATGACTGGATGGTGGAGCGGGACTGGATCGTCGCGCCGGGTCACTTTCTGGACAGCGCTCAGAAGATGAATGCCGCCTATCATGCCGGTCGGCTGAGGCTGGAAGAGTACCTGGCCCTGACGCTGTCCCCCTTGGCGGGGCGCCATAGGGACGAGGTGGCTAAAGAGGTGGAGGCCTTCGTGGCAGCCCGTGTCGTTCCTCGGCTATTTGCTCAGGGGCACGAGTTGATTGCCCAGCACCGTCAGCAGGGCGATCTTCCATTGTTGATCTCCGCTTCCTCGCGGCACCTGGTGGCGCCGGTGGCGGCTTCGCTGGGCATCCAGGAGGTGATCGCCGTGGAGCCGGCCTTCGACGGTCAGTATTTTACCGGCCACACCACCGGCGTGCTCTCCTACCGCAGCGGCAAGGTCGCTCGCATCGACGCCTGGCTGTCGGAGCAGGGTGTTGCAGCCACCCACCTGAGTTTCTATTCCGATTCCCAGAACGATCTGCCGCTGCTCAACCGTGCCGATCGTCCCGTGGCGGTAAACCCCGATCCGGTGCTGGCCGAGGTGGCCAGGTATGAGGGATGGGAGCGTCTCGACTGGCGGAGCCCGGCAAGGCACCCTGAGATGCCCAGCCCGGTGGCCAGTGAATGAACGAAGCCTACTATCTGCGTCTGACCGATCGCCTGCGTGAACTGCTCCGTGAGCCTGAGGCTAGCGAAGAGGGACGCCTGCCTGCGGAACGCGTCCTGGCAGAACGCTTCCAGACGACTCGCGGCACGCTTCGTCAGGCGTTGGCGCAACTAGAGGCGGAAGGGATCATTCATCGCAGTAATCGGCGGGGGTGGTTTGTCTCTCCGCCTCGGCTTGTCTATGACCCCACTCGGGATGCCGGCTTCAATGACTATGTTCGTGCCCAAGGGCGTCGGCCACGCACCGAGGTGCTCAAGGTGGAAACACGCCCTCACCTGCCGGCTGCCGAGGCCCTGGAGCTTCCGGCACCTACGCTTTTCTACCATATCCGTCGCCGTCGTTACGTGGATGATCGGGCCGTGCTGGCCGAGTCGCTGTGGGTGGTGTCAGATCGCGTCCCTGGGCTGCTCCAGGAGCGTTTCGATCACTCGTTGTGGGGGCTGTTGCGCGACCGCTGGCATATCAATCTGGCGCACCGGTCAATTCGTATGTTCTCGGAGGCCCTGGGATCCTGTGATGCCCGTGAGCTGGGAGTCATGCCTGGAACTGCGGGGCTGGGTGTGCGTCGCGCGATTTTTGACGCCGAGCGCCGCCCCGTTGAGTTCGATGAAGAGCACTGGCTCCACGATGCGCTTTGCATCGCAGTAGATATCTGACTCTGCGGCACGACATTCTTTCTCTGCATTCTTCAACAAGGCGTCAAGTAATCGTCACTTGGCTGTCATTCGGGCGGGCGAGACTTTTGGTCTATACCAAGGACGGTAAGTCGAATACTGAGCTGTTTACCAAGTTCCCTCAGCCACTCGTCCGGAGCATTCCATGACCCGCCCGATCCGTTCACTGCTGGCCACTGCCATCGGTCTGGCTCTTGCCGGTACCGCAACTGCCGCCACGCAGCTTACCGTCTACACCGCCGTCGAGTCCGACGATCTTCAGAAGTACGCCGAGCGCTTCAATGAGGCGCATCCGGACATCGAGATTCGTTGGGTGCGCGACTCAACGGGGGTTATCACCGCCCGCTTGCTGGCCGAGAAGGATAATCCTCAGGCTGACGTGATCTGGGGCCTGGCGGCTACCAGCCTGCTGCTGCTCGACGGCGAAGAAATGCTGGAGCCCTATGCTCCGGCTGGACTCGAGCGCCTGGATCCCAAGTTCGTCGATGCCGCCTACTCCAGAGACGGCGAGGATCCAGCCTGGGTTGGGATGGACGCCTGGGTCGCCGCCATCTGCTACAACACCGTCGAAGGCGAGCGCATGGGGGTTCCCCAGCCGACCTCTTGGGAAGACCTCACCCGGCCCGAATTCCAGGGACATGTGATTATGCCCAATCCCAACTCCTCCGGGACCGGCTACCTGGATGTGGCCAGCTGGATGCAGCTGTGGGGTGAAGAGCAAGGCTGGGATTACATGGACCGCCTGCACGACAACATCTCCCGCTATACCCACTCCGGCTCGGCGCCCTGCAGCCTGGCGGCAACGGGCGAAACGGTGGTGGGCGTCTCATTCGCTTTCCGTGGCGCGCGACTCAAGTCTCAGGGGGCGCCCATTGAGCTGGTCTTCCCTGATGAGGGGTTGGGCTGGGATATGGAGGCCGCAGCCATCGTCGCTGGCACTGACAAGCGAGAGGCCGCCGAGACTCTGCTGGACTGGGCCGTCTCCAGGGAGGCCAACGAGCTCTATAACGAAGGCTATGCCGTAGTGGCCTATCCCGGTGTTGCACAGCCGATCGAGAACTACCCCGAGGATATCGTCGAGCGAATGATCGATGCTGACTTCCAGTGGGCGGCGGTGAATCGGGAGCGAATTCTCGATGAGTGGCAGCGCCGCTATGACGGCAAGTCCGAGAGCCGCTGAGTCTTAGTCGGCTCATCTGACCCGCCGTTGCACATCCCGGGGCCATGGCGGCCCCGGGGTGAGGAGTGAACCATGCAATCTTTTACGACTTCCCTGTCGCCTGGCGTTTTCGAAACGCTGGTCGATACCCGAACCCACCTCGAGATCGCCGGATTGACCAAGCGATTTGGTAATTTTACTGCCCTGCAGTCAATTGACCTGTCCATTGAGGAGGGAGAGTTTGTCTGCTTTCTCGGCCCCTCCGGCTGCGGCAAGACCACCCTGCTGCGGGCGATTGCCGGCCTGGCCCTGCAGAGCGAGGGGCGCATCGTGCAGCGCGGGCAGGATATCTCCGCGCTGCCGCCCCAGGACCGGGACTTCGGTATCGTCTTCCAATCCTATGCGCTCTTTCCCAATCTGACGGTATTCAACAACGTCGCCTACGGGCTGCGCAACCGACGAGAAGACCGTCACAGGGTTCGTGAACGCGTCGAGGAACTGCTCGCCCTGGTCGACCTTTCTGGCAGCGAAGGCAAGTACCCCGCGGCGCTATCCGGCGGTCAGCAGCAGCGAGTGGCCGTGGCCCGCGCCCTGGCCACCGAACCCGCCTTGCTGCTGCTCGATGAGCCGCTGTCGGCACTGGATGCTCGGGTCCGGGTTCATCTGCGTGGCCAGATCAAGGCGCTGCAGCATCGCCTCGGGGTGACCACCATCATGGTCACCCACGACCAGGAAGAGGCGTTGACCATGGCCGACCGCATCGTGGTGATGAATCAAGGAGTCATCGAGCAGGTGGGTACACCGGCCGAGATCTATCATCATCCGGCCAGTGCCTTTGTGGCCGAGTTCATCGGCCAAATGAATTTCCTCGATGTCAAAGCCGACGACGAGGCGGCAGTCCATCTAGGCCGCCGACGCCTGGAGAACATCCCCCATACCTGTGCGGCCGGTGAGTCGGCGAGGATCTCGATCCGCCCCGAGTCGGTCGAACTTACTCACGACACCTCAGGAATGAGCGCAAGGGTCGAGGACGTCGAGTTCCTGGGACCCTTCCTGCGAGTCAGCCTGACCCTCCAGGATGACGGTCAGGGCTTGATGGCGGACGTGCCGGTGCGCGATGCCCAATCGCTGGCGCTGGTGGCCGGTCAGCGGGTCGGCGTGCATCTGCCCGGTGACGCCCTGCGGGTCTATCCGTGCCGGGAGGCCAGTAGATGACGTCCAATGTCGTGGCCGTCCTTACGGGGGGCCGCTCCATGGAGAGGCCGTTGCGCCTGCTGATCTTGCTGCTGGCGCTGTCCTTCCTGACGGTCGGTCTGCTGTTCCCGCTGGTGACCATGCTGGTCAAGAGCCTGCAGGATCGCAGCGGCGACTTTATCGGGCTGGCCAACTTCGTCCGCTACTTCCAGACGCCTGCGCTGGCTGGCTCGATCGTCAACTCCCTGGCGGTGGCGCTTTCGAGCACTGTCATCGTGGTCGGGCTGGCGTTCGTGTGTGCCTACGGCATCACCCGTACCTGTATGCCCGGTAAGCGAGTGTTCCGGATGCTGGCCATCCTGCCTATCCTGGCGCCCTCGTTGTTACCGGCGATCAGTCTTGTCTATCTGTTCGGCAACCAAGGCTGGTTTCGCGACGCGCTGATGGGGCAGAGCATTTATGGTCCGATCGGAATCATCATGGGCATGTGCTTCTGGATCTTTCCCCATGCGCTTATGATCCTGACCACGGCGCTTTCCAACAGTGATGCCCGACTCTACGAGGCGGCCGAGGCACTGGGCACGCCAGCCTGGCGAAGTTTTCTAACCATCACCCTTCCCGGGGTGCGTTATGGACTGATCTCCTGTTCCTTCGTGGTCTTTACCCTGGCGATTACCGACTTCGGCGTGCCCAAGATCATTGGCGGTCAGTTCAGCGTTCTGGCCACCGACATCTACCGCCAGGTGGTGGGCCAGCAGAACTTCCAGATGGGAGCGGTGGTGAGCGTGATTCTTCTACTGCCTGCTCTGGTCTCCTTTGGCGTCGATCGGATCATCCATCGCCGCCAGGTGGCACAGCTCTCGGCTCGGGCGGTGCCCTGGCGACCCACGCCGCACCGGCTGCGCGACTGGACCTTCGTGGTTCTGTGTTATTTGGTCGGGGCCATAATCCTCGTGGTCATCGGGACCGCCATCTATGCCTCGTTGGTGCAGTTCTGGCCCTACAACCTTTCGCTGACCCTCAAACACTATGCCTTCGACGGTCTCGCCGGCGGCGGCTGGCCGGCGTGGCTCAACTCGCTGAAGCTGGCCTTGTCGGTGGCAGTGATCGGCACTCTAGTGGTGTTCATCAATGCCTGGCTGATCGAAAAGACCGATGGTTACGCTCCCTTGCGTCAGGCACTGCACTTCATGGCCATGCTGCCCATGGCGGTGCCGGGCATGGTGCTGGGGCTTGCCTATATCTTCTTCTTCAATCAGGCCGGTAATCCGCTGAACTGGCTCTACGGCACCCTGGCAATCTTGGTTCTCAATACTCTGGTGCATTTCTACACCGTCTGCCATCTCACCTCGGTGACCGCGCTCAAGCAGCTCGATCCAGAGTTCGAGGCGGTCGGCGCCTCGCTTAAGGTACCGTTCTGGACCACCTTCCGCCGGGTGACTCTCCCGGTGTCGCTGCCGGCGATACTCGACATCTCGGTGTATCTGTTCGTCAACGCGATGACCACGGTGTCGGCGGTGGTGTTTCTCTACACATCCGACACGAGGCTGGCCTCGGTGGCAGTGTTGCATCTGGATGAGGCCGGCTACTTCGCTAGCGCTGCGGCGATGGCGGTATTGATTTTCTTCACTTCCCTCGTGGTCAAGCTGCTGCATGCGGCCATCAGCCATCTGTTGCTGACTCGCGCTCAGCGCTGGCGTCAGGTGGGGTAGTGTGACTCCAGGCATCCAGCCTGTTGTTAGGGAGGAGACATGCAAAACCTGTCCTTACCGGTAGCTTTCGACGAGGCGCTGCCTCCTGCTGGGGCGAGTGCCGCGGAGGTCATTGCGGCATTGGAGCAGCTATATGTTGCAGCCGGTGATGCCTTCTACGGGGAAGAGGTCACACAGCTCGAGCATGCCATTCAGTGCGCGGGTCTGGCGCGTCGAAGAGGGGGCAGCGACGAGCTTGTGGTGGCGGCGCTTCTTCATGACATCGGCCACCTCATCGGCTCAGTGGATTGGCGTGACGCCAACCGGCATGACGAGATTGGGGCGGAGCTTGCGAGTATTCACTTCGGCGAGGGGGTCTGTGCCCCTATCAGGCTGCATGCAGCCGCAAAACGCTACCTGTGTCGAGTTGACCCGAATTACGAAGCCTCTCTCTCCGCCGCCTCGCGTCACTCACTGGCCCATCAGGGTGGACGGATGACGGACGACGAGTGTCGCGCCTTTGAAAACCATGAGCATTTTTCCGCGGCGGTTAAGCTACGTCGCTGGGACGATGCAGGCAAGCAAACCGACCTGAGCCATCTGGCCTTCCGTGACTTTCTCCCGGAGTTGCTGAGGGTGTTGCAACGCCTGACCTGATATCGAAACCACCCATATTTTTTTGCTCATGTTGCCTGGTATAGACCAATGAAAACGCACCGATCCGATCCTTTCTTACTGACTCCCGGACCTCTTACCACCAGTGCTACCGTCAAGGCGGCCATGCAGCGCGATTGGGGCTCCTGGGATGATGAGTTCAACGCCATGACCGCGGAGATGTGCCGACGGCTGCTGGGCCATGCCAATGCCACAGGAAGTCATGTCTGTGTGCCTATCCAGGGCAGCGGCACCTTCGCCGTCGAGGCGGCCCTGGGCTCCCTGATCGACCCGGCCCTCACCACGCTGGTCCTGGTCAACGGCGCCTATGGCAAGCGGCTGGTCAGCCTGCTCGAGCGCATGAGGCGCCCCTATGAGGTGTTGGACACCGGGGATGCAGCCCCGCCGAGCCCTGCGACTGTGACGGAAAGACTTCAGGCCGATCCGTCGATTGGCTACGTTGCCCTGATTCATTGCGAGACCAGCTCCGGCATCCTCAACCCCTTGGAGGCGATCGCTGAAGAGGTGGCGGCTCAGGAACGCGAGTTGATTGTGGACTCCATGAGCGCCTTTGGCGGTTTACCAGTGGATGCTCAGCGCACGCCGTTCCTGGCGCTGATCTCCTCGGCCAACAAGTGCTTCGAGGGGGTGCCTGGATTCGGTTTCGTGATCGTGCGCCGTGATGCGCTGGAGGCCGCAGAGGGGCGCTGCCACTCCCTCTCCCTGGATCTTCACGATCAGTGGCGCTATCTGCAGCGCACCGGCCAGTGGCGATACACCCCTCCCACCCATGTGGTGGCGGCCTTTCTTCAGGCCCTCGATGAGCATGACGCTGAGGGTGGCGTAAAGGCTCGGCTGGCGCGTTACACCCGCAACCGGGAGTGCCTGGTGACCGGCATGCGCCGCAGGGGATTTATCACCTTGCTGGAGGATCGCTGGCTGTCGCCGATCATCACTACCTTTCTCAGCCCCGCCCACTCTGCCTTCGATTTCGCCCGCTTCTACGCCGAGCTCAAGGCCAGCGGTTTCATCATCTATCCCGGCAAGCTCACTGAGATGGAGAGCTTTCGCATCGGCAGCATCGGACACCTCGACGTGGCCGTGATGGAGCGATTGCTGAACGCGGTGGATGAGGCCCTGGCCGCCATGGGCGTGGACGATTGCCGTCCGGCCGCTTGATATCCCGACTGGAGTTTGATTTCCCAACTGGAGAGAGTGTCATGAAATACCGTACCCCGGAGCGGCTCGAAGCCGCCATCCTCGACTGGGCCGGCACCGTGGTGGACTTTGGTTCATTCGCGCCTACACAGATCTTCGTTGAGGCCTTTGACGAAGTGAAGGTGGCGATCAGTCTGGCAGAGGCTCGCGGCCCCATGGGCGTGGGGAAGTGGGATCACATTCGCGCGCTCTGCGATGACCCGGCGATCGCCGCCCGTTTCGAACAGGCTGCCGGTCATATCCCTACCGATGACGACGTTACAGCGCTGTATGAGCGCTTCATGCCACTTCAGATCGCCAAGATCGGCGAGCACTCGGCGCTGATCCCCGGAGCCCTGGAGGCCATCGCCGCCCTGCGCCAGCAGGGCATGAAGATCGGCTCTTGCTCGGGCTATCCCGCAGTGGTGATGGAGCAAGTAGTAACACGGGCCCAAGAGCAAGGGTTCGAAGCCGACCATGTGGTAGCCAGCGATGAGGTGCCCAACGGGCGACCCCATCCGGCTCAGGCGCTGGCCAACGTGATTGCCCTAGGCATTACGGATGTCGCCGCCTGCGTCAAGGTGGACGACACCGTCCCCGGCATTCTCGAGGGGCGTCGGGCCGGCATGTGGACGGTAGGGCTGACCTGTTCCGGTAACGCTCTTGGGTTCAGTTACGCCGAGTTTCGTGACATGCCTGCCGCTTTGTTGGCGGAAAAGCGCTCGAGTATCGAGAGTCAGTTTGCGCCCGCCCAGCCACACTTTCTGATCGACACCATTGCCGATCTTCCATCGGTAATTGATGAGATCAATGCCCGGTTGTCACGAGGGGAGCGGCCTTAAGGGCTGAATTTGTGATAGCTGGGCATGACACTTGGGTGACAGTTTGGCGTTGAGCTATGCCGTATGTTTTCTAAGGCGTTGTTTTGTATGAGCCCTGTTCTTGAGATAGGCAAAAGGTGGGCTCAGTAAGGCGTTTTTTTTCACAACAATGAAATCATCTAGACAAGTTGCCTTCATCTCTGGCGCGTATTCTATGTGACATGCAACCACCGCATGACGCCACATGACGTGGCAGGAGGGTAGGGCAATGCTACGTGTGGATAATGTCAGCAAAAGTTACGGAAAATCTCGAGTCATTCATGATCTTAGCTTCGAGATACCAGAAGGGCAGATGGTTGGTGTTATTGGCCGATCTGGGGCAGGGAAGTCAACGCTCCTTCGCATGGTGAATCGGCTTACAGATGTTTCTGAAGGGCGTATCAACTTTGGTGGTGAGCCAGTAAGCCAGCTGAAAGGGAAAGCCCTACGACAGTGGCGGGGACAAACTGCCATGATCTTTCAGCAGTTCAATCTGATTCCTCGTCTGGATGTCATCACTAACGTGTTGATGGGGCGAATAGCCCACCATGGCAGCTTACCCTCCATGTTCAAGCTGTTCAGTCGCGAGGAAAAGGCGCAGGCCATCCAGGCACTTGAGCAGCTGGACCTGGCGGACAAGGCGCTGCAACGTGCGGGCAATCTGTCGGGCGGTCAGCAGCAGCGCGTAGCGATTGCCCGAGCCATGATGCAGTCCCCTCGTATTATGCTGGCCGATGAGCCAATTGCCTCTTTGGATCCCCGTAGTGCAGCAATGGTGATGGACGCACTGAAAGAGATTAATCAGTCCAGGGGTATCACGGTGATGTGTAACCTTCACTCGCTGGAAACAGCTCGCCAGTACTGTGACCGTGTCATCGGCATGCTCCATGGTGAGATGGTTTTTGATGGTTCTCCCTCTCAGCTAGATCACGATACGGTCCAGCGTATATACGGCGTTGGTGATGACGAAAAGGCAGTCAATGAAACAGTAACGTCTGGAGAAATATGGTCGAAACAACCACCAGCTGCCTCTGCTTTTGCTTGACAAACTAAACCAAACTTCCATCCAGTATACGGTGATAAAGATCATGGCTCGTACCACACTCAAGTGCGTTGTTGCTTCGGCTCTCCTGTGCCCTCTCGCAGTGACAGCTGCTCACGCCGACTGGCGTGATGATTATCCTGTTGTCACTATCGGTGCTACAACGGTGGAAAACCAAGCTGCCACTATCGATCGGTTCCAGCCCCTGGCCGACTATTTTGAAGAACAGCTTGGCGTCAAGATGCAAATCCAGCAGGCCAACGACTATGCAGCCGTAGTTCAGGCACTTACGGCGGGACATATCCACTTGGCACGACTGGGAGGATCTTCCTATGCTGCGGGTTGGATCGATAGCGAAGGTGAAATCGAACCACTTGTTGTCCCTGCAGAGTTGGATGGTGAGCTCGGCTATCATTCAGTGCTTATTGTTCGCGCTGACAGCGACTATGAAAGTCTTGACGACCTCCAGGGAAAGTCCCTTGCCTGGGCTGACCCGAACTCTACCTCTGGCTATTTGGTGCCTATGGTCAGCTTGCGTGAAGATGGTATAGAGCCTAACGACTACTTTGGACATACCGTGTTCTCAGGCGGGCATGAGCAGAGTGTCATCGGTGTGCTAAACGGTTCTTTGGACTCTGCCTTTACTTGGACATCCAAGGGCGATAATACCGGGCAGCTGCGCATGATGATGGACCGCGGCATGCTGGATCGTGATGATATTCGTGTGATCTGGGAGTCTCCGCTGATTCCCAATCCGCTCTATGCCGTACCCAGCGAGTTGCCGGAGGATATGAAGCAGGACATCACCGACTTCTTTCTTAGTCTCCATGAGGAGCGTCCTGACCTGGCCGATGCTGCCGCATCGGGCCGCACGTCAGGCTTCGTTCTGGCAACCCACGAGATGTATCAGCCGATTCTCTCTGCTGTTCAGGAGCTTCGCGACACACGACGCCAGCGCTGAGAGAACCTAACGCTTGTGGGTAGTCCGGCCGCCTTCAGGCGGCCGGACAGAGGAATTTAATGATGTCGTCACACAATGATCACGCAGGCTCTGATGCCTGGCAGTTTTTTTGCGCCCTGCAGCAGCAAGCGCGGATCGAGAAGTACCGAGTCTGGATCCTTGGCGGGGTAGTGTTTCTCACTTTATTTCTGACCTCCGCTTATCTCAGCCACTTTAGCCCTGGACGAATCGTCGCAGGGTTGCCGAAAGTCCATGAGTACATCGCTAAGATCCTACCGGAACTTGGTGTTGCGACCTTCCGCGAGGACATGGCGTATTGGTTCTATGCCTTTCCCGATTGGATGGCACTACTCGGTGAGACGCTGTTGATGGCCTACGTCGCCACATTGCTTGGTACCCTCGGCGCTATCGTTCTTGGCTTTGTCGCGGCGGGAAATGTGGGACCTAATCGCTGGTTGACGATTATGGCTCGTCGCCTCTTGGAAGTCGCTCGTACAGTCCCTGATCTCGTCTACGCACTGATCTTTGTATTTGCCTTCGGACTCGGTCCTCTGGCCGGCATTCTTGCGATAGCTATTCACTCCATGGGTGCGTCAGGAAAGCTTTTCTCTGAAGCTATCGAGAACATCGACTTGAAGCCACTGGATGGTCTCAAAGCGGCAGGAGCCAACTGGGTTCAGGGTATGCGCTTCGCGGTCTTCCCTCTGGTGGCTCCGTCATTGGTTTCTTATAGCCTGTGGCGCTTCGAAATCAATGTGCGTACCGCCACGGTGATGGGCATTGTCGGTGCCGGCGGCATTGGCCAGGAACTGATCACCGCCATTCGCATGCTCTATTACGAGGACGTCAGCGCCCTGATTCTGCTGATTGTTATCACCGTATCGCTGACGGACATGCTCTGCGAGCGTATTCGTCACGGTTTCATCGGCAAGGAGAACCTGTCATGACGTCTGTTCTTTGCGAAGAACTTTCGGTGGCTCAAGCCGAACAGCGTTACCCCGATATATTTGTTATCAGCTGGCGTCGTCGATTGAGTCAGGGGCTGGTATTGGGGTTGTCGCTGGCCACATTGATCTATGGCCTTGTGATTTTCGATTTTTCGCCGATGCGAATCTGGGATGGTCTTGGGCAACTGGGCATGCTGGTGCGCTTTATGGTGCCACCGGCTACCGAGCCCACGGTAGTCTGGGAGTTCATGAAGGCGATTTTTGAAACGCTTGCGATGGCTTTCATTGGCACACTGTTCGCCGCCTTGCTGGCGGTCCCTTTTGCATTCCTGTCAGCTCGCAACGTCTTTCGATTCCGTCTTGGGCGCTTTGGTATACGTCGCAGCATGGACTTTCTGCGTGGTGTGGATCAGCTGGTCTGGGCGCTGGTTTTTGTCCGCGCCGTGGGCTTGGGCCCCTTGGCAGGTGTGATGGCGATCATCATTTCGGATATTGGCACTCTGGCCAAGCTCTTTTCTGAGGCGGTGGAGGGGTGCGACCGACACCCAAGCGAGGGGGTCGCGGCAAGCGGCGGTACCACCCTGCAGTGCACGCGTTTCGGGATACTGCCCCAGGTCCTGCCGATGTTCATCTCGTCAACGCTCTATATCTTCGAGTCCAACGTCCGTAGCGCCACGATTCTTGGCATCGTCGGTGCCGGCGGTATTGGCTATCAGCTGTCAGAGCGCATTCGCGGCCATCACTGGGAAGAAGTTGCCACCATCCTGATCCTGATACTGGTCACCGTCTACGTGATCGATTGGGTGTCCGGAAAAATTCGTGGTCGTCTGATCGAGGGGTCATGACTCTTGAAGGCCCCTTACTTCCATGGAGGTGTTTTTATAAACATGTCTAGACAAAAAGAGCTGCCCATTTATCGCCAATTGGCTGACACGCTTTCCGATCAGGTACGCAATGAATTTGCCGCGGGTGATCTGCTGCCCTCTGAGAGCGAGCTTGCCGTTCGCTTCGGCGTCAATCGCCATACGGTGCGTCGTGCCTTGGATGAGCTAGTGACAGCAGGGTTGGTGACTCGTCATCAGGGGCGCGGCACTCAAGTAGTCGATCGTCGGCTCGATTACCGGCTCAGTGCGGGTAGCAAGGTCACCCACAACTTGGCTGAGCTGGGGATGGCCACCGATACACGTTGCCTTACCCAGTGCCTGGACACTCCTCCTGCCGCAATCGCCCAGCGCTTCGCTTTGCCGGATCGCGGGGTCCTGCTGCGTGTGGACACCCTGCGCTATGTGGAGGGGGCACCCTTGGTGTGGATCTGCCACTGGTTCGATTCGCAGCGGGTGCCGAGTTGGCTTGAGCGTTATCGGGGCGGCTCTACGCGTGCATTTCTGGATCAGCACTACGGGTTGCGCCTCAGACGTCGCCAGGCGCGCATCGAGGCGGGAAGTGCTACCGCTGCCGACGCACGATGGCTGCAGTGTGCACTGAATGCCCCGCTGCTTCAGATCATAAGCGACAACATCGACTCGACAGGCGCCTTGGTCGAGGTCTCGGTCAGCCGGGCTCGGGCTGACAGTCTCTCCTACCACATCGATTTCAGTGAGTTCTCGGACCACTGCTCATCCCTTCACTCTGACGAGGTGATGTCATGACTGATGCTCGACGCCGCCAGCGCATTCTGGCGCTGAGCCCAGGCGACCGCGTGGAACAAGCCTGGAACCGTCTGGGTATAGCGCCCCCATACCGATGTGTGAGAGGTCCCGAAACAGGCATGGCCATGGTGCGTGGTCGTATGGGGGGAACTGGCAACGTCTTTAACCTGGGCGAGATGACCCTGACCCGAGTCAGTGTGGCGCTTGAGGATGGCACCTTGGGTCATGGCTGGGTCAAGGGTCGGGATCATCGTCATGCCGAGCTGATTGCCCTGACGGATGCCTGCGCCCGGCGCCCCGAGTGGGAGGCGAGCATGGAAGAAGGCTTGATCGCTCCACTGGAGGCGCTGCTCGTGGAAGAGCACGAAACACAGGCCAAAGTCGCTGCGGCGACCCGGGTCGATTTTTTCACCATGGTCCGGGGGGAGTGATGATGCAGTGGAGTGCGTTTGATGCCCCCGTTCATGATGCACAGCGCCACTTCCGGCGCATTCTGGCCGCCATGGCGGAGCCAGGCACCCTTCATTTATGTGATGGACCGCCGCCCCCGCCGGGGGCGGTGATCGGCTCGGCCCTGTGGGCCACGCTGCTATCCCTTTGTGATCTGGATACGCGCGTTTGGGTGGCGCCTTGCCTGGCAGGCCAAGGCCTTTGTGAGGCTTTGGCATTTCATACAGGAGCCCGTTTTACCCGAGTCCCCGAGGAGGCCCACTTTGCCGTCGTGACGCCAGATGTGCTGATGGATTCCGCACTCGTGTTTGGCGAGGGCTGTGAGGCCTATCCGGATCGCAGCACCACCCTGGTTGTCGCTCTGGAGCGCCTTGACGATGACGGAAATTGGCAGCTGAGCGGGCCTGGTATAGCCGAGCATCGCCGGCTCGATGTGGGCGAGGCAATCCCGCTGATGTCACGCCTGACAACCAATCGCAGCCGATTCCCCCGTGGGCTGGATGCCGTCCTCACCTGCGGCGAGCGGCTCGCCGCGATTCCTCGAAGCACGCGGATTGTCTCGGTACCGACCAGGGAGGCCGGCGCATGTATGTCGCAGTGAAAGGAGGAGAGCAGGCCATCGCCAATGCTCACCGTTGGCTGGCCGACCGCCGGCGCGGGGAGCGTGAGCAGGCTGAGCTCTCGGTGTCTCAGATTCAGGGCCAGCTCCGTCTGGTGGTGGATCGAGTGATGGCTGAAGCCTCTCTCTATGATCCCGAGCTGGCGGCGCTTGCCTTCAAGCAAGCAAGCGGCGACCTGGTGGAGGCGGTTTTTCTGCTTCGGGCCTATCGCACCACGCTGCCGCGTCTGGCCGAGAGTGTGCCGCTTGACACGGCATCGATGCGTATCGAACGTCGCATCAGTGCCGCCTACAAGGACATTCCAGGCGGTCAGGTGCTGGGACCTACCTACGATTACACACATCGCCTGCTGGACTTCATACAACTGGCCGGGGGCGAAGTACCCGAGCCGGCAAGTACTGATGCGGCGCTGGCGTCATGTCCGCAGATCCTCGAGTTGCTGGATGCCGAAGGCTTGATGGAGCGTGAGGCGGACGATGGCAGCGATCCCTTCGACATTACTCGCGACCCCCCCGATTTTCCGGTAGATCGCGCGACGCGTCTTCAGATGCTGGCACGCGGTGATGAAGGATATCTACTGGCGCTGGGCTACTCGACCCAGCGGGGCTATGGGCGCAACCATCCTTTTGCCGGGGAGATTCGCCAGGGCTATGTGGAAGTAGAGATCATCGTCGATGAGTGCGATGAGCCGGTGTGCATCGGCGAGATTGCGCTGAGCGAGTGCCAGATGATCAACCAATTTGGTGGTACCCGTGAAGCGGCTCCTCAGTTCACCCGCGGCTACGGCTTGGCCTTTGGTTACAACGAGCGCAAGACCATGGCCATGGCGCTGGTGGATCGCGCCCTTCGTGCCGAGGAACTGGGTGAACCCATCATTGGGCCTGCCCAGGAGGCCGAGTTCGTGCTGGCACACGCTGATAGCGTCGAGGCGTCCGGATTCGTGTCACATCTCAAACTGCCGCACTACGTCGACTTCCAGTCCGAACTGGAGCTATTACGGCGCCTGCGACGCGAGCACGCCGCAACACAGCTCGCCGACAACAACATGCAAGCGCAGTCGGAGGCTCAGCAGTCATGAACGGTTACAACTTTGCCTATCTGGACGAGCAAACAAAGCGAATGATCCGACGCGGGCTACTCAAGGCCGTGGCGATCCCTGGTTACCAAGTGCCGTTCGGGGGGCGTGAGATGCCAATGCCTTATGGCTGGGGAACCGGCGGGATGCAGCTGACGGCGAGCATTCTGGGACAGGACGACGTTCTCAAGGTGATAGACCAGGGAGCTGACGACACCACCAACGCCGTCAGTATCCGGGCCTTCTTCGAGCGCGTCGCTGATGTCGCCACCACTACAAGCACGGCTGACGCCAGCGTCATTCAGACCCGACACCGAATACCCGAGACGTCATTAGCCCCGGGCCAGATTGTGGTCTTTCAGGTACCGATACCCGAGCCTCTGCGCTTCATCGAGCCAAGTGAAACAGAGACTCGGCTTATGCATGCCCTGGAAGAATACGGGGTCATGCACGTCAAGCTCTATGAGGACATCGCGCGGCACGGGCACATCGCCACGACCTATGCCTACCCGGTCAAGGTAGATGGACGCTATGTGACAGATCCATCGCCGATTCCAAAGTTCGACAACCCCAAGCTGCATATGTCCGGTGCCTTGATGTTGTTCGGCGCAGGGCGTGAGAAACGGCTCTATGCCATTCCGCCTTATACCCGCGTTGAGAGCCTGGACTTCCAAGATCATCCCTTCGAGGTGCAGCGCTGGGAGATGCCATGCGCCCTGTGTGGATCGCAGGAAAGTTTCTTGGATGAGGTGATCACCGACGATGCCGGTGGGCGCATGTTCGTCTGCTCGGATACCGACTATTGCCGTCAGCGCTACGAGGAGGTGGCATGAAGCGTCCTCAACTGGAACGTCCAGCGCTGTTGGAGGCGAGGGAGGTGTGTCGCCTGTATGGCCCGGGCAAAGGCTGCCAGGAGATCGACATTACTCTTCACCGAGGCGAAGTGCTCGGCATCGTCGGTGAGTCGGGCTCCGGCAAGTCGACCCTACTGAGACTGTTGTCCGGCCTGGAGCGCCCCGATGGAGGCCAGGTGGTGTATCACGCCCACGATGGAGCGCTGGATCTCTACGCCATCGGCGAGGCCAGGCGTCGTGCGCTGCTGCGCATGGAGTGGGGGCTGGTGCACCAGAATCCTCGCGACGGCCTTCGTCTAGGCGTTTCCGCCGGTGCCAACATCGGTGAGCGGCTGATGGCTTTGGGCGAGCGCCACTATGGCCAGCTGCGAGCCGCGGGTCAGGACTGGATGGGCAGAGTGGAGCTGGACCCCGAGCGCATTGACGATGCGCCCAGTGCCTTCTCCGGAGGCATGCAACAACGTCTACAGATTGCCCGCACGCTGGTGACGCGGCCACAGCTGGTGTTCATGGATGAGCCTACTGGCGGCCTGGATGTCTCGGTTCAGGCACGACTTCTGGACATGCTGCGCACCCTGGTTCGCGAACTCGGACTGTCCGTCATTCTCGTCACCCACGACTTGGCTGTCGCACGACTACTGGCGCATCGGCTGGTGGTCATGCGCCGTGGGCTGATAGTGGAGGCCGGTCTGACGGACCAGATTCTAGATGATCCCCAGCATGCTTATAGCCAGTTGCTGGTGTCGTCAGTGCTGACGCCGTGAGGAGAGGGGAAATGAGTGCAATGACGAGACCACTGTTACGTGTCAAGGGGCTGGGAAAGACCTTCGTGCTGCATGGCCAGGGTGGCCTATCACTCGATGTGATGCAGGATCTGTCACTGACGCTGAGCCCAGGTGAGTGCCAGGTATTGGTGGGTCGCAGCGGCATCGGCAAGAGCACGCTGCTCAAGATGCTCTATGGCAGCTACCGAATAACCCGAGGGCATGTGTGCCTGCATTTTGATGATGGCGATTTAGACCTGGCCGAGCTGCCTGCTCATGCCTGGCATGCGCTGCGCCGCGATGTAATCGGCTATGTCAGCCAGTTCCTGAGGTGCGTGCCACGGGTGCCCGCTGTGGAGGTGGTCATGGAGCCGCTGTTGATGCGTGGCAGCGATCCTGAAGAGGCGCGCTGCAAGGCCGAGGGACTGCTGGAGCGCCTCAACCTCCCGCAGCGCTTGTGGGAGCTGCCGCCAGGCACCTTCTCGGGGGGCGAGCAACAGCGTGTGAACATTGCCCGTGGTTTCATCGGCGAGCACCCGCTGCTTCTCCTCGACGAGCCTACGGCGTCACTCGATGCCACCAACCGTGAAGTTGTCGTGGAGCTGATCCAAGCAGCCAAATCCCGCGGAGTCGCGATGTTGGGGATCTTCCACGACGAGGATGTCAGGGAGAGGGTGGCCGACCGTTTATTACCGCTCGATGACTACATGCCGAGACCCGACATGAACCACTGCGAGATGCACCGCGGGGAGGCAAGCCAATGACGATGCAAGCCGAACAGGTATTGAATCGTGTCCGCCTGGTACTGGATGACGAGGTGGTGGAGGGCAGTCTGGTGATTCGTGAAGGACATATTGCGGACATGGACACTTGCTCCAGCCAGCTTCCCGGCGCTGTTGACTGTGAAGGAGATTACCTGCTTCCGGGCATGATTGAGCTGCACACCGACAACATGGAAAAGTACTTCCAGCCGCGTCCCAAGGTGGCCTGGCCCTCGCGTCAAGCGGCTCTTGCACACGATGCTCAGATGGCTGCAAGTGGCATCACCACCGTGTTCGATTCGCTTTCAATTGGCACAGTGGAAATGAATAGCATGCGGACACAGGCGTTGGAAAAGATGCATGATGCCCTGCTGGACATGCAACAGCATGGACTGGCCCGGGTCGACCATCGGCTGCACCTGCGCTGCGAAGTGAGCCATCCCGAAACGCTAGCGACGTTCGAGAAGATGGCGGAGTCGCCGCTGCTGGGTCTGGTGTCGCTGATGGATCATGCGCCGGGGCAGCGGCAGTTTGTCAGCCTGGAGATGTACCGAACCTATTACCAGGGAAAGTTTGGCTTTTCCGACCCTGAGATGGCGATCTTCATCGAGCAGCAGAAAGAGAACAGCACCCGCTACAGCAGTGAGCAGCGACGTGTCATCGCTGCCAGATGTCAGTCTCGTGGTTTGGCCCTGGCCAGCCATGATGACGCCACCTTGGAGCATGTTGTCGAGAGCCGGGAATATGGCATTCGAGTTGCCGAGTTCCCCACCACCCTGGAAGCTGCCGAGGCCTCTCATCGTTCCGGTATGGCGGTATTGATGGGGGCGCCCAATGTCGTCCGAGGTGGTTCCCACTCTGGCAATATCGCTGCAGCGGAACTGGTCCGGCGCGGTGTGCTGGATGTGTTGTCGTCCGACTATTATCCGGCTTCGATGCTGGATGCGGTTTTCCGCATTTCACACATGGATGATGGTTACAGCTTGCCTCAGGCGGTAGCGGCAGCCACCCGCCATCCCGCCCAGGCCGTCGGGCTGACAGATCGTGGTCGCCTGGTACCGGGTCTTCGTGCGGACCTTCTCAGGGTGAGGCTGCTGGATGGCCATCCCTTGGTGCAGCGTGTCTGGTGCGCCGGCAGGCAGGTACACTGATGGCCCGACTCGTTTACTTGATGGGGGCCAGCGGTGTGGGCAAGGACACGTTGCTCGGAGAGGCTCGCCGTCGACATCCCGAGTGGCTGGTGGCGCATCGCTATGTCACCCGTGAGAGCGGTTCCAGCGAGAACAGTGTCGCCTTGACCCACGATGAATTTGCTGTTCGACAGAGCACGGGGCTTTTTTGTCTCAGTTGGGAAGCCCATGATCTTAGGTATGGGTTGGGCATAGAGCTGGAGGCCTGGCTGTGTCGTGATGCGACCGTACTGGTCAATGGCAGCCGACGGGCATTGCCCGATGCGCAGTGTCGCTTTGGCGACTGGCTGCTGCCTGTCTTAGTGACCGCGCCGGAAGACCTGTTGCGTCAGCGACTGATGAACCGTGGAAGGGAAACCCAAGAAGCGATCGAAGAGCGGCTGCTGCGCCATCGGCAGTTGGCTGCATCGCTTCCTGATGTGGCGCATATCGACAACGCGGGCACCCCTCAAGCGAGCCTCGATGAACTGTCCCGGCTGATTGAGGCGAGGTGTTCCGCATGAAATTTCGCTTCGTGGGAACGGGCGATAGTGCGCAGACGCCATGCTTCGGCTGCGACTGTCAGGCCTGTGCGCGGGCGAGGGTCATATCGAGCTCCCGGCACGGTCCATGCAGTGCTGAGTTCTGGGTAAATGATAAACGCTATCTGCTGGATGCCGGTCGTATGGATCTAGTGGAAAGCTGCGAGCGGGAACGTCCTGCGGCAATCTTCCTGACTCACTACCATGCAGATCATGTTCAGGGGTTGTTGCACCTTCGCTGGGGGCTTGGTGAGAGCATTCCGGTTTTTGGTCCGAAGGACTCACACGGCTGCGCAGATCTCTATCGCAATCCTGGTATTCTCGATTTCCGTGCGGGTCTCAAGCCTTTTCATCCCATGCATCTGGACGGAATGACTGTCACCCCCGTTCCCCTTCTGCACAGCAAGCCGACGCTCGGCTACTGTCTGGATGACGGTGGGGCGAAGCTGGCGTATCTGACCGACACGCTGGGCTTGCCGCAGGAGACTGAACGTTTCCTTCGGGATTGGGTGCCTGATGTTGTCGTTCTGGATGCTACCTATCCTGCATCTCACATGGCGCCGCGGAATCACAACAGCTTGCCGATGGCCATACAGATCATTGAAAGGTTGGGCTGTCCCAGGGCTTTCCTGACCCATATGAGTCATGAGCTTGTGGCTGACCTGCTGTGCGATCCCGGCCAACTGCCGCCTCATGTGCAGCTTGCCAGGGATGATGAAGAGATTTGGCTGAACATGAGTTTGGGGACGTCCGAGCCGGCTTGTTTCGAATCGCTCATCGCTCAGGATGGTCCACTATGCTGACAGCCCGACCAGGCCGCCAGGTTCGGCTGACGATGGTGCTTGGCGTAACGCAGACACTGGCCTGGGCATCGAGTTACTACCTGCCGGCTATTCTCGCCACCCCGATAGCCAATGATCTCGGCATAGCGCGTCACTGGGTGTTTGCGGCCTTCTCGTTATCACTGTTGATAACCGCAGCCTTTGGTCCCTGGGTGGGTCAGCGCATCGACCGTTTCGGGGGGCGGACGATGCTTGGCCTTTCGAGTCTGGTGCTGGCGGCAGGGCTTGGGCTGTTGGCACTTGCCCAGGGCCCTGTCGGCCTGGCGCTCAGCTGGGCCATCATCGGTGTCGGGATGGCGATGGGTCTCTACGATGCCGCCTTTGCTACCCTGACCCGAGCTTTTGGTCGAGATGCGCGGCGCGCCATCACCGGCGTCACACTGATGGCGGGTTTCGCCAGTACACTCGGTTGGCCGCTGACTGCCTGGTTGAACAGTGCCTTTGGTTGGAGAGAGGCCTGTCTATTCTGGGCTGTGATTCATTTGCTGGTCTGCCTGCCGCTGCATCGCTGCTTACCGGGTGAGGAAGAGGACAGGGCGGTTTCGACTGACGCCCCCATGGATGCCCAAAGGGATGAGGCTGATGGAGTGAGGCGTTGGACGATGGCGGGTCTGGCCTATGTGTTCGCGGCCGGCTGGTTTGTGTCCACAGCGATGGCGGCTCACCTGCCGGGGCTGCTTCAGGAAACGGGGGTGTCCTTGGCTACGGCAGTGGCCGCTGGGGCGCTGGTGGGGCCTGCTCAGGTTGGGGCACGGTTTGCGGAATTCACGCTGATGCGACATGCACACCCTCTGGTTGCGGCCAGAGTGGCAACCTGCCTGCATCCATTGGGGGCGGCGCTGATGGTAGCGTTCGGCATGCCTGCGGCTGGCTTTGCCATGTTGCATGGTGCCGGCAATGGTCTTCTGACCATCGCCGCAGGCACCTTGCCACTGAGCCTCTTTGGTGCTCAAGGTTATGGTTTACGCCAGGGCTGGATCATTGCCCCGGCGAGAGTTGCTCAGGCCTTTTCTCCTTGGCTGTTTGGAGTGATGCTGACGGCATGGGGAGCGGGGGCGCTATGGCTGACATCTAGCCTGCTGTTTGGCGCGCTGGCGGTGCTGCTGTTGATTCGAGCCCGCCCGGCGTCATGATGACCTGTCTGGTCACCACTCAAAGTGGTGTGTGTACTGTCCCGGATTGAATCTCATGTCGTCTTTGTCGCTCCACGGGACTGTCTGCTTGGCAGCAGTGGCCCGGGCCTAAGCTGTCGTGCAGAAGGTGGGTTTCCCGCAGTTGGAAGGGCTCAGCAGCGTTTCTTTGGCACCGGCGACGCTGTCACGGTGTTGTAATTTGATGAGGGTAGCGTTATAGGGCTCATGCTCACTGGAGACTGACTCATGTCGAAGCGCCCTGTGGTATCTGCTCTTGCTACTGTTGCTATAGCGGGTTTTTCCCTTTCTGCCCAGGTAGCAGCGAGCGACACACTAACCCTTTATACCAGCCAGCCCAATAGCGATGCGCAACAGACCGTTGATGCTTTTCAAGCGGCTTATCCGGATATCGAGGTGGAGTGGGTGCGCGACGGTACGACACGCTTAATGACGCGGCTTCGCTCAGAGCTTTCAGCCGGAGTGAGCAACCCCGATGTGCTGCTGATTGCCGACAGCATGACCATGGAGTCGCTCAAGCAGCAGGGCCACCTTCAGGCTTATTTAAGCGATGAGCGCCAAGCCTATGATGCTGACCTGTATGACCCGGAAGGCTACTACTACGGCACCAAGCTGATCACTACCGGCATCGTGTATAACACTGGCGCGGAGCATCGGCCGCAGACCTGGCAGGATCTATTGGGGCCTGACTACGAAGGAATGGTAACCATGCCCAGCCCGCTCTACTCCGGGGCAGCGCTGATTCATATGGCGGCGATTTCTGCCAATCCTGAACTTGGAATGGCCTATTACGAGGCGCTCAAAGCCAACCGTACCGAGGCCCAGGGTGGTAATGGCGGTGTATTTAACGCCGTGGCAGCAGGCACCAAGCCCTACGGCATCGTGGTGGATTTCTTGCCGATTCGTGAAGCCGCCAAAGGCTCGCCGGTAGCGTTTGTATTTCCGGAAGAGGGAGTGAGCGCGGTTACCGAGCCGGTCGCTATCATGCAGGGCGCAGAGAATGTGGAGGCGGCGCAGAAGTTTGTTGATTTTGTGCTCTCCCGGCAGGGCCAGGAACTGGTGAGCCAGCAGGGGTATCTGCCTGCCCACAACGATATTGCCTCGCCAGAAGGCTTCCCCGAGCGCGATAGCATTGCCCTGATGCCCCTAGATACTGAGCAGGCACTGGCGCAGGAAGCCTAGCTCAAGCAGCGATTCAGCGATCTATTCGGCGGGTAAGCATGACGCCTTCCCTGACCGGTAGCAGTCAGCATCGCTGGCTGCTATCAAGCCTGCTGATCGCGATCGTATTGCTGAGCCTGGCGCCCAGCGTGCGACTTTTAATAGAAGCGTTGAGCGATCTTGGTCAGGGTCGCCAATCACCGCTTGGGCAGGTGCTCAACAGTGCGAGCACCTGGCGAGCGCTCTGGCAGAGCCTGTATACCTCGGGGCTCGGCATGCTGATTGCCCTGGTGCTCGGCAGTTTGTTCGCTTTTTCCATCACCCTCACCAATGTGCGCGGCAAGACGTGGCTGGTGTTCTGCTTCATGCTGCCGATGATGATCCCGCCCCAGGTCACTGCCTTAAGCTGGTTACAGCTATTTGGCCCGGCCAGCCCATTGTTAAAAAGCATTGGCATGGCGCCGCCGCTGGGTAGTCCGCAGCCGCTCTACTCCGCAGAAGGTATCGCTTTACTGCTGGGTATCCAAGGCGCCCCGCTGGTGTTTTTGGCCCTGCGCACCAGCCTGCTTTCCCTGCCGCGTGAACTTATCGAGGCCGCCCGAATCAGCGGTGCCCGGCAAACCCAGGTGTGGGGCCACATTATTCTGCCCGTGACCCGCAGCGGCTTGATCGCCGGAGGTGCGATGGCGTTTATCTCCAGCCTGGGCAACTTCGGTATTCCCGCCATGCTGGGGATACCCGCGGGCTACTTCGTGCTGCCTACGCTGATCTATCAGCGTATGGCCAACTTCGGCACGGGCGTGTTGGCGGAAATGGCGGCCCTGTCGCTACTGATTGGATTACTGGCCCTTGCCGGGGTGGCGCTGCAGCAACATCTCATGCGCCACAGCCTCTTTGGGCTGGGTGGCCACAGCGGCCGCTCTCACGATTTTACCCTTGGCCGCTGGCGCACGCCGGTGACTGCCACGCTGGTTGGCATCTTGCTGATCATTCTTGTCGCACCGCTGCTCGCCCTGATCATCAGTTCGCTGGTGCCCGCCATGGGCGTGCCATTAAACGCCGAGACCGCCACTCTGAACGCTTACGCCGAAGTGATGGGTCGCCAGGGCGCAACGTGGCGGGCGGCACACAACAGTCTGTGGCTGGCGGGCAGCGCGGCGGTGGTGCTGATGCTGCTGAGCCTACCGCTGGCATATCGGTTACAGCGTCTACCGGATCGCTGGCGCGGCGTGGTGCTCAGCGCCATTGAAATTCCCTATGCGCTCCCCGGCGTGGTGTTGGCGATCGCTTGTATTCTTCTGTTTGTTCGCCCGCTGCCAATTATCCATGTGGCGCTCTACGGTACCCTGGGGCTGATTTTCATTGCCTATCTGGCGCGCTTTTTGGTGGTTTGCGTCAAACCCGTTGCGGCTAGTTTGGCGCAGTTGGATGCTTCCCTTGAAGAGGCGGCACAGCTGGCGGGCGCAGGCCCATTGCGGCGACTCGGCGGCATCATCCTACCCCTGGTGGCACCCGCGTTGTTTGCAGGCGGGCTGCTGGTGTTCTTGCTGGCGGTCAATGAACTCACCGTGTCAGCGCTGCTATGGAGCGCCGGTAACGAAACCCTCGGCGTGCTGATTTTCAACCTCGACGAAGGCGGCGAAAGCGTGTTGGCCTCCGCCGTTTCAGTGCTAGTGGTGATCATGGTCGCTTCGTTAATGCTGTCCCTCAGTCTTTTGGCGTCGCGGCTACCCAAAGGGGTCATCCCATGGCAGGGCTAGTATGACAGGGCTAACGATTGATCGCGTTACCAAACGCTTTGGCGAACATGCCGCCGTGGATGCGCTGTCGCTATCCATCAATCCGGGTGAGTTTGTTGCCCTCCTTGGTCCTAGCGGATGCGGTAAAACCACCATGCTGCGAATGCTGGCGGGCTTTGAATCGGTCAACGCGGGCAGTATTCAGTTGGGCGACCGCACCCTGGCAAGCGCCGATACCCATGTGCCCCCCGAGCAGCGCAATATGGCGATGGTGTTTCAATCCTATGCACTGTGGCCGCATATGAGCGTCGCCGACAATGTAGGCTACCCGGTCAAGCTGAGGGGGCTGCGCGGGGCGACGTATCAGCAAAAGGTGCAGCAGGCACTGGCGTTGGTGGAACTTGACGCCTATGCCGAGCGCATGCCCCAGGCGCTTAGCGGCGGGCAGCGTCAACGCGTGGCCTTGGCGCGCTGCCTGGTCAGCGACCCCTCGGTTGTGCTGCTGGATGAACCACTGGCCAATCTTGACCGCCACCTGCGCGCCACCATGGAGCACAGCTTCCGCGATTTTCACCGTCGCACCCAGGCCACCTTGGTGTATGTCACTCATGATCAGAGCGAGGCCATGGCTCTGGCAAGCCGAATCGCGGTGATGCGTGAGGGCCGGCTGGAGCAGTGGGCCACGCCGGAAACGCTTTACCGTCAGCCGCGAACTGCCTGGGTGGCCAGCTTCATCGGCCAGGGTAGCCAATTGAAGGTGGCTGCTGGGAGGCCGGGCCAGCGCTTGGAGGAGGCTGCGCTGATGCGCGGCCTTGCGGCCATTGCCACCGAGCGTACCCAGGCGGTACTGGTGCGCCCGGAGCACGTAACAGTGGTGCCTGAACCCCCTCCACTTCACGACCTGCGAGCGCAAGTGGAAGGTGTGATCTTTCGCGGCGAGCGTTATGAGATGCACCTGCGCCTTGCCAGTGGAGAAGCGCTGCTGGCCTATCATCACGCGGCGCTTGTCGAAGGGCAGCAAGTCGGGCTGATCCTTCATGAAGGGTGGAGTCTGGAACCCGAGGCATGAGGTTGCGCGTCGAGGCGCTAAGCGGGCATGTTGAACTTCTGGAAGGCGCAGTCGATGCGCTGGCGCAGCGGCCTTAGCTGACGACGCGATGCCGACGACAGGTCGACGTCCGTTAGGCTGAGGCGCCCCGAGGTGGGGCGCCCAGGTACTTGTCGCGCTCACCCGGGGCGAGGATGGCCTGCAGCAGGCCATCGGGGTCATTCATGAAAGTCTCCTGCATCTCGGTGATGCATTCGGCGGATATGTGCGGGCCGGCTACCATGACGTCCCAATGACGTAGCAGTGAACCGAACGAAACAGTCCCCTTCTGGCCGCGCCTGGGCTGCAAGTGGTAATTTCTAGTGCCTGGCAAGTGGGCGTGACGTGCGGGGCGAGAGAGCAATAGGCGAGAGGTGGTGAATGGCGGAGCAGCGGGCGCCACACCTGGTGGTGTTCACCGGGGCGGGCATCAGTGCCGAGAGTGGTATCCAGACCTTTCGGGCCGAAGATGGTCTGTGGGCCAATCACCCGGTTGAGGAGGTAGCCACGCCCCGCGCATGGCGGCGCGATCCTGCAAAGGTGCTGGAATTCTACAACCAGCGCCGCGACCAGGTGCGCCGTGCCCGCCCCAATGCCGCCCACAAGGCGCTGGCTGCGCTGGAAAAGCAGGGCTTTCGGGTGAGCATCATCACCCAGAACATCGACGACCTCCATGAGCGAGCTGGCTCCCGCCAGGTGCTGCACCTGCACGGTGAGATCCTCAAGGCGCGCTCCACGGTAGACCGCCGCATGCAATACCCCCTGCCCCGTGGTGGCATCGAACTGGGCGACATCTGTGACAAGGGTAGCCAGCTTCGGCCTGACGTGGTCTGGTTCGGCGAGGAGGTGCCCCACTTCGCTGATGCCTGCGAGCTGGTCGGTGAAGCGGACCTGCTGCTGGTGGTGGGTACGTCGCTTGCTGTGATGCCGGCCGCGTCGCTGCTTCAGTATGCGCCATTGGATGCTCCTTGCGTGCTGGTTGACCCGGAGGCAGAGCTGCTGGCGCCGCCGGGCGTGACCAGGCTCAGCGAGCCCGCCGGCAGGGGGGTGCCGGCGCTGGTGCGTCATTGGAGTCGTGAAGGGCGGCTCTGGCTGCCGGAGACAGTGGCCGCCTCCTGAACGGTGTCTGCGGAGGTGTTAGAATGCTGCGCCATCTCCGACGCGGTTGCCGCTATGCAGCACGATACGCCCGACACCTGTGCCGATCACCACGCCGATGAGGCGCACTTGTATGACCCTGGGCGCGAGTCTGCTCAAGCCCCCCAAGCCGGACTTTCTCAAGCCCCCCAAGCCGGACTTTCTCAAGCCCCCGAAGCCGGACTTTCTCAAGCCCCCGAAGCCGGTCTTGCTCATGACCCCGCTACCGGTCATCCGCGCCCGCCGCGGCGTGAGTTCAAGTCCCGCGGGAGCTTTGTGGAGCGCTGCCCCGGCTGCAACCTGCCCGAGCTGAACTGCCTCTGCCCTTATGCGGTGAAGGCAGAAAGCGAGGCACGAGTGTGGCTGATCACCCACCCCATGGAACATCACAAGCCCACCAACACTGGGCGGCTGATCAGCGACGTACTGCCGGACACCGAGGTCTTTACCTGGTATCGCACCGCGCCGGACGAACGGCTGCTGGCGTTGCTGGAAGACAAGCGCTATGCGCCCTTCGTGATCTTTCCCGACGACCAGCCCGACTACGCCGAGCGCGTGGTGGGCGTCGACGCCGTCGAGGAGGTGAAACGGGAGGGGAGGATTTCAGTGCTGATCCTGTTGGACGGGACCTGGCGCCAGGCCCGACGCATCTTCCGTAAGAGCCTCTATCTCGACCGGCTTCCGGTACTACCCCTGCGCACTGAGCGGCTGACCCGCTACCGACTGCGAAAACCCGCCTCCGCCGAGCATCTATGCACCGCCGAGGTGGCCGCCGAGCTGCTGCGTCAGGGGGGCGACGCCGACGCCGCCCAGGCCCTGGACGACTACTTCGACGCCTTCAACGATAGCTATGCCGCCAGCCGGGGCTTCGTGAAGATCGAAGCGCCGACGGCGGCGATGGAGCGCCTGCTGGCACGTAAGACCCAGTTGCCCAACCTGCCGCTCGAACAGCCTGGCCTTTCTGTGAAGGGCTGACGCGAACGGATGACTTCAGGGGGTGCTGGTGCCGAACAGGGCGCCGGCAATGCGAAAGCCGGCGATCCAGGTGCCGGCAGCGGAGCCCAGGGTGGCCAGCATGAATACCAGCAGAGTGCGCGAGACCCGGTTTCGCCACCAGCCCGCAAGCGAAGTGACGTCGTGTCGTAGCGTGGAGAAGTCGCGCACCTTGGGTTTGCGCAGATAGAGCTCCACTCCGGCAGCCACGAAGCCGGCGCCAATGGTGGGGTTCAGCGAGGTGAGTGGGGCGGCGAAGAAGGTCGCCGTCACCGTCAGCGGATGGGCCAGGGCCACCAGGGTGGCGGCCGCCGAGAGCACGCCGTTGATCAGGAACCACTCGCCCACCAGTTGCCAGCCAAGCTCTGTGTTACGCGAGAAGCCGATGGCGAAGCCGGTCAAGACCAGCACGGTGATCAGCCAGGGCAGCGTCTTCCACAGCTTCGATGGCGGCGGGGTGGCCTCCAGCGCCTCGCGCTCCTGCCTTGGGGCCTCGGGCAGGGGGGCCTCGAACTCCTCGGCCATCCCCTTCATGTGACCGGCACCGATCACCACCAGCACATGGCGGTAGCGTCCCGGAGGCGCATCTTCCGCCAGGCGCAGCACCATGTAGCGGTCGCGTTCGCTGATCAGCGGCGTGAAGAGGGTTTCGGACTCTGCGGCGAACTCGCTGAAGGTCGACTCCAGCACATCGCCCTCCTTGAGCCGCTCGATCTCCTCGGCTGTGACGTCCTGGCGTGACAGCACGCTGCCCAGCAGGCCCGAGAACAGCGAGAACCGCTGCCACCATGGCACGTTGTGGTAGATGCGCTTGAGGGTGACGCCGACATCGCGATCGATCAGCAGCAGCGGCAAGCCGGCATCGCGACTCTCTTCCAGAGCGGCGCGCATCTCGGCGCCGGGCTCGATGCCGGACTGCTCGGCCACGCGCTGCTGGAAGGCGCCCAGCGCCAGGCTCGCGGCCACCATTCCCGCCTTGCCCTGGCGGAAGATCTCGAACAGGTCCTGATTGTGCATGGCGTCCGGATTGGCGAGGCTCTGGTGGCGTGAGTCGCACAGCTCGATGGCCACGGCGTCGAACTCGCCTGAGCGGATCAGGGCGCGCACGTCCTCGGCACTTTCGGCGGAGACGTGGGCGGTGCCCAGCAGGGTGTAGCGGGTCTCGCCCACCTGGATGACGCGGCGCGGGCCGGTGACGCCGGTCGTCGAGTCGGTAGGCATCGCGGTGTCCTGGGAGTCGGTCATGGACGCTCGGTATGAAGGAGTGAGAAGAAGGGATTATCCACGATGGACACGGGCGGGCCAAATCAGCTCAGCGCCGCCAGAAGGCGGGGGTGAACAGCACCAGCACGGTGAAGATCTCCAGGCGGCCGAGCAGCATGGCCATCACAAGGATCCACTTGGCAAGGTTCGGCAGGTCGCCGTAGTTGCCGGAAGCCTCACCCAGCGCCGGCCCCAGATTGTTGAGCGCCGAGGCGACGCTGGACCAGGCGGTGACCTGGTCGACGCCGGTGGCCATCACCCCCACCAGCATCAGGAAGAACAGCATCACGTAGACCGAAAAGAAGCCCCACACCGCCTGGGCGATGCCGTCCGGCACGCTCACCCTGCCCACTTTCACCGCGATCACCGCGTTGGGGTGGATCAGGCGCATCACCTCGCGCATGCCCTGCTTGAGAATCAGGATGATGCGGATCACCTTCATGCCGCCGCCGGTAGAGCCCGAGCATCCGCCGACGAAGGCCGCCATGAACAGCAGGAAGGGCAAGGCACCCGGCCAGGCCGAAAAGTCGGCCACGCCGAAGCCGGCGGTGGTTGCCACCGAGACTACCTGAAAGATGCCGTGGCGCAGGCCGCGCTGGGTGTCGTAGGTATTGGTGAGCCACAGCGAAACCACGGTGATCACCGCTAAACCCAGGAGGAAGAGCAAGAGGAAGCGCGCCTCGGGGTCCTGAAAGTAGTGCGTCACGCTTCGCTCTCGCCAGGCGACGAAGTGCAGACTAAAGCTCACTGCGGAAACGATCAGGAAGAATACGCAGATCATTTCGATCACGGCGCTATCGAAGTGGCCAATGCTGGCGTCGTAGGTGGAAAAGCCGCCGATGGCCACGGTGGAGAAGCTGTGGCCCAGGGCGTCGAACCAGTTCATGCCGGCGGCCATGTAGGCCAGCATGCAGGTCACCGTGAGAGAGGCGTAGATGTACCACAGCGCCTTGGCGGTCTCGGTGATGCGGGGAGTGAGCTTGGAATCCTTGAGCGGGCCCGGGATCTCGGTGCGGTAGAGCGCCATGCCGCCGACGCCGAGGGTCGGCAGGATCGCGACCGCCAGCACCACGATCCCCATGCCCCCCAGCCACTGCAACTGCTGGCGGTAGTAGAGGATCGACTCGGGCAGGGTCTCGATGCCGGTAATCACCGTGGCCCCGGTGGTAGTCAAGCCCGAGAAGGACTCGAAGACTGCGTCGGTGATCGAGAGCGCCGACTCGCTGGCGAGCATGAGCGGCAGCGAACCGAACAGTGCCAGCACGCTCCAGAACAGCGCGGCGATCAGAAAACCATCGCGGGTGCGCAGTTCCTTGCGGGCGCGGCGGTTGGGCAGGAACATCAGCGCGCCGGTCACCACCGTGATGGCAATGGCGATGGCGAAAGCCTCCCACTGGCCGTCGCCGAACAGCAGCGAGATCAGGATCGGCGGCATCATGGTCAGGCTGAACAGCATCAGCAGCAGCCCCAGGATGCGCAGGATCATGCGCAGGCTCATCGCGCGAGATTCCCCATGGTTGTCTGGCTAGAAGAAGGTCAGGCCGACCTGGAACAAGCGTTCCACGTCGCGCAGGCGGCGCTTGTCGATCACGAACAGGATGACGTGATCGCCGGACTCCACCATGACGTCGTCGTGGGCAATCATCACCTCCTTGCCGCGCACGATGGCGCCGATGGTGGTGCCCCGCGGCAGATCGATCTCACCGATGGCGCGGCCCACCACCTTCGACGACTGGGTGTCGCCGTGGGCGATCGCCTCGATGGCCTCCGCCGCGCCGCGGCGCAGCGAGTGCACGTTGACGATATCGCCGCGGCGCACATGGGTCAGAAGGCTGCCGATGGTGGCCTGCTGGGGCGAGATGGCGATGTCGATCTCGCCGCCCTGAACCAGGTCCACGTAGGCGGCGTTGTTGATCAGCGTCAGCACCTTCTTGGCGCCCATGCGCTTGGCCAGCATCGACGACATGATATTGACCTCGTCGTCGTTGGTCAGCGCGCAGAAGATGTCGCACTCCTCGATGTTTTCCTCTTCGAGCAGCCGCTTGCTGGTAGCGCTGCCGTGGAGCACCACGGTGCGATCGAGGCGTTCGGAAAGCACCGTGCAGCGCTCCAGATTGTGCTCGATGATCTTCACCTGATGGCTGTGCTCCAGGTGCTCGGCGAGGCGCTCGCCGATGTTGCCGCCGCCGGCGATCACGACCCGGCGGAAGTTGCGGTCGAGGCGGCGCAGTTCGCTCATCACCGCGCGAATGTCGCGGCGAGCGGCGATGAAGAACACCTCGTCGTCGGCCTCGATCACGGTGTCGCCGCGCGGGATGATCGGCCGGTCGCGGCGGTAGATGGCGGCGACCCGGGTATCCACGCTGGGCATGTGGCGGCGCAGGAAGGCCAGATCCTGGCCCACCAGCGGGCCGCCGTAGACCGCCTTGACGGCCACCAGCTGTACCAGGCCGCCGGCGAACTCCAGCACCTGCAGGGCGCCGGGGTGTTCAATCAGCCGACGGATGTGGTCGGTGACCACCTGCTCGGGGCTGATCAGCACGTCGATGGGCACCGCCTCGTGGGCGAACAGCCCCTTGCGGGTCAGGTAGGCGGTGGCGCGCACCCGGGCGATCTTGGTGGGGGTGCGGAACAAGGTATGGGCGACCTGGCAGGCGATCATGTTGACTTCGTCCTGACTGGTCACCGCGATCAGCATGTCGGCGTCTTCGCAGCCCGCCTGGCGCAACACCATGGGGTAGGAGCCGGGGCCGACCACGGTGCGAATATCGAGCTTGGTGTGAAGTTCGCGCAGCTTGTCGCCGTTGGTGTCCACCACCGTGATGTCGTTCTCCTCCCGGGCCAGGTGTTCGGCCAGGGTGCCACCGACCTGGCCGGCGCCGAGAATGATGATCTTCATGGATGTCGATGTCCGCTGTCAGCGAGCACGGCGCAACTTGTGCGCCGCAACAAAGTGGCAGCAAGCCTAAACCAGCCGCCGGGAGAAGAACAGCGCGGCATCAGTCCAGGGTGAAGCCGACCTTGATGGTGACCTGCCAGTGGGCCACGCGGCCGTGTTCCAGGTGCCCCCGAGTGTCGGTGACCTCGAACCAGCGCATGCCGTGCAGGCTCTCGCTAGCCTTGGTGATGGCATTCTGAACGGCTGCCTCGATGCTCTCCTCGGAGGAGCCGGTCAGCTCGATATGCTTGTAGGTATGGTTGCTCATGCGGACTCCTGTCTCTCGCGATAAAATCATCTCGGATGGGGAGATGGCTCAGCCCAACCGCTTTTTCAGTCTGGCATAGAAGAAGCCATCGTGGCTGTCGATCTCCGGCAGCAGCTGGCGGCCGGGGCCCGCCTGCCGCCCCCATGCCACGTCACCGGGAGTGGTGATCTCGGCCTCCGGGGTGCGCGACAGAAAGGCGGCAATCTGTTCGCTGTTCTCCTCCGGCAGCACCGAGCAGGTGGCGTATAGCAGGGTACCGCCGGGGCGCAGCAGTGGCCAGAGGTTGTCGAGCAGGCGCGTTTGCAGAGTCGCAAGGACCGGGATGTCACTGGGGCGGCGCAGGCGCTTGATGTCGGGGTGGCGGCGAATCACCCCGCTGCCTGAGCAGGGAGCATCGAGCAGGATGGCATCATAGGGAGCGCCGTCCCACCAGTCCCGGGCGGTGGCGTCTCCGTGGGCCAGGCGCGCCGCCAGCCCGAGCCGGCCCAGGGCGTCTTCGACCCGAGCCAGGCGCTCGGCATCGCTGTCCACTGCATGCACCTCGATGTCGAAAAGCTCCAGCAGGTGACCGGTCTTGCCCCCCGGGGCGCAGCAGGCGTCCAGCACCCGGGCGCCGGGGCGGGGTGCCAGCGTAGGGCCGAGCAACACGCTGGTCAGCTGGGCGGCCTCGTCCTGGACGCTGACGTCGCCGTTGGCGAATCCGGGAAGAAGCTGGACATCGCAGGGAGTCTCCAGGGTGACACCGTCCGGGGCGTGCAGGCAGAGTCGCGCCTGAATGCCGGCGGCGGCCAGCCTGTCCAGGTAAGCCTCGCGGTCGCCGTGGCGGCGGTTGATGCGCAGGGTCATGGGGCCTGGCGTGTTATTGGCATCACAGATGGCGCGCCATTCATCGGGCCACGCCTGTTGCAGCACCTTGAGCAGCCACTTGGGATGCAGCAGGGCCACCGCCGGGTCCTGGTCCACTTCAGCCTGCAGTTCGGCGGCTTCCCGCTGCAGGCGGCGGAGACAGCCGTTTAGCACCCGCGTCGCCCACTCCTTGCCCAGCAGGCGGGCCGCGCCGGCGGTCTCGCCCACCGCGGCATGGGCTGGTATGCGCAGGTAGAGCAGCTGGTGGATGCCCAGCAGCAGCAGCGCCTGGACGTCGGCATCGCGCACCTTGAAGGGTTTGACCAGCAGCTTCGCTGCCAGCGCCTCGAGGCGTGGCAGGGTGCGACAGGCACCGTAGCAGAGCGCCTTGAACAGGGCACGGTCACGGGCCACGACCTGGTGGTCATCGAGGCCGGTGAGCGAGCCTTTGCCGGTGATGACCGGCACCAGGGCACGGGCGGCAGCGGCTCGGACAGCCAGGCCGCCATCGTTCTCCAGGCCCCGCTTGCGTTGACGCGGTTCGCGTGGCTGATGTTCGGGGGGCTGGTTCATGCGGAGGCCTCTTCGTCGTGACGGCCCAGGCGCAGGCCAATCGTGAATCTCTCGGCCCGGGCGCGCAGCAGGTCACTCACCGGGAGCGCCTTGCCGCCGGGCAGCTGAGCTTGAGTCACCCGGAGCACCTCGCGGCCCTCATGGCCGCAGGCGATGCGCAGCGCCTCACCGTCGTGGTCGAGCAGGGTGCCGGGGGCAGAGTGGGCCTCACCAGCGGCTAGCTCGCTCGCGTCGGCCATCAGCAGACGCAGGCGATCGTCGTCGAAGGTACACCAGGCGACGGGCCAGGGGTTGAAGGCACGCACTCGGGCCGCCAGGGCCGCGGCGGGCTCATGAAAGTTCAACTCGGCTTCAGCCTTGGATAGCTTGGCGGCATAGGTGATGCCAGTCTCGGGCTGGGGCGTGGCGGGCAGTCCCTCGCCGGCAAGGGCGTCCAGCGCCTCGACGATTGCCTCACCGCCAAGCTTAGCCAGGATGGCGTGCAGGTCACCGCTGGTCATGGTCGCGGTAATCGGGGTGCGCCGCACCAGCAGCATGGCACCAGTGTCGAGTCCCTCATCCATCTGCATGATGGTGACCCCGCTTTCGGTGTCGCCGGCTTCGATGGCGCGTTGGATGGGCGCCGCGCCGCGCCAGCGCGGCAGCAGCGAGGCATGAACATTGAGGCAGCCCCGCCGCGGGACACCCAGCACTGCCTTCGGCAGGATCAGCCCGTAGGCCACCACTACCATGATGTCTGCGTCAAGGGCGAGCAGTTCAGCCTGAGCCTCGGGCGCCCTGAGCGTTTCCGGTTGATAAACAGAGATCCCATGCTCGAGGGCAAGACGCTTGACTGGGCTCGGTGCCAGCTTGCGTCCGCGCCCTGCGGGGCGGTCCGGCTGGGTGTGCACGGCAATGACGCGGTGGCGGCTGTCCAGTAGCGCCTGCAGGCTCTCGGCGGCGAAGTCGGGCGTGCCGGCAAAGATGACGTTGAGGGGTCGGGGCATGGTTCGGACCTGGCCGGGGAGTGGATGAGCTCAATGATAACGGAGCCGGCCGGAAACGACGAAGGCCGACGCATTAACGTCGGCCTTCATGTTGGGTCGTGGCGGATTCAGGCGGGCTGCGTCAACTTGTGGCGCTTCTGCATCTTCTTCAGGATCCGGTCTCGCTTTAGTGGTGACAGGTAGTCAACGAACAGGACACCTTCGAGATGGTCATGCTCGTGCTGGATACAGTGTGCCAGCAGCCCGTCTGCCTCGAGTTCGTAGGGTTTTCCATCACGATCCAGGGCCTTGAGATGCACCCTGAGCGCCCGAGGCACTTCGGCGTAGTATTCGGGAATTGAGAGACAGCCCTCAGACATGAGATCGCGTTCAGTTCCCAGGGGGGTGAATTCTGGATTGATAAGCACCAGCGGGCGAGACTGGTTGTCACTGACGTCCATCACGATCACTCGGCGGTGAACGTCCACTTGGGTAGCGGCCAACCCAATGCCACTGGCGTCGTACATGGTCTCGAGCATGTCATCGACCAGCTGGCGGACCTCATCGTCGACCGAGTCAACCGCGGCTGCTTTTGTACGAAGCCGCTCGTCGGGGAATTCGAGGATCGGTAATTTGGCCATGGCGTTAGTTCCACCGTTATGCTGTCATTTACAGAATGACACTATCCTAAAGAGACGACGTCGGTAGAGAAACCGCCGAACGCGTATTGCATCCATAACTTCAGACTATAGCATGCCGGTCAGGTTCGATGAGAGCGACCTAGTCCAGGCCATACGACCCGGGGAGAGCAGGGATGAAGCAGACGAACGAGGGCAAGGTGCAGCGCCGCTGGCGGCCCAGGGCAGTGGTCCTGTTGAGCGTGGCGGTGGCCCTGGGTGGTCTGGCTAGTGGCGCCCTGGCCCAGGGGCTCAGCTGGGCGGATGGCCTGAGGGGAGACGCTCCGGACCGCTACACGGTCGTGCGTGGCGACACCCTGTGGGATATCTCGGGCCGCTTCCTGAGTCATCCCTGGCAGTGGCCCGAGGTGTGGCAGGTCAACCCCCAGATCCGCAACCCGCACCTGATCTACCCTGGCGACGTCGTCTACCTCTATGACTGCAACGGCCGCCCCTGTCTGGGGCTTGAGCGCGGCCAGGGCCAGGTGCGGCTCTCTCCGGAAATGCGCACCATTCCCCACCGCGAGGCGATCGAGCCGATTCCCCTGGAGGCGGTTCGCCACTTCCTTCGCGATCACCGCATCATTGACGATCCCGAGTCTCTCGATGAGATGGCCTATGTGGTCGGCGGCGATGACCGCCGGTTGATGAGCGGCGTGGGTGACCGTCTCTATGCTCGCGGCGAGGTGGAAGGCAGCGGCCGGGTCGGGTTCTACCGAGTCGGCGAGCGCTTCCTGGATCCGGCCAGCGGCGAGATGCTGGGCCTGGAACTGGAGAGCGTCGGCCAGGCGCGTCGAGAGCGTCAGGAGGGCGAGATCGTGGTGATGGAGGTGACCTCTTCGCGCCAGGAGGTCCGCAATGACGATATCGTGCTGCCGCTGGAGGTCCGCGACCTGGTCACCGAGTTCTATCCTCGCGCCCCGGAGCGCGAGGTGCAGGGAACGATCCTGTCGGTGCCCGGGGGTGTTCAGTTCATCGGCCGCCTCCAGGTGGTGGCACTCGATCGCGGCCGCCGTGACGGCCTGGAACCGGGGCACGTGTTGATGGTCGAGCAACGTGGCGAACTGGTCAGCGACCCGCGCACTGGCGAATCCCTGCGTCTGCCCGGCGAGGATGCCGGCCTGGTGATGGTCTTTCGGCCTTATGAGAAGATGAGCTACGCCTTGGTGATGAAGGCTAGCCGTTCGCTCTCGGTGGGCGACCGCGTGCATACCCCCGAGCGCGCTCTGGGCGCCGCTTTGCGCTGAGGCAACGCGATGACCTCCCAGCGGCTCGGTGCACGGGAGTGGTTGGCCCTCTCCAGGCTGCCTGGCCTGCGAGCGTCGCAGCTGACCGAACTGGCTGCCACTGCCACGGCATGGCCCGACGGTTGGCTGGCGCTGCTGCCCCGGGAAGCTGCCACGTTGCTGCGGCTGTGGCTGGACCACCCCGGGCGCAGCCCGCTGAGTGACGAGATTGCCCGGGCCGAGGCGTGGCTCGCCGAGGCGCCCGATCGCCACCTGCTCTACCCCGGCCACCCCAGTTGGCCGACTCTGCTCGCTGAGATCCCTGACCCACCTCCGCTGCTGTGGGCCTGGGGCGATCTCGCCGCCCTCGCACCGCCCAGGCTAGCCATGGTGGGTGCGAGGAGAGCCACTCGTGAAGGGTTGACCAACGCTGCCACCTTTGCCCGCGAACTGGCGGGTCGCGGCTGGTGCGTAGTGAGTGGCATGGCGTTGGGCATCGACGCCGCCGCTCAGCAGGCGGCACTGGACGCCGGCGGCCCCAGCGTGGCAGTGCTCGGCTGCGGCGTTGATGTGGCCTACCCGCCGCGGCATCATCGGCTGCACGCTCGGCTACGCGAGCCCGGCGGTCTGCTGCTTGCCGAGCACCCGCCAGGCACCCCGGCACGGCCGGGATTTTTTCCTCGGCGCAATCGCATCGTCACCGGTCTCTCCTTCGGCGTGCTGGTGGTGGAGGCGGCCGAGCGCAGCGGTTCCCTGGTCAGCGCCCGTCTAGCCGGAGAGCAGGGGCGTGAGGTGTTCGCATTGCCGGGTTCCATTCACAATCCCCAAGCTTCGGGCTGCTTGCGGTTGATCCGTGACGGTGCCGTACTGGTACGTGATGTGGACGATATCGTTGCCGAGCTGACCCAGTGGCTGCCTGCGTTAAGCCCCCTGACGCTTCCCGGCCAGGCTCCTGCCGAAGGTGAGGCCTTGCCCAGCGATCCTCTGCTGCGCTGGCTGAGCGGCAATCCGACCCCGGTGGATACCCTGGTGGGGCTATCGGGACTGGGCATTGCCGAGTGCCAGCGACGCCTGCTGGAGCTGGAACTTGAGGGGCGGGTGGCCCACGCCGCTGGCGGCTGGGTGCGGCTTTCTGGGGCATGATAGAATCCGGCCATTCAAGCACTCAGCTGTGTCCATCGCCGAGGAGTCCCCATGAGTCAGGCTAGCCAGATCGCCCACGCCGTTGCCGCCCTGCGCCGTGGCGGAGTGATCGCTTACCCCACTGAAGCGGTATGGGGTCTTGGCTGCGACCCGGACAACGACGAGGCCCTGACTCGGCTGCTGCGGCTCAAGCAGCGCGACCCGGCCAAGGGGGTGATCCTGGTAGCCGGCAGCATCAGTCAGTTCGCGCCCTGGCTGGCGGGGCTGCCCCTCGAACTGCATGCGCCTCTGGCGGCCAGTTGGCCGGGGCCCAACACCTGGCTGGTACCCGACAACGGTCGCAGCCACGGCCTGGTCCGCGGCGGCCACGCCAGGGTGGCGTTGCGGGTCAGTGCTCATCCTTGGGTGGCAGCCTTATGTGATGCCTTTGGCGGGCCCATCGTCTCCACCTCGGCCAACAAGGCTAGCGAGCCGCCGGCCATGAGCGCCGATCAGGTTCGCCGCGTCTTTGACGACGAACTCGATGCCATCGTCGAGGGCGATCTCGGTGGCCTCAAGCGTCCCAGTACCATCCGCGATCTGGTCACCGGCCAGCTGATGCGCCCCTGATTCCTGTCAATCAACTGCCTTGCCCCAGGAGAACGCCTTGTCTCCCGACCGACTCGATGACGTCAAGACCTACCTGCTCGACCTTCAGGACCGCCTCTGTGCGGGCCTTGCCGCCGAGGACGGTGGCGAAGGCTTCCGCGAGGAAGCCTGGGACCGCCCAGAAGGCGGTGGTGGTCGCTCACGAGTGATCGAGGGCGGCCGGGTGTTCGAGAAGGGCGGGGTCAACTTCTCCCACGTCTACGGCGAGCGGCTGCCGCCTTCGGCCACGGCCGCCCGGCCTGAGCTCGCTGGGCGCAGTTTTCATGCGGTGGGCGTCTCCTGGGTGCTGCATCCAGAAAATCCCCATGTGCCCACGAGCCATGGCAACGTGCGCTTTTTCATCGCCGAGAAGGAAGGAGAGGAGCCCATCTGGTGGTTCGGCGGGGGCTTCGACCTGACCCCCTTCTACCCGATCCTCGATGACGTGGTGCACTGGCATCGGGTAGCATGCGATGCCTGTGCGCCCTTCGGTGCGGATGTCTACCCGCGCTACAAGGCGTGGTGCGACGACTATTTTTACCTCAAGCACCGCGACGAGACCCGCGGTGTGGGTGGCCTGTTCTTCGACGACCTCAACGAGGGCGGCTTCGAGACGTGCTTCGCCTTTCAGCGCGCCGTGGGCGATGCCTTTCTCGAGGCCTACCTGCCCATTGTGCGACGTCGCCGCGAGACCCCCTGGGGCGAGCGCGAGCGAGATTTCCAGCTCTACCGCCGGGGCCGCTACGTGGAGTTCAACCTGGTGTGGGACCGCGGCACCCTGTTTGGGCTGCAGAGCGGCGGTCGCACCGAGTCGATTCTGATGTCGATGCCGCCCCTGGCCCGCTGGGAGTACGCCTGGACGCCGGCGCCTGGCAGCCCTGAGACCGAACTTTACGCAAATTACCTGCGCCCCCGCGACTGGCTTGGCGAAGGGGAGGCTCGCTCATGATCGACCGCTACTGTGTCTTCGGCCATCCCGTGACCCATTCGAAGTCGCCGGCCATCCACGCTGCCTTTGCTGAGCAGACCGGCGAGGCGATCGAGTACACCGCCATCGAGGCACCGCTTGAAGACTTCGCCGGCGCCTGGCGTCGCTTCGTGGCCGAGGGTGGGCGCGGCGCCAACGTCACCGTGCCTTTCAAGGAAGAGGCCTTCCGCCTCTGCGATACGCTGAGCCTGCGCGCCCGACGGGCCGGGGCGGTGAATACCCTGATCCTGGGTGGCAACGGCCTGAGCAACGAACTCAAGATCTATGGCGATACCACTGACGGGGTGGGGCTGGTGCGCGACCTCAAACGCCACGGCGTGACCCTGGCCGGCGCCCGGTTACTGGTGCTGGGCGCCGGCGGCGCGGTTCGCGGAGTGCTTGAGCCGCTGCTGGCCGAGGAACCGGCGAGTCTGCTGGTGGCCAACCGCACGGCGGCCAAGGCCGAGGCCCTGGCCGCCGACTTCCGTGAGCTGGGTGAGATCGCTGGTGGCGGATTCGACGCCGTGGTGGGTCAGTTCGATGCGGTGATCAACGGCACCAGCGCCAGTCTCGCCGGCGACTTGCCGCCATTGCCCGAGGGCCTCTTCGCCCCTGAGGCCACCGCCTACGATATGATGTACGGTGCTGAGCCTACGGTATTCCTGCGTTGGGCCGTTGAGCATGGCGCGCAACCGGTGGATGGCCTTGGCATGCTGGTGGAGCAGGCGGCGGAATCGTTCTTCCAATGGCGCGGCAAGTGCCCAGACACTGGCCCGGTGCTGAAAGCGCTGCGACATTCGCTGTGAGAGTGTCGGCCTGGCCCCAAAGAGCGGATCAGGCCTGTGACAGGAGCCCCTCAATGACAGATCACCTTCGCCACTCCAGCCTGGGGATCGTCTCCCTGCTGATAGCGCTTTTCGGCGCCGTGTTCCTGGCGGGGCTGGTAATAGCGTCCTCGATCATCGCGACCAGCGCCCCGGTAGAAAGCGAGGGTGCATCGCAAGGCATCAGCCTGGTCGGCGTGGAACTGCTGTTCCTGATTGCCCTGCAGCTGGTCGCGGCGGGCATGGGAATCGCTTCATTGCGCCGGCCAAGCGAGCGTCGATTGTTAGGCCTCTTGGGCGCCATCACATCAACTATTGTCGTCGCCCTGGCCATGGTGCTGGCGCTGGCTGGGTACTTCGTGTGATTGATGCGTCTTAGCGTCGCTTGACGTAAAGCCCTACCACGCAAAACGCAATGCCGACCACCGAGAGAAGCATGCCGCCATTGACCAGCCAGGGATGGCGCTCCAGCCATGACACGAAGGGCTGAGGTGTGTCGCGGCACACCCCCTCCAGGTAATCCCAGTAGCCGCCGGCATAGGTGCATTCGCGCACGTCCGACAGCTCCCAGAAGTAGACCCCCATCAGCAGCAGGATGGGGGCGATCAGCAGCAGCATTCCAAGTTTTAGCATTGAACTTCCATCGGGAGCGGGTGTTCGTTACGGACGCGGGCAGTTGGGCGTGCGGCCTGCCTGGCGGGCCCGCTCGAATCGCGCTACCGCCTCGGGCATGTTGGCCTGGAGGCCGGCCATGCGCTGACCCTGGCTCGGGTGGGTGGACATCCAGGCCGGGGGGCGAGTGCCGCCGGCGGCTTCCATGTTCTGCCACAGCGCGACGCTGGCGCGCGGGTCGAAGCCGGCATCGGCCATCAGCCACAGACCGATCACATCCGCTTCGCTTTCGTGGCGTCGCGAGAAGGGCAGCAACACCCCGTACTGGGCGCCGAGACCCAGCGCTCCCATCATCTGCTGCCCTCCTGAACCCTGCATGCCTGAGACCGAGGAGAGCACGGAGAGGCCAATCTGGGTGGCGGTCTGGGTGGAGACCCGTTCGTTGGCGTGACGAGCCAGCACGTGGCCGATCTCATGGCCGATCACCGCGGCCAGCTGATCCTGAGTACGGGCAACGTTCAGCAGTCCCGTGTTGATACCCATGTAGCCGCCCGGGAGGGCGAAAGCGTTGGCTTGCTCCGACTCGAAGACGCGGATCTGCCAGTCCTGGGCTCGCTGCTGTTCTGCCGGCAACGCGCTGACAATGGCCTCAGCCACGCACTGCGCGTAGCGGTGAGTGGCACCACCCACGGTGGGCAGGTCCTGCTGATACTGGTCGAAGGCCTGGGCGCCCATCTGATTGAGCTGGGCATCGGACGCTAGGGTGAACTGCTGTCGTCCGGTGGGCGAGGTAGTGCAGGCGGTGAGGGTAAGGCTCAGTGCGCCGACAGCGAGGAAGTGGAACCAACGCATGGGGGTCTCTCCTGTGACCTGTCTTGCTCGTTTCAGTGCAATATGACGCTGGACGGCGCAACAAGGTTCGCCACAAGATACCCTTAATGCCTGCAACGTCAACCGCTCGACTAGGATAAGGAGCCCCGATGGACGCCGAGCTGACGCGCCGATTGATGAACCTGCTGGACCATGTGGAGCACTGGTTGCCGCCGCCTCCAAAGGAGGTCGACTGGGGCCGCGATGTGGCCGCCCTGTGGCAGCGTCACAGCCTGGGTGGACGGTTGCTGCCGGTGCCACCCCGCGACGCCCTGAGTCTGGATGACCTGCTGGGCATCGAGCGTCAGAAACTGGCGCTGGTCGACAACACACGCGCCTTCCTGCAGGGTCTTCCGGCCAACCATGCCCTTCTGTGGGGCTCCCGGGGTAGCGGCAAGTCGTCGCTGATCCGTGCGCTGCTCAACTCCCTGGCCCCGGATGGCTTGCGCCTGGTACAGGTGGATCGTCATGACCTCGCCGGCTTGCCGATGCTGGTGGAGCAGCTTCGCCACCACGATCAGCGCTTCGTGGTCTACTGCGACGACCTTTCTTTCGAAGGCCACGACGACGCCTACAAGGCGCTTAAGAGCGTGCTGGACGGTGCCCTGACCGGCCCGCCGCCCAACGTGCTGCTCTACGCGACGTCCAACCGTCGCCACCTGCTGCCGGAATCAATGAGCGACAACGAGGGCTCGCGGCTGGTGGGCGACGAGCTCCACCACGGCGACGCCGTGGAGGAGAAGATCTCACTCTCTGATCGATTCGGTCTTTGGCTGGGGTTCCATCCGTTCAATCAGGATATCTACCTGGAGGCCTGCTGCCACTGGGTCACTCAACTGGGCAGCGCGACGGATTGGAACGCTGATGCGCGCGCCGAGGCGATTCGTTTCGCCACCCTGCGCGGCGGTCGCAGTGGCCGGGGCGCCTGGCAATTCGCCACCCAGTGGGTGGGACGTCGGCGCCTGCATGGCAAAATGCGATGAACCACAAGTAAGCCTCAGCGGCGGCGGCTATTGCGGGCCTCCTGGGTGCGACCCAGTTCGCGCTTCTTGGCCTTCTCGCGGTCGCTGGCATCGGCCATCGGGTCGAAGGGGTTCTTGCCCGACCGGAACTCGAAGCGCATCGGCGTACCGCGTACCTTGAGCACCTTGCGGAAGGTGTTGGTCAGATAGCGTCGATAGGCCTCGGGGAGGGAATCGGTCTGATTGCCATGTACCACAATGATGGGAGGATTGGCGCCCCCCTGGTGGGCCATGCGCAGCTTTATTCGCCGGCCATGCACCAGGGGGGGCTGATGGGATTCCACCGCGTCCTGGAGGATGGTGGTCAGGCGGTTGGTGGACCAGTGGGCATTGGCCGAAGCAAAGGCACGCTCCAGCGACGGGTAGAGATCACCCACACCCGTGCCGTGCAGCGCCGAGATGAAATGCAGGTCGGCATAGTCGGTGAAGCCCAGGCGCCGCTTGATCTCCGCCCGCATCTTCTCCTTGGCCTCGTGCTCCAGTCCATCCCACTTGTTGATCGCCAGCACCAGGGCTCGGCCAGTGGTCAGCACATAGTCGAGCAGGTGCAGGTCCTGTTCCACCAGGCCCGAGCGACCATCCAGCACCACGATGGCGACATGGCACTCCTTGATCGCCTCCAGGGTCTTGATGATCGAGAACTTCTCGGCGATTTCATGGACATTCTTGCGTCGTCTGACTCCGGCAGTATCGATCAGCACGTAGGGCTTGCCGCGGCGCTCGAAGGGGATCTCGATGGAGTCGCGCGTGGTGCCGGCCTCGTCGAAGACCACCACGCGTTCCTCACCGAGCAGGCGGTTGACCAGGGTCGACTTGCCTACGTTGGGGCGACCGATCACGCCGATGCGGATACCTTTGGTGCCGGTGTCCGCTGGGATACTCTCGTCACGTTCGGGAAAGGGTGCGAGCACCTCGTCGATCAGCGAGGTGACGTTTCGGCCATGGGCGGCGGCGATGGCTCGCGGCTCGCCCAAGCCCAGCTCCCAGAATTCGGCGGTGGCGGTGGCCTCGTCCAGGCCGTCAGTCTTGTTGACCACCAGCCAGGTCTTCTTCTGGTTGACCCGCAGATGGTTGGCGATGGCCTGGTCGGCCGGGCTGAGTCCATCCCGGGCGTCCACCAGAAACAGCACGATGTCGGCCTCGTCGATGGCGGCCAGAGACTGCTCGGCCATGGCCGCATCGATACCGTCCTCGTCGCCGCTGATGCCACCGGTATCGATCACCGTGTAGGTCTTGTCGCCGAGCAGGCCGTTGCCGTACTTGCGGTCGCGGGTCAGGCCCGGAAAGTCTGCCACGAGGGCATCACGGGAGCGGGTCAGGCGGTTGAACAGGGTTGACTTACCCACATTGGGGCGGCCGACCAGGGCGATCACGGGTGTCATTGAATGTCCAGGGTCTCTAGGCTGCCGTCGTCGGCAAGCACATGTATGCGGCGGCCCTCGGTGATCGGGCGCACGCTGATGCCGGAGTGGTCGACCCGGTGACGGCCGACGATTTCGCCGCTGCGAGCGTTGATCAGGTGCAGATAACCCTCGAAGTCGCCGAACACCAGGTTGCCGTCGGCGAAGGCGGGGGAGGTGATGCTGCGTCCTTCGAGGGCGGTATTGCGCCAGATCTCGCTACCGTTGTTGGCGTCCAGGGCGTGGATGTGTCCCGCCTCGTTAACGGCGAACAGGAAGTCACCGACCAGCACCGGGGTGTGGTAGCTGGAGTAGTCGATGGCCCACAGCGGCTCACCGCGAGTGGCTTCAAGGGAAGCCAGGCGGCCGTTGAAGCTGGTAATGAACAGACGGCCATCCGGGGCCAGCACCGGCTGAGCGGCCAGGTCTACCAGGCGCTCGATGTCGCTGCGGCCCTGAGCAATGGCAATGCGCCGTTCCCATAGCGGTTGGCCGCTACGGTTGTCCAGGGTCACCAGGCGTCCGTTGGCAAAGCCGGCGAAGGTCACCGGGTCGATCACCGTAGGGGTGCCGGTGCCGCGTAGCGTCAGGGACGGGCGGTTGGCGCTGTAGCTCCAGCGTTCTTCTCCGCTGGCGCGATCCAGCGCGGTCACGCTGCCGTCGACGCTCTGCACCACCAGCAGCTGCTGGTTAGGCTGCGGGGCGGCTAGGATCTCGCTGGGGACGCGGGCACGCCAGCGCACGCTACCGTCACGCTGGTTGAGGGCCAGCACTTCGCCATTTCGCGTGCCCAGGTAGATATCGCCGGCCACGGCGGTCAGGGCGCTGGAGACGGGTACGTCGAGGTCTACCTGCCACTGGCGATCGCCGTCGTCCGCATTGAAGGCTGCCAGGCGGCCGCGCTCGTCAGCAGCAAAGAGGGTGTCCCCGTCGCGGGAGGGCGCGATCGGATAGTTGGCGCGACCCAGGCCGTGGCCCACTCGCTGGCTCCAGACGCTGGCGAGCTCAGCTCGCTCCTCGAAGTTGCTGAGCGCCTTGGGCGGATACTGTGGCTCCACCTTGTTACCGGCGCAGCCGGCCAACAGGGCCAGGCCGGCCATGGCGGCGATCAGGAAAGTTGTTTTCATGAGTCCAGCTCCTGGTTATCGAGGCCTGAGTTGTAAAGGCCTAAGTTGTCGAGCTTGAGCTGCACACCGAAGAGCGGCTGGTTACGAGACTCGGCCAGATCCAACGCTTCACGCCAGGCCGCACCAGCCTCGCTTTCGCGGCCCAGGGCGTGATGGGCGTCACCGCGGACCTCGGCGCGTTGGGCTGCCAGGGCGTCCGGCACGCCGGTATCGAGGGTAGCCAGTGCGGCCTCGGCATCGCCGTCGGCGACCTGCAGGCGAGCCAGGCGCAGGCGAGCCAGGCCCTTGACATAGTCGCGGTCGCTGGCATCAATCACCGTTTCCAGGGCGGCGCGAGCGTCGGACGGATTCCCTTGGGCCACCGCCAGACGGGCATCGATAAGCCTGGCCAGATCGGCATAGAGGGTCTTGCCGTGGTTGTCGATGATCTCGATCACCAGTTCGCGAGCCCCTCCTACATTATCGGCGTTGTCGAGCTGGTTGCCAGCCGTCAGATTGATCAGTTGCTGATAGCGAGCGGAAGCGGCGCTGGCCTGATTCTCCTGGTAGCTCTGCCAGGCGTTCCACCCGAACACGCCGGCGGCAGCGATGGCCACCCCGGCAATCAGCGAGACGCCGTTCTCCTTCCACCAGCGCTTGAGCGCATCGACCTGTTCTTCTTCGCTTCTCAGCTCCGCCACGGGCGGTCTCCTTATAGTTGGGTGAGGCGCGCTTTACTAGAACGTGCCCCTGGGCATGTCGGCCGGCGGCAGACGTCCGGATGATCAGTTATCCCGGTGGCCCAGCAGTTCAACGAGGGCTTCGCCCAGGGCGTTCTGGGTGAGGGTCTGCTGCTCGCGATCCTCGCGCATGAACTTCAGGGTAGCCGTGCTGTGGGTCAGCTCGTCCTCACCCAGCAGCAGTGCCAGCCGTGCGCCGCTCTTGTCGGCTTTCTTGATACGGCTCTTGAAGCTGCCGCCGCCGCAGTGCAGCTGGGCGCGCAGGCCGGGCAGCTCGTCTCGAAGCCTTTCGCAGAGCAGCAGGGCGCTGGCGGTGGCGGCATCATCCATGGGGAGAATGTAGAGATCCAGTTGGCTCCGAGCGGCATCCGGCACCAGCGCAAGAGTCTCGAGCAGCAGGATCAGCCGTTCGATGCCCATGGCGAAGCCCACCGCCGGTGTCGGCTTGCCGCCCAGCTGTTCTACCAGGCCGTCATAGCGGCCGCCAGCGCATACCGTGCCCTGGCTACCCAGCGCGGTGGTAGTCCATTCGAAGACAGTGCGGCCGTAATAATCCAGGCCACGCACCAGCCGCGGGTTGATCACATAGGCGATGCCGGCGGCATCGAGCATGGCGCAGAGCGTCTCGAAGTGCTCGCGGGACTCGTCGTCCAGATGGTCGATCAGCTTCGGCGCCTCGGCAAGCATCGGCGCCATCTCGGGATTCTTGGAATCCAGGATGCGCAGCGGGTTGCTGGACATACGCCGCCGGGAGTCCTCATCGAGCTGGTCATGGTGCTGCTCGAAGTAGGCCACCAGGGTGTCGCGATAGGCAGCACGCGCTTCACTGGAGCCCAAGGAGTTGAGCTCCAGAGTGACATGTTCCATTAGGCCGAGCTCACGCCACAGCCGGGCGGAGAGCAGAATCACCTCGGCGTCGATGTCCGGGCCCTCCAGGCCGAAGGCCTCCACGCCGACCTGATGAAATTGACGATAGCGGCCCTTCTGGGGGCGCTCATGGCGGAACATCGGACCCTGGTACCAGAGCCTCTGGGTCTGGTTGTGCAGCAGACCGTGCTCCATGGCGGCGCGCACGCAGCTCGCCGTGCCCTCGGGGCGCAGGGTCAGACTGTCACCGTTACGGTCCTCGAAGGTGTACATCTCCTTTTCGACGATATCGGTAACCTCGCCGATGGACCGCTTGAACAGCGCGGTCTGCTCGACGATGGGCGTGCGGATCTCGGCATAGCCGTAGCGGGCCAGCAGACTCCGCATCTTGCCCTCGAAGTACTGCCAGAGCGGGGATTGCTCCGGCAGCAGGTCGTTCATGCCGCGGATGGCCTGGATCTTCTTCTTGCTCAACGCTTGCTCCTTGATGAATCGCCGGGGGCTATTCGGAGGATTATGCCCCGCGGGCGATCACGTCCTGTTCGGCCTTTTCCTTCTCGCGCACCTTGTCGCGAATAAGGCGCTCGAGGTCGTCGACCAGGTGGTCGTTGCTCAGCTTGGTGGCCGGCTTGCCGTCGATGTAGACAAGGTTGGCCGGCGTGCCGCCTGTGAGGCCAATGTCGCTCTCCTTGGCTTCGCCGGGGCCGTTGACCACGCAGCCGATCACCGAGACGTCGAGCGGCGTCATGATGTCCTCGAGTCGTTCCTCCAGGGCGTTCATGGTGCCGATGACATCGAAGTTCTGGCGCGAGCAGCTAGGGCAGGCAATGAAATTGATGCCCTTGGCGCGCAGGCGAAGGCTCTTGAGCATATCGAAGCCGACCTTGATCTCCTCGACGGGGTCGGCGGCAAGCGACACGCGGATAGTGTCGCCAATGCCATCCATCAGCAGCAGGCCCAGGCCGATAGACGACTTGACCGTGCCCGAGCGCAGCCCGCCCGCCTCGGTGATGCCCAGGTGCAGGGGCTGTTCGATCAAACCCGCCAGCTTGCGATAGGCTGCCACCGCCATGAAGACGTCGGAGGCCTTGACGCTGACCTTGTACTCCTGAAAGTCGAGGCGGTCGAGATGGTCGATATGGCGCATAGCGGACTCGACCAGGGCATCCGGAGTAGGCTCGCCGTACTTCTTCTGCAGGTCCTTTTCCAAGGAGCCGGCGTTGACGCCGATGCGAATCGGAATGCCGTTGTCGCGGGCGGCCGAGACCACGGCGCGGACCCGGTCCTCGCGGCCGATGTTGCCGGGGTTGATGCGCAGACAGTCGACCCCGAGCTCTGCCACGCGCAGGGCAATCTTGTAGTCGAAGTGAATGTCCGCTACCAGCGGTACGGCCACCTCACGCTTGATCCTGCCAAAGGCCTCGGCGGCGTCCATATCGGGCACCGAGACACGCACGATGTCGGCGCCGGCACTCTCGAGCTGTCGGATCTGAGCGACGGTGGCGGCCACGTCCAGGGTGTTGGTGTTGGTCATGCTCTGCACGGAAATGGGGGCATCTCCCCCGACCGGCACCTGGCCGACGTGGATCTGACGAGACTTGCGACGAATGATCGTGGATGGAGCATGCATGATGACGAATCAATCTCCCAGGGTGAAGCGAGCGACGTTGTTGGCACCGGCGCGGGCACGGAGGTCGACGCTGTCGCCTGCCCACAGCAATTCCACTCCGGTGGCGTTGCCTACGGTCAGGCGGAAGGGCGGTTCACCTTCGACGCTGGCGGTGGTGCCGGGTTCCTGCAGGCCGACGAAGATGCGCTGGTTGTTGGCATCGAAGATCTCGGTCCAGGATTGCTCGTTGAAGGTCAGCTCAAGCTGGCGTCGGCTGGCGGAGGTCTCGGCGACTTCTTCCTCGACAGCGGCTTGCTCACTGGCGGCTTCGTCGGCCGTCTCGGGTTCGCCATCGGCCAGTGCCAGGGCACCGTCGGTGTTGATCTCGGCGGGCTCTTCGGCCAGGGCACTGGGGTCTTCCACCAGGCCCAGGTTCTCACTCTCTTGGGGCAGCGGGGGCAGGCTCTCGGCGGGAGCCTCTCCCACCACGGGGGCCTCAGGCTCAGTGATGGTGGTGGTGGTGCCGTCCAGACCGTCTACAGCCACTGGGCTGCTGTCACCAATGCCGGGTGGCTCGTTGCCGCCACGGCTCTGCCACCACATCAGTGTCAGACCGATCAGACCGGCGATCACCAGCAGGGTGACCAGCCGGAAGAGCCAGGCACCGATGCGCGATGGCGGCCTGGCGATCTGCACGGGAGTGACGCGACGTTCAACCTCCTCGCCGCCGAAACGGGCGCGGTAGGCGTCGAGAACCGGTTTGTCCTCGATGCCCAGCAAGTGGGCATAGGCGCGTAGGTAGCCGCGCCGATAGGCGGCGACCGGCACCTCCTCGTAGCTGTCTTCCTCCAGCCCGCGAATCACCGCCGGGCGCAGGTTGAGTCCACCGGCCACCTCGGTGACCGAGAGACCCTGGGACTCCCGCTCACTTCTGAGCTGCTCGCCCGGTGAGGCCGAGAAGGCGGTATCCGCTGTGTCCGGTGTCTGGGTGTCGCTCATGGCTGAGCATCCTTCGTCAAAAGTCTTGGATCAGGGCGTGCCGGGACGGCCGTCCAGCTGTTCGGAATAGAAGGCCGCGCTGGCCGGGTCGCCGCGAGCCTCAGCAATCTGCCGAGCCAGGCGCAGCGCCTCTGGGCGGGCCCCGGCCAGTCGGATGAATGAGTTGATCTGCTGTTGGGCAAGATCATGGTTGCCAGCGGCGTACTCGAGCTCGGCCCGAGCGTAGTAGCTGCGCGGGTCGCGTGGGTCGATGTTCTGGGCCCGTTCGAGACTGCTTCGGGCTGCCGCAAGGTCGCCCAGTTCACGCTGACACTGTCCCAGGTTGGCGAACAGCTGGGAGCGGGCCGGATACTGAGCATCATCGGAGGCAAGTTCGAGCTGTTCGCAGGCCTCGCGAATACGCCCCTGGTCGTAAAGAAAGGCCGCATAGTTGTTGCGTCCCCGAGTGAAATTGCGATCTTCAGACAGGGCGCGCTGGAAGGCCTCATCGGCCAGTGCGCGCTCACCCTGACGATGGTAGACCATGGCCATGGCCTGCAGCGCCTCGGGGTCGTTAGGGGCAATCGATAGCGCTCTGTCCAGAGCGCCCATAGCGCGCTGCAAATTGTTGCGCTCCAGATAGGCCACCCCCAACTGGGTATAGGCGTCCGCCGGACTTGCCTCGCGCTCGCCGCCGCCGAGCCCCTGTGGCTGGCTGGCACAGCCAGCCAGCCACAGGCTACCCAGCAGAAGAACCAGAGTGGGCAGTCGCGAGGTGCCGGACAGGCGTGTACGGCGCGTCATGGTGTTCTCCCAGCGGTCGACACAGGGCCCCAGCCGGATGCGGCTTGCAGGCGGGATGATCAAGAGCCTGACCATCAAAGCGTCGTGCCCAGTTGAAGTCAAGGCGGCTTGTCCGCTCAGTCGGCGTCGATCTGGATCGACTTGATGTAGCGCTCGTGTCGCTTGGTACGATCCTTGACCCTGCCCACCAGTTGGCCGCAAGCGGCATCAATGTCTTCACCGCGAGTCGTGCGGATTGGGGCCGTGTAGCCCAACTCATAGAGCCATTGCTGGAAACGCACGCACTGGTTGCGCGAGGGTTTCTCGTAACCCGAATGGGGAAAAGGATTAAAGGGAATCAGGTTGATCTTGCTTGGCAGTTCCCTGAGCAGAGCGGCGAGTTGTTCGGCATGGATCTGCTGGTCGTTAACATCCTTTATCAGGGTGTACTCGATGGTGATCATGCGGGTGTCATCACACTTGGCCAGGTAACGGTGACAGGCATCGAGTAGAGAGCGAATGTTGTACTTGCGGTTGATTGGCACCAGTTCGGTGCGCAACTCATCGGTGGCGGCGTGCAGCGAGATGGCCAGGCTGACGTCGATCTCGTCACCGAGCTTGTCGATCATCGGCACCACGCCGGAGGTGGAGAGGGTGACTCGACGCTTGGAGAGGCCGTAGCCGTCGTCGTCGAGCATCAGTTTCATCGCAGGCACCACATTGTCGTAGTTCATCAGCGGCTCGCCCATGCCCATCATCACGACATTGGTGACCGGGCGATTGGCGGTGTCCTTGCGCGGCCCCACGCTGCGCTGGGCGACCCACACCTGACCGATGATCTCGGCGGCAGTGAGGTTGCGCTGGAAGCCCTGCTTGCCGGTAGAGCAGAAGCTGCAGTCCAGCGAGCAGCCCACCTGGGAGGAGACGCACAGGGTGCGACGCTTGCCGTTATCGGCAGGAATCAGAACCGTTTCGACGTAGCTGCCGTCCTCCACCTCGAGGACCCACTTGCGTGTGCCGTCGCTGGAGGTGCCCTCGTAGACGACCCCGGGGCCGCGAATCTCGGCCACTTCGGCCAGCTTGACGCGTAGCGCCTTGGAAATATTGGTCATGGCCGCGAAGTCGTCACAGCCCTCGTGGTGGATCCACTTCATTACCTGGGCGGCACGGAACTTCTTCTCGCCGACGGAGAGGAAAAAGGCTTCCATCTCCTCGCGGGACATGCCGAGCAGGTTGGTCTTCTGGGGTGCGATATCAGCGGTCATGGCGATCAGCGGGTCTGGAAATGAGGAGCAGGAGAGGCGGAGGCATGGCCCCCGCCCGGGGGTGACGCAATCAGCGCGAGCAGATCTCGTCGGCGCCGAAGAAGTACGCAATCTCGCGCTCGGCGGACTCGGGGGAGTCGGAGCCATGCACGGCGTTGGCGTCGATGGTCTCGGCGAAGTCGGCGCGGATGGTGCCCGGCGCGGCTTCCTTGGGGTTGGTGGCGCCCATCAGCTCACGGTTCTTGGCGATGGCGTCTTGTCCCTCCAGCACCTGCACGACCACCGGGCCGGAGGTCATGAAGCCGACCAGATCCTTGAAGAACGGACGCTCCTTGTGCTCGGCATAGAAGCCGCCGGCCTTGTCGTCGTCGAGCTTGAGCATCTTGGCGGCAACAACCTGAAGGCCGGCCTTCTCAAAGCGGGCGATGATATCGCCGATGGCATTCTTGGCGACGGCGTCGGGCTTGATGATGGACAGGGTGCGCTGGGTAGCCATGGGGGTGTCTCCATTAGGGGGGTGGCGGATGTATAGTGATAACGCCGCGCCGCCCTTAGCTCCCGGGTCGGAAGCGAGGGCGGCGCGTTGGAGCGGTTGAATCGGTCCGGCGGCTTGATGAAGACGCCATAAAGTCGGGTATTGTAACGCCCCGGAGCCGAGTTGAACAATTGTCGCTAAGCGAGGGGCGCGACCCGCGCCAATGCCCAAGCCTAGACGGTGAAGCTCTCTCCGCAGCCGCACTGATCCTTTACGTTGGGGTTGTTGAACCGGAAGAAACGGTTGAGCCCCTCGTTAACATAGTCCACTTCGCTACCGTCGAGCATCTCAAGCGCTTCAGGGGCAACGAAGACCTGCACGCCGTGTTCCTCGAAGCAGATGTCGTCGTCGGCAGCCGCGTCGGCGAAGTCAAGGACGTAGCTGTAGCCGGAGCAGCCGCTGGGCTTGACCGAGACGCGCAGGCCGAGGCCTTCTCCGCGCTCGTCGAGCACGTGGCGGATCTGGTTGGCGGCGTCGGTGGTGATGGTCAGGTGCGCCATGGGTCTCTCCTTGATTCGGTGGGTGGGCCTGAAGTCGATGATATCTGACGTACTGGCTCAGATTGCCTGACGGCGCAAACCCTTGAGGGCGTGGCGTAAGGCAGATAGCGCCGTGTCGATATCGGCGTCGGTGGTGAAGCGCCCGAAGCTGAAGCGTAACGAGGCAAGCGCGAGCTCGCGCGGCAAGCCGATGGCCTTCAATACATAGGACGGCTCGACGCTCGCCGAGTTGCAGGCGGAGCCAGTAGAGAGGGCCACGTCGCGTAGCGCCATCAACAGCGATTCGCCATCGACCCCCTCGAAGGCCAGATTGAGGATGTTGGGCACCGCCGCGTCGATCGTGGTATTGCGATGGATGCCGTTGAAATCTGATAAGCCGTCTAGAAGCCGATCACGTAGCATGGCGATACGAGCCTGGTCGGCCTCGCCTTCGGCGCCGGCCAGGGCGAAGGCCTCTCCCATGCCGACGATTTGATGAGTGGGCAGGGTGCCAGAACGCATGCCCCGCTCGTGACCGCCGCCGTGGATCAACGCCTCGATTCGGACGTCCGGGTGGCGCTTCACATAAAGGGCACCGACGCCCTTGGGGCCGTAGGCCTTGTGGCCGGAGAGCGACATCAGGTCGATGCCAAGACGCTTGACGTCAAGGTTTATGCGTCCCACCGCCTGGGCGGCGTCAACGTGGAAGATGGCACCGCCAGCGTGTGCCACCTCGGAAAGCGCCGCCAAATCGTGAATGACGCCCAACTCGTTATTCACCGCCATCAGCGACACCAGCACGGTGTTTTCGCGCATGGCCTCGCGCAATTGCTCCGGCGCCACACGCCCGTCGCGCCCCGGGGGTAGCCAGGTAACCTCGAAGCCCTCGGCCTCGAGCGCCATGGCCGTGTCCACTACTGCCTTGTGCTCGGCCACGGAGGTGATCAGGTGACGACCACGGTGTCGATTGGCACGCAAGTAGCCGATCAACGCCAAATTGTCTGCCTCGGTAGCGCCGCTGGTCCAGACGATTTCGCGCGGGTCGGCATGGATCAGGTCGGCGACCTGGCGGCGGGCGTTTTCCACTGCCTGTTCGGCTTGCCAGCCCGGCATATGACTGCGCGACGCCGGGTTGGCGAAGATGCCGTCGAGGGTCAAGTGGCGACCCATCAGCTCGGCGACGCGAGGGTCGACGGGCGTGGTGGCGGCGTAGTCGAGATAGACGGGTGTGGTCATGGACTCGTGTGCCGTAAGGCTTTGTTGGGCGCCATCACGGCGCCGAGGCGAAAATATCGATGCCGTCCAGGCGGTCGCGCTGGCGGTTGGCGATCTGCTGAACCTGTTGGCGATCGGCCAGCTGCCCGAGGGTGATGCCTTCCAGAAAGCCGTGAATCTGCTCGGAGAGCTCGCACCATAGATGGTGGGTCAAGCAGGTGTCGCCTTGCTGGCAGTCGGAGAGGCCGCCACAGCGGGTTGCATCCACCGACTCGTCTACCGCGTCGATCACCCGGGCCACCGAGATGGTGTCTGGCGCGCAGGCTAGCAGGTAGCCGCCGCCAGGGCCGCGAACGCTCTCCACCAGTTCGGCTCGACGCAGGCGAGCGAAGAGCTGCTCCAGATAGGAGAGCGATATCTCCTGGCGCTTCGAGATGTCGGCCAGACAGATCGGCCCCGACTTGGCATGCATGGCCAGATCGAGCATGGCGGTGACGGCATAGCGTCCCTTGGTGGTCAGGCGCATTGCAACCTCGGCGCCGAACGGATCGGCGGTCGGTGAACGGGCACTCCGCAGGGAAGCGCGATCAGATAGACATTATGGTAAAGACCTAGCGTGGCGGTCAACCATTAGCCCCGCGACCGTCGTCATCATTTCCTGTGGCAGATGCGGTTTTTGGCGCCGGCGCCTTCTCTGGCATGGCGCAGGCGTCGGCATCGTCGAGGATGTCGGCGAAGTCCTCGTCGCGTAATTCCGGCAGCCGACCGTCACGGTAGCTGGCGTCGACCTTGCGCAGTGTCTGACACATGCGCTCGATGCGTTCGTCCACGGCGTGCATGTGGTCGAGCATCGCCTGGATGGAGCGTGCCACCGGGTCGGGCATGTCCTCGCTGATGCCGTAGGCGTCGAAGCCGAACTTGCGACGCATGGCTTCGCGGCGTTCGGGGTCTACTTCCAGCACCTCCGCATCGTCGGGCTCGGCGCGCTTGACGATCTTGCCAGGAATGCCGACCACGGTAGCGCCGGCGGGAACCTCCTTGGTGACCACGGCGTTGGAGCCGATCTTGGCCCCGGCGCCAACGCTGAAAGGGCCGAGAATCTTGGCGCCGGCGCCAACGATGACGCCGTCTTCCAGGGTAGGGTGGCGTTTGCCCTTGTTCCAGCTGGTGCCTCCCAGGGTCACCCCCTGGTAGAGAGTGACGTCGTCTCCCACCTCGGCGGTCTCACCGATCACTACGCCCATGCCGTGGTCGATGAAGAAGCGCCGCCCGATGCTTGCCCCGGGGTGTATCTCGACACCGGTCATCCAGCGCGAAACGCTGGAGATAGTGCGGGCCAACCACTTGAGATTCTTTCGCCACAGCCAATGGCTGAGGCGATGAATCAGCAGGGCATGCAGGCCCGGATAGTTGGTCAGTACTTCCAGAAAATTGCGGGCCGCAGGGTCGCGGTCAAAAACGCTGTTGATGTCCTCGCGTAGGCGTTGAAACATGCAGCGGTCCTTGGCTGGGGTGGCAGGAGGGAGAGCGGAGCCTTAGGCCGTCGATCACCGGAGTAACGCTTATTAGTGGGGGCGCGGAGCGCCACCTTCAAGGCAAAGCAATGCGGTTACCCGGTCAGGCCACGGTCCGCGTCTCGTTTACCTCTCGTGATGCTGGCCCTTGTCGCTGTTGCGCTCCGGCGTGAGCTTATCGGTATCGGAGAGTATGCCGCGCAGGATATTCAGCTCTATGCGCTCGGGGCGCGCCCTGAGGGTAAAACGGCGCAGTCGGGCCATCAACTGACGCGGCATGGCAGGGTCATGGAAGCCGATGGCGACCAGAGTACGCTCCAGGTGGGCGAAGTAGTGCTCCAGCTCCCCATGGGTGGCCAAGGCCTGGTGAGTCTCTTCGGGTGGGAGTTCCTGCAGGTCCAGCCAGGCCAGGCGGCATTCATAGGCCAGCACCTGGACAGCGGCGGCCAAGTTCAGAGAACTGAAATCCGGGTTGGTGGGGATATGCACGTGGGCATGGCAGCGCTGCAGTTCGGCGTTGGTCAGGCCGCTGTCCTCGCGGCCGAATACCAGCGCCACCCGCGCTTCCCGGCCGGCCAGTTCCATCGGCAGGCGGACTCCCAGGTCGCGGGGAGTGATCATCGGCCAGGGCAGGGTGCGTGAGCGGGCGCTGGCGCCCACCACTAGAGTGCAGTCGGCCACCGCCTGGTCCAGGGTCTCCATGACCGTGGCGCCGTTAACCAGGTGATCGGCCCCGGAGGCCCGCGAGACGCTGTCGGCGGTAACGGCTGTACAGCGTGGCGCTACCAGCGCCAGGTCGGAAAGCCCCATGTTATGCATGGCGCGGGCGGCGCCGCCAATATTGCCGGGGTGGCTGGTGCCAATCAGGACGATACGGATGCGGTCGAGCATGGTGAGCTTCCTGGGGCGAAACAAGACGAGGCGAAATAAATCGGACCGATGAATCTGGGCCAGGAGTCTAGCATGTTGGCTGTGGCCTGCCTCCTGATCAGTCTCGATCCGGCGTGGCGGAATTGGGCAGGGTCTGCTAGCATTCGCGCCCATTGTTTGAACGAATATGTTCCAACGAAAAGTTTCCGTGAACACCCCGTTCTTTAACACCACCGACTCCTCAAGGCCCGATCATGCATCCGATGGTCCAATATGCTCTGCGCGCCACGCGCAGCGCCGGCGAACAGTTTTTGCGCATTCGCGAGCGTATCGAGAATGCCCACGAAGAGAGCAGCCTCGACCGACTGCTTGAGGACGCCGCCCGTAACGCCGAGACGCTGATCGTTCGTCAACTTTCGCGTGGCTATCCCCAGCACGGTGTCGTTGGACGCTTCACTCCCCATCGTGTCGGAGAGGGAGACGGCGCCGACACGCTCTGGAAGATCGAACCCTTTCACGGCTACTCCAATCTTGGCGTGGCCGCATCGGGCTTTGCCTTGTCGGTGGTCTGCCTGGTCAAGGGCCGTCCAGAGCATGCGGTGGTGGTCTGCCCCTTCAGCGACGACGAGTACCTGGCCAGCCGCGGCCGCGGTGCCCAGCATAATGACAAGCGCATTCGCGTGCCCAAGACCTTGGCGGTGGACGGTGCGCGCATCGCCATGGGGCTGCCCGAGACCTGGCTGCGCACGCGTCACCTGCCGTCCTACCTGACGCTGGTGCAGCAGCTCGGCCCGGTAATCGAAGTGCAGTGCGCCACGGGCAGCGGCCTGTTAGATCTGGCAGAGCTGGCCGCCGGTCGTGCCGATGCCGCCTTTGTGCTGGGCCTGGAGGAGCAGGACATGCATGTTGGCAGCCTGCTGCTGAAGGAAGCGGGTGCACTGATGGGCACCCCCGACGGACAGCCCAAGGTTGAAGTGGAAGGTAGGCTGATGGCCGCGGGCCCGCGCCTCTACAAGAGTCTGGTGCAGCAGCTCAAGCCGCACTTCTGAGCCTTCGGCCTCGAGATTCGCATTACCAACGGCTAGTAACGGCGTCGACAGTAACGATAAACCCCCGCAGGGTATTCCCTGCGGGGGTTTTTTCATTGGGGTTCAGTGAAGATGCCCTGGCAGCCCGCTGCAGTCAGGGCAGCTCCTCCTCGGCCTCGGCATCTTCTTTCTTGGGTGGCATAAGATCGGCGCGCTGCAGTTTCACGGCGATCAGCAGGGCCGCGGCCACGTAGATGGAGGAAAAGGTGCCGACCACTACGCCGATAATCAGGGCGATCGAGAACTGGTGAATCATATCCCCGCCCAGGAGCAGCAGCGCAAGCAGCACCAGCAGGGTGGTGCCGGAAGTCGCCAGGGTGCGCGACAGGGTCATGTTGATCGCTTCGTTGAAGATCGCTGGCATATCGTCGAGGCGTGACTTGCGTATGGTCTCGCGAATGCGGTCATAGACCACAATGGTGTCGTTAAGCGAGTAGCCGATCACCGCCAGCAGCGCCGCGAGCACGGTGAGGTCGAAGTCGAGCTGGAACATCGAGAAGATGCCAACCACGATGACCACGTCATGCATCAGGGCCAGCAAGGCACCGATGGCGAACTTGTACTGAAAGCGAAACGCCACGTAGAGCATCACAATGCCCAGTGCCACCAGCAGGCCCAGACCACTTTGATCGCGCAGCTGTTCGCCCACCTGGGCGCCAACGAACTCGGCGCGCACCAGTTCGACGCCTTCACCGCTGTCACGCAGCAGGGCCACCACTTGGTCGCCCACTTGCGCATCGAAGGCCTGCTGCAGGCGAATCAGCACCTCGGTGGAAGCGCCAAAGGTCTGCACCGAGACGTCGCGGAAATCAGCGTTTTCCAGGGTCTGACGCACGGCTTCGAGAGAAGGTGCCACAGCGTAGCGTACCTCCACCAGGGTGCCGCCAGTGAAGTCCAGCCCCAGGTTGAGCTGCTGAAACAGCAGCGAGACGATCGACGCCAGGATCAACAGGCCGGAAATCGCGAAGGCGATCCGCCGCTTGCCCATGAAGTCGAACTGTCGGTTGATGAGGGCTTTCATGACCACCTCTTATATCCAGAGCTTTTTGACCGGCTTTCCGCCGTAGACGAGGTTCACCATCGCGCGAGTCACCAGCAGGGCGGTGAACAGCGAGGTGATGATTCCCAACGACAGAGTCACCGCGAAGCCCTTGACCGGCCCGGTGCCGATCGAGAACAGGATCACCGCCACCAGCAGGGTGGTGACATTGGCGTCGACGATAGAGGTGAAAGCGCGCTCGTAGCCGGCGTGGATCGCCTGCTGCACCGACAGCCCTTCGCGCAGCTCCTCGCGTATGCGTTCGAATATCAAGACGTTGGCGTCCACCGCCATGCCCAGCGTCAGCACGATGCCGGCGATGCCGGGCAGGGTAAGAGTGGCGCCGAGCATCGACATGGCCGCCATCAACAGCGTCAGGTTGAGGGCCAGCGCCACGTTGGCGATGATGCCGAACACCTTGTAGCGGATCAGCATGAACAGCACCACCAGCAGCAGGCCGATCTGCACGGACATCACGCCGCGCTTGATGTTCTCGGCGCCCAGGCTCGGCCCGATGGTACGCTCCTGCACGAAGTAGATGGGCGCGGCCAGCGAGCCCGAGCGTAGCAGCAAAGAGAGCTCGGCGGCTTCCGTGGGCGAGTCGAGCCCGGTGATGCGGAAGCTGTTTCCCAGTGCACTCTGGATGGTGGCCAGGCTGATCAGGCCGCGCTCGGTGTAGGGCTCGCGGACAATGACCTCTTCGCCATCGACCACTTCCACGCTGTCGCGGGTCTTGTGCTCAATGAACAGCACCGCCATGTTGCGGCCAATGTTGGTGCGAGTGGCGCGGTTCATCAGGGTGCCGCCGGTGCCATCCAGATTGATGTTGACCTGGGGGCGACCGTTCTCGTCGAAGCTGCGGCTGGCGTTGGAGACGCTGTCGCCGGTGATGATCACGTCGCGCATCAGGTCGGCGCTGCGCGCCTCGGCGTTGCGAAACGAGAAGGTCTCGGTCTCGGCGTTCGGGGTGTCCGGACGCGCCTCGAGGCGGAACTCCAGGTTGGCGGTAGCGCCTACCACCCGCTTGGCGGCAACGGTGTCCTGTACGCCCGGCAGCTCCACCACGATGCGATCAGGGCCCTGACGCTGCACCATCGGCTCGGCCACGCCCAGTTCGTTCACCCGGTTGCGCAACGTGGTGAGGTTCTGGTTGATGGCATAGTCCTGAATCTCATTGACCGCCTGGTCGGTGAGGGTCATGGCCAGGGACGCGCCGCGGCCGTCACCGATGTTCTGGTAGTCGAACTCGCCGAACTCACGGCTGATCAGGCGCCGGGCCGCGTCGCGGTCCTCCTCGTTGGTGAAGGTCAACGTCAAGGTGCGGTCGTCGATCTCCGTGCCGCGGTAGCGGATGCGCTCGCTGCGCAGCTGTTCGCGCATGGCGCTGGCGTTGACCTCCAGGCGCTGAGTCACCGCGGCGTCCATGTCCACCTCCAGAAGGAAGTGCACGCCGCCACGCAGATCGAGGCCCAGTGTCATTGGCGAGGCGGAAAGCGCCTGCAGCCACCCCGGGGTGGACTCGGCGAGATTCAGTGCCACCACGAAGTCGTCGTCGAGCATGGCGACGATGCGGTCGCGGGCCTGGAGCTGCTCGTCGGCGTCGCCGAGGCGAATCAGTACGCTGTTCTCGCTGCTTTCCACGGCCTTGATGGTGATGCCTGCCTCGCGCAGGGAGTCCTGGATGCGTTCGAGCTGGCGTTGATCGAGGGTGGCATCACCTCGGCCGCTGCTTATCTGTACCGCCGGATCCTCTGGATAGAGGTTGGGCAGCGAATAGACCAGGCCGATGGCGAGGACGATCAGTATCAGCAGATACTTCCACATTGGGTAACGGTTGAGCATGCGAGCCCTGCCCTCAGGTTGCTGACAACGTTTGCTGACAACGTGTGTTGCGGACGTTAGGAAGATGACGTTTAAACGTCATGATCGCCACGGGGTTGCCGTGGCGATCAAAAACGGCCCCGCCGATGGGCGGGGCCGGAAGGACATGATTCAGATGGCCTTGATGGTGCCCTTGGGCAGCACCGCTGCCACTGCGTTCTTCTGCACGTTGACCTGTGTGCCCTCGGCGATCTCCAGAGTCAGGAACTCGCTGTCGTCGCTCACCTTGGTGATGCGACCCAGGACGCCACCGCCGATGACGATCTCGTCGCCCTTGGAGAGCCCGCCGATCAGCTGCTTGTGTTGCTTGGCGCGCTTGGCCTGGGGACGCCACAGCAGAAAGTAGAAGATCAGTACAAAGCCGAGCAGCATGACGATCTGGGCGATGCCGCCACCGGCAGCGCCGGCGTCCTGGGCCATGGCCGAGGAAATAAAGAAGTCCAGCATTTATGACAATCTCCTAGGTAATGAAAGTAGAAAGTTTTTCGGCCGGCCATGGGGCCGACCGCGAGTTAATTCGGGGTGGGAGGCATCGGTAAACCACGCCTTGCATAGAAGCCTTCCACGAAGTTCGCCAATGTACCCGCTTCGATGGCACCGCGCAAACCGGCCATCAGACGCTGATAGTGGCGCAAGTTGTGGATAGTGTTGAGCATCGAGCCGAGCATTTCGCCACAGCGATCCAGGTGGTGCAGGTAGGCTCGGGAGAAGTGCTGACAGGTGTAGCAGTCGCACCCCGTCTCCAGCGGGCCGGTATCGTGGCGGTGCTTGGCGTTGCGGATCTTCACCGTCCCTTCGGCGGTGAACAGGTGGCCGTTTCTGGCGTTGCGAGTGGGCATCACGCAATCGAACATGTCGATACCCCGCCGCACGCCTTCTACCAGATCCTCGGGCTTGCCTACGCCCATCAGATAGCGGGGCTTGTCATCCGGCATCCAGGTGGGCAGGTAATTCAGCACCTGGATCATCTCTTCCTTGGGCTCGCCCACCGATAGGCCTCCGATGGCCAGGCCGTCGAAACCGATCTCCATGAGACCCGCCAGCGAGGCCTTGCGTAGCTGTGGGTGCATGCCACCCTGAATGATGCCGAACAGCGCCGAGGGTGAGATCCCATGGGCGTCACGGGAGCGCTGTGCCCAGCGCAGCGAGCGCTCCATGGAGAGGCGCGCCTCCTTCTCGCTAGCCGGGTAGGGCGTGCACTCGTCGAAGATCATCACCACGTCGGACCCCAGCGAACGCTGCACGGCCATGGACTCCTCGGGCCCCATGAACACCTTGTCGCCGTCCACGGGCGAACGAAAGTGCACGCCCTGCTCGGTGATCTTGCGCATGGCGCCGAGCGAGAAGACCTGAAAGCCACCCGAGTCGGTGAGGATTGGTTTTTGCCATTGAGCAAAGTCGTGCAGGTCGCCGTGGGCCTCGATCACCTCCATGCCGGGCCGCAGCCACAGATGGAAGGTGTTGCCGAGGATGATATCGGCGCCGATCTCCTCCACGGAGCCCGGGGTCATTCCCTTGACGGTGCCGTAGGTGCCCACCGGCATGAAGGCAGGGGTTTCCACGGTGCCGCGCGGGAAGGTGAGGCGGCCACGGCGCGCCCGGCCATCGCTGGCCAGTCGCTCGAAGGTCATGAAGCATTCATTACGCATGAGAATCTCGAGTCAGGAACGCCGGCGAGTGAGAAACATCGCATCGCCATAGCTGAAGAAAGCGTAGCGTTCGGCCACCGCCTCGCGGTAGGCCGCCAGGGTGGTATCAAAGCCAGCGAAGGAGGCCACCAGCATCAGCAGGGTGGATTCTGGCAGATGAAAGTTGGTGATCAGGGCATCGACGCAGCGCCACGCGTAGCCCGGGTAGATAAAAATGTCGGTCTCGCCGCTGTAGGGGGCGATCTCGCCACACTCGCTATTGGCGCAGGCGCTCTCCAGACAGCGCACGCTGGTGGTACCTACGGCGATGACGCGTTTGCCACGGGCCCGGGCGGTGCGTACCTGCTCGCAGGTAGCCTCGTTCACCTCTAGCCACTCGCTGTGCATGACATGCTCGCGGATGTCGTCGACGCGGACAGGTTGGAAGGTGCCGGCGCCCACATGGAGGGTGACGAAGGCGCGCTCCACGCCTTTGGCGGCCAGCGCCTCGAGCAGGGGCTCGTCGAAGTGCAGCCCGGCGGTAGGAGCGGCGACGGCTCCGTCGCGGCGCGCGTAAACTGTCTGGTAGCGCTCACGGTCGCTGCGCTCGTCGGCCCGGTCGATGTAGGGCGGCAGCGGCATATGGCCATGCTGCTCCAGCAGCTCGATTAACGGCGTCTCGCCAAGGAAGCGCAGCTCGAACAGGGCGTCGCGACGTCTCTCGACCACGGCGCGCACGTCGCCCTCGAAGATCAGCTCGGTGCCGGGTTTAGGTGACTTGCTCGAGCGCAGGTGGGCCAGGCCACGGTGGGCGTCCAGGGGGCGCTCCAGCAGCATCTCCACCCGGCCACCGCTGGCCTTGTGGCCGAGCAGTCGCGCCGGGATCACTCGGGTATCATTGAACACCAGCAGGTCGCCAGGCTCCAGCAGTGAGAGCAGGTCTGGAAACCGGCGGTGGGTCAACTCGCTAGTCTCGCCGTCGACGCAGAGCAGTCGGCAGTCGGTGCGCTGCTCGGAGGGATAGCGGGCGATCAGCTCGTCGGGGAGCTCGAAGGAAAAGTCGGCGCGCTGCATGGTCGGTATCGGGATCCGGTAGCTCGGGGCAAGCCGCTTAGGATACCGGCTCGATGGCGCGAAGTCAGGTATGAGATTGACCTGCTGCCAAGCCCACGTATAATACGCCTCGCGTTGCCGGCGTGGCGGAATTGGTAGACGCAGTGGATTCAAAATCCACCGGGGGCAACCCCTTGCCGGTTCGAGTCCGGCCGCCGGTACCAAGCAACCTATGAACCTGGATGGCATTCGGGTTCAACGGGTTAGAGGCCTAGATCAGATTCTAAGGTGTGTCACTCCGGTGATCCACTCCCGAGGTCTGACATGCCTTAGTGAACCTACCTAACGCGCAGGCGTCACCGCACGAACTGGTATGCACGTATTGTCATTCCCCATGACCTCCGCTTTGCCTACGCCCAACGTCGCGAAATCCGCAAGACCCTCTATACACCCTGCAAGGTGACTGCTCGTCGTCGTGCCATGCTTCTGTGGCTGGCGTATCACCAGGTGTCCGAGTCTCCACGTAACGGTCACGCATGAGGCATTGCCCCTGACTGGCATGCCTTGGTCTCACTGGCGTCTACACCCCCTGGTCAAGGGGTAGGCCTTACTCCCAAAGCAAGCCTGGCGTCATTTGCTCGCCACTGCGCCGAGCGTGCAAGTTTGCCGGCATCGTCAAGCGTGACCGCTGGGCGATGGAGACGTTAAGCGCAAAGGCCAGCGCCAGCGCCAGCGCCCTGCTGGCGGCCACTCATAGTGAAGCAGAACGCGGCAAGACGCAGGTCATCAATGACCTGATCATTTTTTCACTGGTCGCGATTGGTTCCCCGATGTTGGAGCAACTGCTGCATCATCCTGGCGGGGAAACCTTCAATCTCACCATGTTGACGCCTATCCTGATGATCACTGTGGCGCTGATGAGCTGGCATAAAAAGCCGGTCAGAAAACGCACAGCGTCAGTGCCTGAAACGCGTCATCTAGGAAACTTTAATTTGTAATGAAGCTGTCATGGGTAATTCGTAGTGTCTGGTTTTAATTAATAAATTAATCACCATCCTGCCTATTGCCAATGGAGTTCACGTCATGAAAAAGCCCATGTTGTTCAACCGAACCCTACTTGTCCTTGCGATCGGTGGTTCATTGACAGCCAATGTGGCGATGGCCAGCCCCGCTGACAGCTGCCCTTCTCCTCTGAAAATGGCGGATACCGGCATTGAAGGCATGGGCTCACTGGAAGAAGCCTTTGCTCCTTTTGCCGAAACCTTTGAAACCCTGACAGGCGTGGAGCTCGAGCTTTACTCACTGGCTAACCGCACCGCTGCCGGCACCGCCCTGCAGTTCGATGAAGTGGATATGGTCTTCGCTGGGCCGTCTGAGTTTGTGCTATTTGAAACTCTCACTGAACTCGACTTTCTCTTTTCAGTTGTCCGCCCTAACTACGGCTCCAGTTTTGTGGTCAAGGCAGATAGCGGTATCGAAAGCCTCAGTGATCTGGCCGACAAGCGTGTTGCGCTGAAGGATGTTGGTTCCACATCAGGCCACATTTTCCCGATGAAACTGCTCTCCGAAGCTGGGCTCAACCCGGATGAAATGGACATCGTCATGGCCGGCGACGCCCGCATTCAGGTGCTGATCAACGATGACGTAGCAGCCATGGGTGGCGGCAACAAGGACTGGGATGCTGTTCGCAAGCAAGACCCCGATACCGAATATCGCCTGCTCGCCCAAACTGACACCCTTCCCGGTGATCCGGTGATCATGCGTGCCTCCTTGCCCCAGGAATGCCGCGATGCATTGCGCAGCACCCTGGTCGATCACAGCGATCAAGTCTGGGATTCCCTGACCTCGACTGAACGCAACGCAGACAAGTTCATTGAGCGTGACGCCTACCTGTCGTTTGAAACGGATCCGGCCATCTACCAGCAGGTTCGCGAAGCTTACGAAATCGCCGGCATCCCGCTCGACGAGTGATCTTCAGGGTCAGGCAATCGCTATGGCCTGACCGCGCATTATCCCAAGCTACTCCGGTCATCGGGGTAGCTTTTTTGCTGTTTTCACTTGAAGGAATAACCATGCGTGATAGCTCTCCCTCGCCATCAGTGCATCCCGTCAGCGTTCAATCGGTGCACCTTCGCTATGGCGCCCTGGAAGTGCTGCGCGGCGTGTCACTTGATATCCATGCCGCTGAAGGGGTTGTTCTGCTGGGTGCCAATGGGTCCGGAAAATCGACTTTGATGCGCACCCTGAACCGGCTCGCCCGCCCGCAAAGCGGCGACATCCTGATTAACGGCGACTCAGTGGTCAAGGCACGAACGCCAGCGCTTCGTAAAATACGCCGACACATGGGATATGTATTTCAGCAGTTCAACCTGGTCAGTCAACTCAGCGTGTTCCAGAACGTCCTGATGGGCAAGATGGGTGCTCACCGGTTCGGGTTACTTAACTGCATTGCGTCCACCGCATCGCACGCCGATCGCGAATACGCCATGGCGTGCCTCGAGCGGGTCGGCATGGCAGAACGCGCCGCGCAGCGGCCGACGGAACTCTCTGGGGGGCAGCAGCAGCGGGTCGCAATTGCCAGGATGCTGATGCAGTCGCCTTCACTGGTGATTGCTGATGAACCGATTGCCAGCCTGGACCCTCGCGGCGGACGTGAAGTCCTTGATCTGCTGTGGGAAATTGTCCGCGAAAATAATCTGGCCATGCTTTGCACCCTGCACCAGTTGGACCTGGCGCGTCACTACGCTGACCGTATCGTGGGCATCAAAAACGGAGTGACCGTTCTCGATGCCACCGTCGAGAAGATCAATGACGCCGACCTGAGCCATCTGTATGACGACTCGACAACTGCCTTGACCTCATCGGATACCCCCACATCATGACAACCGACAACAAGCACATGCCCAAGCGCTGGCGTAGCCCCTCCCCCCTTGTCTGGATACTCGGGGTTGGATTTATGGCCTTTTTCATTCAGGGCGTCATCGCCGCCGAGATTACTATTGACCGCCTGGTGCGCGGAGCAAGCAACATTGTCCGCTTTCTCGGCCAGGCACTGCCTCCCGATTTCAGCAGAACCGGCAGCATCGGATGGTCAATGCTTGAAACCCTCAACATCGCCGTGGTTGGGGTGACGGTTGGCTGCATCTTATCGGTGCCGCTGGCCCTGCTCGCTGCCCGCAACACCTCGCCCAACCGCCTGGTTCATGTGGTGGCACGGTTTATCATTTCAGTATCACGCACCATTCCTGACTTGATCTGGGCGCTTATTTTTGTGGTCACCGTCGGCCTTGGGCCGCTCGCTGGCATACTTGCCATCATCATGGACACCATTGGCTTTGCTGCGCGCTTCTTTTCAGAACGTTTTGAAGAAGTCAGCGATGGCCCATCCAACGCTCTGACCGCCACCGGTGCAGGACGCCTATCGGTCATATTCGGGGCGATTATTCCGGAAAGCTTTGCTTCGATGACGGCGGTGTCGTTGTTCAGCGTCGAAAAGGCGATTCGCTCAGCCGTTACCCTTGGCTTGGTGGGCGCGGGCGGCATCGGTGTCGAGCTGTCAACCGCCATGCGCCTGTTCCGCTACGACGATGCAGCCGCTATCATCCTGATTATCCTGGTGGCCGTGATTGGCTTTGAACAAATTTCATCGGCGATTCGCCGGCGCATCATAGGCGACCAGAACCCAGTCGGGTAAATGACCGGTATTCAGCGTTTCAGCCGCGAAGCGGTAGGTCAACGGCCTCTTGTTCTTCGAGTACCTGCCGTTCGTGTTCGAGTCACTGCCGACGCTGGGTGCGGATGACAATCTGGCTAGACTGTTAGTGCAAACCGAATGGCCTGAGCCCTTTTCCCCAAGGGCAACCCGACCTTGCGGACCATGACCTCTGTGATTAAAGCGACCGGCATTCACTTCCTCGACCTGACGCATCACGCCCCCTGGGTGATCCGGAAAGCCTGGTAAGGCTTAGCATCTTCAGCCCCTCTTGCCGGACGGCGTTGAGTGGCCGGGGCTCGAAGCTCTTGGCATAGCGGGGTATGGTGCTCACTCACACTTATCAAGGAGTCATCATGAGCGAAGAAAACGCCTACGTTCCGCCCCGGATCTGGCAGTGGGAGCAGCCCAGCGGCGGTGCCTTTGCCAGTATCAACCGTCCCGTCTCCGGCCCCACCCACGACGCGGCGCTGCCGGTCGGCAAGCATCCGCTGCAGCTCTATTCCATGGGCACACCCAACGGCGTCAAGGTCACGGTGATGCTGGAGGAACTGCTGGCCCTGGGCCACACCGCCGCTGAGTACGATGCCTGGCTGATTCGCATCAGCGAGGGGGATCAGTTCGGAAGCGGCTTCGTTAAGGCGAACCCCAATTCCAAGATTCCCGCGCTGATGGATCACGCCACCTCGCCGCCCACTCGGGTGTTCGAATCGGGGGCGATCCTGTTTTATCTGGCGGAAAGGTTCGGTGAGTTGTTGCCAAGCGACCACGTCGAGCGCACCGAGGCCCTCAATTGGCTGTTCTGGCAGATGGGTAGCGCTCCGTATCTGGGCGGCGGGTTCGGGCATTTCTATGCCTATGCGCCAGAAAAACTTGAATACCCCATCAATCGCTTCGCCATGGAGGTCAAGCGTCAACTTGACGTGTTGGACCGCCGGCTAGCCGAGAGTCGCTATCTTGGAGGCGGGGATTACACCATCGCCGATATCGCCAACTGGGCCTGGTACGGTCAGCTGGCACTAGGCAGGCTATACGACGCCGGTGAGTTTCTTCAGGTGCAGGAGTATCGACACGTGCAGCGCTGGGCCAGCGAGATAGATGCTCGCCCGGCGGTTGAGCGCGGACGCATGGTCAACCGCACCTTTGGCGAGCCGGAGACTCAGCTTCATGAGCGCCATGACGCGCGTGACTTTGAGACGCAGACCCAGGACAAGATCGATCCCGCAAGAACTGAGTAGATTGAGCTCAGTTGATGGCAGTGATGATCACCGGGGCCAGGCCCCGGTTAAGGATGCCCAGCTCACGGGCGGCGCGCTTGGACAGATCGATGATGCGCCCCTTCACGAAGGGACCGCGGTCGTTGATCACGACGGTCACCTCGTGACCGGTGTCCGGTCGAGTCACCACTACCTCGGTGCCGAAGGGTAGTTCGGGGTGGGCGGCGGTCAGCTGGTTCTGGTCGAAGGGCTCGCCGCTGGCGGTGGTACGGCCATGAAACTTGTCGTGGTAGAAGGAAGCGATGCCTTTCTGAGTCTCTGCCTCATGGGCCATGACTGCCTGGGTACCGAGAATCATTGCGCCTGACAGGCAGCAGGCAAAAAACAATTTCGACAGGGTTCCCATGGGGTTACCTCACAGTTAACGTAATGCGGATCATGCATGTTGCAATGCAATAAGATGCCATTGTTTTGCATGGTACCCGGCCGTTGAACCGGCGGCAACCCCTGGCTGACGATCGACGAAGATCGGTGCAAGATCGCGATAATTCTCTAATAGAGCATTGCCATCGCCGCGATGGGACCCCGCAAGTCAGCGATACTCATCCCATTACCGTCAAACGAGAGCCTTCGATAACGCCGGTGGCCCCGTAGCGCCAGGGGCGATTTTGCAGGCCATGGCCCACCGGTAGGCCGTGGTAGAGCTGTACTCCCAGGGGGGCCAGGGTCTCGGCGATGATCGCCTCCAGCGGCGTGTCATCGAAGGCGCGACAACCCTCGAAGGTGCCCAGGCATACGGCACCGGCCTCATCCAGGGCACCGGCCTCGACCAGCTGCCAGAGGGCGCGCTCTAGGCGGTAGTAGGGCTCGCCGATATCCTCGAGGATCACTAGCGCGCCAGCCGGTGCCCGAAAGGCAAGTGGGGTGCCAGCCAGGCTGGCCAGGGTAACGAGATTCCCGCCCACCAGCGGCCCCTCCTGCCGCCCCGGGACTGCGCCCAGGGGGACAAGGGGATAATCGAGGCGTGTTGGGCCGCGGATCAGGGCGAGGGTCTCATCGAACTGGGCGCGCACGATGTTGCTCTCCTCCGAGGGGGGCTGGAGCAGCTGTCCGGCGGCCTTGGCCACGGGGCCGTGGATCGCCGGCAGCCCCCGAAGATGGTATTGATGAAGTAGAGCGGTAAGATCGGAGTAGCCGATCAGCGGTTTGGGGCGGTGAGCCAGTCGCGCCCAGTCGATATGCTCCGCTAACTGTGCACAGCCGAAGCCGCCGCGCACTGCCCACACCGCTTGGGTGTCGGGATCTTCGTGGGCCGCATGAAGCTGGGCCAGGCGCCATTCTCGATCGCCCGCCAGATAGCGGGTCCGTCGTTGCAGCAGCGCAGGCCGGCGCACCTCGACGCCCAGCGACTCGAGCCCTTGCACACCCTGCTCGATGGCGTCTTCCGGAGTGAAGGAGGAGGGGGTAATCAGGCTGATGGTGAGAGGCATGGCGTCACGATCCTGTGGCGAGCGAAGGCCCCAAGGATGGCATGCCGCGCCACCGCGCGCATCCGGCGGGGCATTAACAAAGACGCCCCGTCCGGTAAGCCGGACGGGGCGTGGGGGGATGGCACGCGGCTGCGACGGCGCGTGTCAGTGCCGCTGGTATTCCTCTTCCGCAAACAGCTCGGCCTTGGCATTGCGCATGACGTCCTCGCAGGCGGCCTGTTGGGCCAACTGGGTAAGCAGGTTCTGTGTCACGGCAAAGCCCTTGCCCATGCAGGTATCTATCTCGTCCCGACTTACTGCGGGTGAGACGTCGCAGTCGATCTTCAGGGTCCTGCCGCCGCCGTCGAGCCGGTTGGCGAACTCTCTCAGCTGCCAGGCGATTCGCTCTTTCCAGCTGGCTGATTCATCCGCGCCTTCGTTTACGCTAAACGTGCACCGCCATTCAGGTTTGTAGACCTTCATGTGAACCTCCGTGCTGGCTTGGAATGAATGATCGATCGTGTATTCTGCTCCGTACTGAGGGTATTGCGCCTTCAGCATACCGGTTTCGCCCCGCCACTGCAGTTATTGCGCAGTGACTTTTCGTCCCCACTGTCAGGAGAGTGTCCATGGCAAGTATCTTCAGTCGTATCATGCGGGGAGAGATCCCGGGCCATTTCGTCCATGAAGACGATCAGTGCGTGGTTATCATGACCATTCAGCCGATGAAGCCCGGTCATGTGCTGGTGATTCCCCGCGACGAGATCGACCACTGGGATGACCTTCCCGAGGCTCTCTACGTTCACCTGATGGGCGTCTCTCGGTGGATGGCCAAAGCGATCAAGCGCGCTTTCCCCTGCAAGCGGGTAGGGATGCTGGTGGTAGGGCTGGAGGTTCCCCATGTGCATATTCATCTGACGCCGCTCGATACGATGGAGGATATTCGGGTGTTAGGGCTCGAGATGGCACCTGCCGAGGAGTTGGCCTCCGCCGCCGAGAAGATTCGCGCGGTCCTAAAATGAGCGCGTCGGGTTATGCCGGATGCGTCAAAATACGCAAACGGGAGGCGGGATGAGAGGATGCGCTGAGAATAAACGGGCAGTCCGGACGGGACGTTTGGTGCTGGCGGCGGGGCTGAGCCTGCTGGTAAGCGGCTGCGCGATGATGGCGCCGTCGCCCCCGCAAGACCAGAGCAATATCTGCGAGATCTTCCGCGAACAACCGAAGTGGTATGACTACGCCCGGGCATCCGAGCAGGCGTGGGGCACGCCTATCGCCACCCAATTGGCTTTCATCCAGCAGGAATCTTCCTTCCAGAGCCACGTGCGCCCGCCGCGAAAAAGGTACCTGGGATTCATCCCGGGGCCGAGGCCCTCCTCGGCGCGGGGCTATGCCCAGGCGCTGGATCCGGTGTGGGGAGAGTATCGCGATGACGCCGGCAGTATGCTGGCCCGGCGGTCCCACATGAAGCATGCCACCGACTTCATCGGCTGGTACAACGAGCGCACGCATCGGCAGACGGGCATCTCCCTGCATAATCCGGAGCATCTCTACCTGGCCTACCATGAGGGGGCTGGCGGCTATCAGCGGGGGACCTGGCGCAGCAAGCCCGCCGTGCAGCGGGTGGCCAGCCGGGTCGCTGCCCGTACCAGCCGCTACCAGTCACAGCTGTCGTCCTGCGAGGCCGAGTTCCAGTGCCGGCGCTTTTACCAGTTCGGGCCCTTCTGCGGGACCTGACGAGTCGGCCAGGCCGTTATGTCCGTTAACGTACAGATAACCCTTCCGTCCTGTCTTCATACTGTGGATAGCGCATGCGTCCGGCGATTTCCGTGAACGTCTTGTGGGCCTCTATGCCCGGGCTATCCATCATCCAACAGGACCGACCACATGGTACAGAAACCCAAACCCGTTAATCTTGCCCTCCAGGGTGGCGGTGCGCATGGCGCTTTCACCTGGGGAGTTCTGGATCGCATTCTTGAAGACGGGCGCTTGCGAATCGCCGGGGTGTCGGGCACGTCGGCGGGGGCGATGAACGCGGTGGCGATGGCCGATGGTTTCACACGGGATGGCCCCGAGGGCGGGCGCGCGGCCCTTGAGAATTTTTGGCGATGTATGGGTGATGGTGCGAAGAATAGCCCGCTGAAACGCATGCCCTATGACGTTCTGATCGGCAACTGGGGGCTGGAGAACAATCCTCTTTATCACGCGTTGGATGCGCTTTCCCGCGTGGCTTCGCCCTATCAGCTGAACCCCATGAATATGAACCCATTGCGCGACATGGTGGAGAAATGCATCGATTTTGACATGGTGCGTAAATGCACGGCGTTCAAACTTTTCGTTTCGGCCACCAACGTGGAGAGCGGCAACGTCAAGGTCTTCCCGCGAGAGGAAATGACGGTGGATATGCTGATGGCCTCGGCCTGTCTGCCCCATCTCTACCAAGCGGTCGAGATCGACGGCGTGCCCTATTGGGACGGCGGCTATATGGGGAATCCGGCGCTGTTTCCCTTTCATGCCGAGAACGATACCAATGATATCGTGGTGATTCAGATCAATCCGATCGAGCGCAAGGGGGCGCCACGGAATTCTCAGGACATACAGAATCGGATGAACGAGATCAGTTTCAACAGCAGCCTGCTCAAGGAACTGCGCGGTATCGACTTCGTCGACCGGCTTATCCGCCAGGGTAAGCTATCGGCCGATGAATACCGTCAAGTGCGGGTGCACGTCGTGGAAAACCAGGCGGAGCTGAAACCGCTTGGGGCTTCATCGAAGATGAATGTCGAATGGGAGTTTCTTACCAAGCTTCGCGATCTCGGTCGCGATACCGTCACAGGCTGGCTGGATGAGAACTTTGCCGCCATCGGCGAGCGTTCAACGGTTGACCTTCGTCAGATGTTTCAGGGTCTCGGTGCCCAGCACCAGGGTTAGGGATTCCTGCTGCCTAAGTCGATCGAGGCACTGATCACGTCTCGATAGTTGCGGATCCGCTGCACGAAGTGCACCGGCTCGTAGCCGCGCGCGTAGCCGTAGCGGGTGCGGGGGTAGTAGCGCTTGTCCGCTTTCAGCGGCAGAATTTCCTGCATGTCCTCCCAGGAGTCCGGGTTCTTGCCGAGTTCCCGGGCCAGCTCCCGGGCGTCCAGCACATGGCCGCGGCCGATGTTGTAGCTGGCCAGGGCCAGGAAGGTGCGGTCGGGCTCGGGGATCGCCTCGGGCAGCCGCTGATGGCGGTCGGCCAGGTAGCGCGCCCCGGCATCGATTGCCTGGGTTGGGTCCAGGCGGTCCGATACTCCCAGCGACGAGGCGGTGTTACGGGTCAGCATCATGATGCCACGCACGCCGGTGGGCGAGACCGCCTGGGGGTTCCAGTGGGACTCCTGGTAGGACAGTGCTGCCAGCAGGTCGGCGGGAATGCCAGTGGAGCGTTCCGCCATGAGGAAGAGCTCCAGGAAGTCGGGCAGCCGCTCATCGATGCGTTGGTTGAGCGCCCGCAGGTCAACAAAATCGAACTCGTCGATATAGCCGTAGTAGCGGTTCTCCACGGCCTCGATAGTCGCTTCTGCCTCTGCGGTGCTGCGCCACTCATGGGTCTGCTCGGCCAGGGCACTCTGGTCGGCGGCAAGATACCAGCCCAGCCAATCACCGCTGGTCAGGTTCAGAGCGACCTCCAGGGAGGGATAGTGGCGTCGCACGACCTGCACGATGTTGGAATCGGCCAGTGTGCAGTCGAGTTCCTGCTCGGCCACGGCGGCCAGCAGCATCTCGGTGGTACGTGGGTCTTCCTCGAAGGTGATGCCGCTGTGGTCGTTGACCAGCGAAGTGAGCTTATCGGCATAGCTGGAGTCCGCCGTGACGCGAATCTCCACCTCGGCCATCTGCTCCACGCTACGCGGCAGCGGCCGTGCCTCCCGGTGGCAGACCAGCTGCTCGACAATGGCGGAGTGCGCCGGCCCCGGCAGGAAGCGCTCGCTGCGGGAAGGCAGGTGGGTCAGGCCGGCGGCGGCCATGTGGACTTCACCCTCTTCCAGCGCCTGGAGCACCTCGGCGACGGCATCATGCACTATCCACTCGACCTGCCAGCCCCGCGACTCGGCGAAGTGGCTCACCAGATCGTGCTCGGGGCCAGTGGGGGCCTCGTCACGATCCAGGTACCAGGTGGTGGCCGCGTTGCGCGTGGCGACCTTGAGCGTGCCGCTCTCCCCGGGAGGGGCGAGACGTGGTGCTTCCTGGCCGCAGCCGGCGAGCAGCAGGCCGGCCAGACCGAGAGAAGAGAACAACAGGGTCAGGGATGTCTTGGCATCTCGCATGGACAAGGTTGAGTCTCCTGCGGGGTTATAAAATCACCCTACCAGCTCGATGGCAGCGCTCTTCAACGCAACCTGTCGGTGAGCCGCGTCCCTCCGAGGCTCATCTGCCCTGCACGGTGGCATCTAGCGTCACTTGATCTCTCGCCACCCCTCGTGGGCGCAGCTGCCGCAGCGATAGAACGCTTCAAAGCCGCCATCGGCACTTTCGCGGATCGAGCCCTTCTGGAAATTGAAGCTGCGCAGCGAGCAGACCGGACAGCGTTCAACGTCGTCTCGCGGGGCCCGTGGGGCCTGGCTGGGCTTGTCGGCATGGGGGTCGGGCCGCGCTGGGCGCTCCGCCATAAGCCGATCGAGATCGGTAGAGAGTTCGGCGGCGAGGCCGCGAGCTTCTCCCTCCCTGTCCCTGCCGGCCATGTCGGCCATGTCGGCCAGCTCGGTGATTCGTGCCTTGAGGGATGTCAGCCGTGACGTGGTGTCGGCCATCGCGGGCCCTCCCGAAGGTCGTTCGTGGTTATCCCCTTGAGCATAGTCCCAAGCGGCTCAGAGCATGGCATCGGCCTGGATAGCCATTATGATCGTCAACTGATCCCGCAGTTCGTCGGCCACCGGCTCAGCCTGTTCCAGAATCTCGTGGATACGATTGAAGTGAAGCAGGCGCACGCCCTCGGCTTCGGGCTTGAGGTAGAGGTGTGGGCGCCGATGTTCCAGCGCCTGACGGATCAGCGACTGCTGCATGATGCTGAAGGTCTTGAACAACAGATCGGTGATGCCGGGTTCGGACTCGGGGTCCGGATGGCGGCTGCCCGAGACATCTACCGCGATCACCAGATCCATGTCGTCGAGCAGCAGATTATAGGGCAGGGGGTTCGAGGTGCCACCGTCGATCAGCAGCTGCTCGTCGCGGTGCACCGGCGAGAATAGCCCCGGTACGGCTATGCTGGCCTCGATGGCCGGGAAGAGTTGGCCATCGTTGATCGCTACGCTGTCGCCTGTCCAGTAGTCGGTGGTCACCACTGTCAGCGGGATATTGAGTTCGTCGAATCGGCTCACCTCGGTATGGCCTGCCAGGAAGCGCAGGAAGCCACCTGAATCCAGCAGCCCGCCATTGCTAAGGTCGACCTGTAGCAGGTCGACCAGGCCCAGTTCCGTGCCGGCAAGCCCCGAGAGAGCGTCGAGCGGAGAGCCGGCAACGTCGTCGAAGATATCAAGAATTTCCTCGGCGGAGAGTCCCGCTGCGTAGAGCCAACCGATCACTGCGCCGATGCTGGTGCCGACGATGTGATCGGGAACAATATCAAGCTCGTCGAAGACCTGCAGCATGGCGATATGGGCCAGGCCATTGGCCCCGCCGGAGCCCAGTACCAGACCGATGGTCGGTCGCGGCGCGGATTCCTCGGCGGACAGCGGGATGGGCAGCAGCAGGGCAAGGCACAGGAACAAGGCGGCCAGCGGCCGGGTGGCGGCAGGTGGCGAAGGGATCATCAAACTCTCCTGATGGCAGGGTGGCTGGTCGATACTATGTCACAGCCACGGGGCGTCGCCCACGCTTTGCCAGGGCGCGGCCTTGCCAGAGCGGGGGCTCGGAGCCATGGTTGTTGAAGAGCCCCCTCACCTCGAGTCTGCCATGGCCGTTCCTACTCCTCGTACTCCGCCGCCTGAGCCTGGCCCCGATCCCCGGCAGCCGCCGACCAACGGGCAGGAACCTCCCTCTGGAAACCCTCGCCAGCAGTGGCTGCTGTTCGTGTGGATGGCCTTTGTGATTCTGGTGATGTTTCAGTACCTGGATGGCACCCAGCGGCAGGCTCGAGTCGAGCTGACCTATTCCGATTTCCTCGAAGCGGTGGACGCCGGGCACGTCGACGAAGTGACGCTGCGCGGCCAGTCCCTCGAGGGGCGGTTCAGTGATTCCGGCCGGCTGGACCTCGACCTTGGCGAGGCCGAGGCCTTCTCGACCACCCGTCCGGACGTCGAGAGTGAACGCCTGCTGGAGCGACTGGAGAGTCACGGGGTGCGGATCGCGGCGCGGCCAACGGATCCCGTCATGTGGCAGCGGCTGCTGGCCGGCGTGGTGCCCTGGCTGCTGATGCTCGCGCTGCTGTTCTGGTTCTGGAACCGCATGCAGGAGCGCCTCGGCTCAGGGGGCGGCACCTTTGGTATGGGGAGGTCCCGGGCCCGCTTGGTGGAGCCCGAGAAGAGCCAGGTGAGGCTGGCCGACGTGGCAGGCTCCGAGAATGCCAAGCGCGATATCCTTGAGGTGATCGAGTTTCTCAAGGAGCCCGCGCGTTTCCAGGCGCTGGGTGCGCGCATTCCGAGGGGCATCCTGATGATGGGTCCGCCGGGCACCGGCAAGACCCTGATGGCCAGGGCGGTGGCTGGCGAAGCCGGGGTGCCCTTCTTCAGCATTAGCGGCTCCGAGTTCATCGAGATGTTCGTGGGCGTGGGCGCCTCCCGGGTACGCGACCTGTTCCGCCAGGCCAAGGAGAAGGCGCCTTCGGTGGTGTTCATCGACGAGATTGACTCCATTGGCCGCACTCGAGGCACCGGGGTGGGGGGAGGCCACGACGAGCGTGAGCAGACCCTCAACCAGATCCTCGCCGAACTGGACGGTTTCGAAGGCCACGAGTCGGTGGTGGTGCTGGCCGCCACCAACCGTCCCGACGTGTTGGACCCGGCGCTGCTGCGTCCGGGCCGCTTTGACCGCAAGGTCACTCTGGAGAATCCCCACCGCCAGGCCCGCGAGGCGATCCTCAAGGTGCATACCCGGCGCATGCCGTTGGCCGCCGACGTCGACCTGGCGCGGCTGGCTGAGATCACCATCGGCTTCTCGGGCGCGGACCTGGCCAACCTGGCCAACGAGTCGGCGCTGCTGGCCGGACGGCGCGGCCGGGCCGATCTGGATTGGCGCTGCTTCGTCGACGCCAGGGATAGGGTGATGCTGGGCGAAGAGCGCGACATGGGGCTCTCCGAGTGGCAGCGACACGTGGTTGCCTATCACGAGGCGGGCCATGCGCTGCTGGCCCACCTGCTGCCCTACGCCGACCGCCTGGAGAAGGTCTCGGTACTACCCCGGGGACGCACCCTGGGCGTTACCGCCCAGGTGCCCGACGAAGAGCGCGTCAACTATACCGAGTCCTACCTGCATGACCGTCTGACGGTGATGTTTGGTGGCCGACTGGCCGAGTCGATCGTTTTTGGTGAGGTGAGCAGCGGGGCGGAAAACGATCTGGAGCAGGCGACTCATTTGGCGCGGCGCATGGTGGCGCGCTGGGGCATGAGTGAGCGCATCGGGCCGGTAGCGCTCTCCCAGGGCCAGGAACATGCCTTCCTGGGACGCGAGATGACCCAGATGCGCGAGCATAGCGAAGCAACTGCCAGCCTGGTAGACGCAGAGATTCGCCGGCTGCTCGGCGAGATGGAAGTTCGGGGCCGCCGGCTGTTGGAGCAGCACCGGATAGCGCTGGACAGCCTCGCCGAGGCGCTGGAAGCGCACGAGACCCTGGAGGGCGAGGCGATCCGCGAGGTGCTCGAGGCCTCCGATGCCCCTCGGCTGCCGATGCGGGTCTGAGAGGCGAGGACGCCCTTCATGAGAATGCCCGGACGCAAGCGCCGGGCATTCATTATCAGGAGGCGGGCTCATCCGCCCAGCCAACGCTCTCGTTAGTCGCCCGGCCCACACTCCATGCAGCGTTCGGTGATCGCCGGGCCCAGCTGTAGGCTGGCGTTGAGGTCGCGCAGGCCGCTGCGCAGGCCTTCCTCCAGCACCGGGTGGTACCAGGGCATGGAAAGCATCTGGTTGACGCTGAGCTTTTGTTCCAGGGCCCAGGACAGCAGGTGTGCCATATGCTCCATTCGCGGGCCGAACAGCTCGGCGCCGAGGAACTGACCGGAGCCGTGCTCAGCGTAGAGCCGCATCAGGCCGCGGTTCTGACGCATCACTACGGCGCGTCCCTGGTCCTCGAAGGAAGCCTCGCCAACGGCCAGGCAATCGCAGCCGCCCAGACGTTTCTCCAGCTCGGCATAACCGTCGCCCACGGTGGCCATCTGGGGGTCGGTGAAGACGATGGCCAGCGGCACATTGCGCTGCCCGGCGCGCAGCTCGGGGAAGCGCCCGGCGTTGTCACCGGCGATGCGTCCTTCGCTGTTCGCCTCGTGCAATAGCGGTAGTTCCAGGTTGGCATCGCCGGCGATGAACACATGGCTGGGGCGGTCATCGTCGTTGCGACACTGCAGGGTGAAACGGTTGAAGCGCGGAACGCCCTTGTCATCCAGCGCCAGGCCCGAGTGCTCCAAGCCCAGCCGGTCCACATTGGGGCGCCTGCCGGTGGCGGCCAGCAGATAGTCGAAGCGCTCGGTGAGCGTGCGGCCGCTATCGCGTTCGACGAAAGTTATCACCACGGCGTCCCCGTCGCGGTCGATGTGTTCTACCTTGGCGTCCGGGTCGACGTAAAACTCCTCGTTGAAGGTAGCGTCGGCGCTGTCGCGCACTGTCGCGTCCTTGAAGGGCCCCAGGGCGCCGCCTACGCCGAATACTCGCAGCCGCACGCCCAGGCGATGCAAGGCCTGGCCCAACTCCAGGCCGATCACCCCGGGGCCGAACACCGCGACCGATTCGGGCAGCTCGTCCCACTCGAAGACGTCGTCGTTGGTTACCAGCCGCTCGCCGGCGGCATCGAACATGCTGGGCCAGGTGGGGCGCGAGCCGGTGGAAATAACGATAGTGCGCGCCGTTACCCAGGTGTGGTCGCCCACTGTCAGGGTGTTGGGGGTCTCGAATCGGGCGTGGCCCGTAATGCGGTCTTCCTCGGGGATGCGCTGCATTGACTTGAGCACCCTGCTCACGAAGCTATCGCGCTCCTGCTTGACCCGCGCCATTACTGCGGCGCCATCGACAACGACCCCGCTTATCTTGATGCCGAAGCCGCCGGCGTCGCGGGCCTGGTGGGCGGCCTCGGCGGCGGCGATCAGCAGCTTGGAGGGCATGCAGCCCACCCGAGCACAGGTGGTGCCGTACTCACCCCCCTCGATCAGTACCACGCTGTCGCTGTGCTTGCGGGCGGCGTGCCAGGCACTCAGGCCAGCGCTGCCGGCGCCGATGATGGCGATATCGACCTCACGTTGCTGCATCAGGCTCTCCTCTCTGCGTCATCATTTCGTCTCGGTGCATCCACTATGGCACAGGGTGGGGTTGTGCCGAGGATACGCAACGGTGGCGTCTTGACGCAGGACAAGCCGGGCTGGGGTCAAGCGGCCAGGCGCAGGCCAAAGCCGATCAACAGTGAGCCGAAGGTCCAACGCTGCAGCCTCGCTTTCAGGGGGCTGCCCGTGACCCAGCGCTGCAGGGCGGCGCCAAGGGTGGCGTAACCGGCATCGAATAGCAGACCCATGGCCACCAGCAGGGTCCCGAGGAGGGCGAACTGCAGCAGCACGGGGCCCTGGGCCGGTTGGACGAACTGTGGCAACAGCACCGAGCAGAACAGCAGCGACTTGGGGTTGAGCAGGTTGGTGAGAAGCCCTCGACGCCAAGCCAGCCGGTGGCTTGTCGATAGTGGCACTTCCCGGCCCGGGGCGTCTGGTGTCCGCCCTGGGGGTGTGCGCAGCAACTGCAGGCCGATCCAGCTCAGGTAGGCGGCCCCCGCGTAGCGCACGACGTCAAACGTCCAGGGGGCGGTGACGAACAGCGTGGCCAGCCCCAAGGCCGCCAGGACCACATGTAGCCCTCTTGCCACGGCAAGGCCGACGGCGGTGGCCAGCGCCCTGGAGCGTCCCTGGAGGCTGCCGGTCTGCAGCACCAGCAGCATGTCTGGGCCTGGCAGCAGGTAGACCGCGGCCAGGGCAGCGATAAATAGCCAAAGCTCCATGGGATGCCTCCTGCCGTAGAACGGCGTGTGAGAGATGGCGCGTAAGTCGTGGCATCATTTTAGCGCCGCAATCACGGGCAGGTCCTTGCAAAATCGGTCAATCGACAGGGTATAGTTGGTATTTTGTGCCAATGCATAAGCTTAAGGTGGTGCCTCATGCCAAAAAGACGGCTCGATGTCATCGACCGCCGCATCCTGGCCGCTCTGCAACGCGACGCCCGGCTGACCAACGTGCAACTGGCCGAGGAGGTGAATCTATCGCCATCGCCCTGCCTGCGCCGGGTACGCCAGTTGGAGGCGGAGGGGCTGATTCGCGGCTATCACGCCGAGCTGGATCGTGGCGGTGTGGGTTTCGGCCTCACCGTCTTCGTCGGCATCAAGGTGGAGCGCCACCACGAGACCCAGGCCAACGCGTTCCGCGAGGCGGTTGTCGCCCTGCCGGAGGTGGTTTCGGCGCATCTGGTGTCGGGAGAGTCGGATTTCCTGCTGCAGGTAGTCGTGCCGGACCTGGCGGCCTACGAGCACTTCCTTACCGGGATCCTGCTGAGGCTGCCCGGGGTCACCGACATTCGCAGCAACTTCGCTATCCAGACCGTCAAGGCGCACGGATCGCTGCCGGTGGAGCGCCTGGGTGTTACCGAAGAGCGCTCGGTGGAAGAGACGCGTCGCCCATGACTCGATTGCGTCCGGCATCCTTGGCGCCATAGAGGGCAGCATCGGCCCGCTCCAGGGCCTCTTCGGCGGTCTCGTCGTCGCCTATCCGTGCCACGCCGACACTGGTGGTGACGGGTACCCGCTGGTGATTGTGGTCTGGGAAATGGTGCTGCTCCACGGCCTGGCGAATGCGCTCTGCCACGTCGTGAGCTCGATGGATATCGGCGTTGACCAGCAGGATGACGAATTCCTCGCCGCCGTAGCGAGCGACGCAATCTTCAGCTCGGGTCTGGCTGGCCAGCACCCGGGCAAACTCAGTGAGCACCGTGTCCCCCACGGAGTGACCGTGGCTGTCGTTGATACGCTTGAAGTGGTCGATGTCCATCATGAGGACCGCGCAGTCGGGCAGTTGGCCTCCCGAGTGCTCCTCTCGACGCCAAGCCTGGAGCTTGTCCAGATGAAGCTTCAGCGCTCCGCGGTTGAACAGGCCCGTGAGAGGATCATGGGTCGCCTGGCGGTAGACCCGCATCAGCAGGCTCAGTTGGAAATGGTTGGCCGTCAGCGAGACCACTAGCAGGCTGGTCAGCAGCCACAGTCCCTCCAAGCCCGCCGGGGTAAACCAGCTGCCGTCTACTGTCTGGGCATAGACCAGCAGCCAGAGCATCACGATCCCCGCGGCCAGCGACTCTACGATGGTGAGCGGGAAAATGCTGAGAGCGGCGACTAGCAGGAAGGGAATAAAGGCGTAGCCGGCCAGGCGCTCGGCCTCGCCGGGTGGCAATAACATCAGCACCATTGCATAGAAGGCCGCTGGAAGGACCAGCAGTAGGCTCGCGCTGAGGCGGATGCGACCGATCTTTTCACGGCTGAACTTGGCAAGCAGCAGCGTGCCGACTAGCCCAGCCATCAGGAATGCTCGTCCCGCCAGTGTTGTGCCAAGTAGCTCCCTGGGCAGCATCACAACGTCTACCAGGGCCCAAAGCGGAGAGAGCAATACGAAGATAAGCCCCACTGCCAGCACGCGGTTGCGCAGGTATTGGGCGTGGGAGTAGGCGAAGTCCAACGAGTGATGGCGACTACTGAAAGTATCGCGTATCGAGGTCAGATTAGCGCTTAATTCACCACCGGCACGCGGTGCGCTAAGGGGAGGGCTGGTCGATTGGCGTCGCTCTTCTGACATGGGGGGTGATCCTTCGTCGCTCGAGTGAGTCATGGGCACAGGAACTCGTCTTGACCCCGCAGTAGCCGGGTGATGTGTAGTGAAAACACCGAGGATGATAGCAGGTTGCCCCAGGTAGGCCGCGAGCCTAGCGGTTTCATCAGCGCGCCGAGCGTCTTTCTGCTATGATGCAAGCCTTATTTTTTCGCTTACCCGGCCCTCGGCCGTTCGGCCTTCGCTGCCGCTTGTCATCGCTATATGTCGCTCGCTGTTTCCGGCCCCTTATTCGTCTGCAGGATGTTCCCTTGTCTGATCCCACCCCCGATGCCGCTTTCGCCTCGCTGCCGCTGGCGCCGGAACTCCTGGCCAACCTCGCGTCGCTTGGCTTCGATGCCATGACGCCGATCCAGTCCGAGAGCCTGCCGCCGATCCTGGCCGGTCGCGACGTAATCGCCCAGGCAAAGACTGGCTCCGGCAAGACCGCGGCCTTTGGCTTGGGGCTGCTCTCGCGGCTTACCCTGTCGAGCTTTGCAGTACAAGGGCTGGTACTTTGCCCGACCAGAGAATTGGCCGACCAGGTGGCCGGCGAGCTTCGCCGGCTTGCGCGTGGCCTGCCTAACGTCAAGGTGCTGACCCTCTGCGGCGGTGCTCCCTTCGGCCCTCAGCTTTCCTCCCTGGCCCATGGCGCCCATCTCGTGGTGGGCACACCGGGCCGAGTTGAAGAGCATCTGCGCAAGGGCTCGCTGACGCTGGGCCGGCTCGAGATCCTGGTGCTAGACGAGGCCGACCGCATGCTCGACATGGGCTTCCAGGCGAGTCTCGAGGCGATCGTTGCCGAGACCCCGTCCCGCCGCCAGACGCTGCTGTTCAGTGCGACCTTCTCCGACGCCGTGCGACCCGTGGCCGGGGCGCTGATGCGCGACCCGGTGACGGTAGAGGTGGCCGAGGCCCACGACGCCAGCAGCATTCATGAACGGGTCTACCGCGTCGCCGCCGGCGACGAAGCCCGCCTGGAGGGGCTGTGCCGCCTGCTGCTGCACTTTCGCCCGACATCCAGCGTGGTGTTCTGCAACACCAAGCGCGAGACCGATGAGGTGGCCCAGGCGCTCGACGCGGCGGGCTTCAGCGCCCTGGCGCTGCACGGCGACCTGGAGCAGGCCGACCGGGATCGGCTGCTGGTGCTGTTCGCCAACCGCAGCGCCTCGATCCTGGTGGCCACCGACGTGGCGGCTCGAGGGCTCGACATCGCCGAGTTGGACGCGGTATTCAACTACCAGATCGCCCGTGACCTGGAGGTGCACGTGCACCGGGTCGGGCGTACCGGACGTGCTGGCAGTGCGGGCATCGCCTGCACTCTGGTCGGCGAAGGCGAAGATTACCGGCTGGCGCGCCTGACCGACTTTCTCGGCGAGCCCCTTGAGGAGGCCACGTTGCCACCTCGCGCGGTGCTCGGCCGCGAGCCCCAGGAGCCGCCCATGGCGACCCTGCAGATCGGCGCCGGCAAGAAGCAGAAAGTGCGCCCCGGGGATATCCTTGGCGCCCTGACCGGCGAGGCGGGCCTGGCCGGAGACCAGGTGGGCAGGATCAAGGTGCTGGCCAACAGCGCCTACGTGGCCGTTCAGCGCGAGGTGGCCGCCCAGGCCCTGGAACGACTGATCAACGGCGGAATCAAGGGGCGCAGTTTCCGCGCCCGGCGCGTCAGCCATTGAGGCGCATCGGCGAACCCCAGAGGAACAGATGAAGATACCCAAGCGATTACAGCCGCTGGTGGACGACGGCCTGATCGAGGCGGTCGAAAGCCAGCTGATGAGCGGAAAAGAGGCTCAGGTCTACGTGGTGCTCTCCCATGGGGAGCGGCGCTGCGCGAAGATCTTCAAGGAGGCGAAACAGCGCAGCTTCAAGCAGGCCGTGCAGTATCAGGAGGGCCGCCGTGAGCGCAACAGCCGCCGCTCGCGGGCCATGGCCAAGAAGACACGCTTCGGTCAGAAGGAGCAGGAGCAGGCCTGGCTAAATGCCGAGGTCGATGCTCTCTACCGGCTGGCGGCGGCGGACGTGCGGGTGCCCAAGCCCTACGGGTTCATCGACGGCGTGCTGCTGATGGAGATGATCTCCGACGCAGACGGCCTCACCGCCCCGCGCCTTGATGAGGTGACCCTGAGCGCCGAGCAGGCCCGCGAGTACTACGCCAAGATCATCAGCGACGTGGTGAAGATGCTGTGTGCTGGCCTGGTCCACGGCGACCTCTCCGAGTTCAACGTGCTGCTGGCCGCCGACGGACCGGTGATCATTGACCTGCCCCAGGCGGTCGATGCCGCCGGCAACAACAGCGCAGAGATGATGTTTGAGCGCGACGTGGACAACATGCGCCGCTACTTTGGCCGCTTCGCCCCCGAGCTCTTGGCCACTGATTACGGCAAGGAAATCTGGGCGCTCTATGAGGCGGGTGAACTCCACCCGGAGAGCATACTGACCGGCTGCTTTGTGCATGACACCGCGACTGTGGATGTCGACGACCTGATGACGGTGATCGACGACGTACGCGATGAGGAGACCTACCGCCAGGCGGCGCTCAACCGCGGCGATGAGCCCGGGGTCGAGGAGGCCGCCGAAGAGTGGCGTGAGTCACAGCGGGAGCGCTGAGTCGGACGAGGAGACCATCGGTGCGACTGCAACACACCGCCTGGAAAGCCAGGCCTGCCGACTGAGTTTCTAGAATGCCACCCCGGAAACCCGCCCACCGGCGGGTTTCTGCTATCTTGGCGTGCCATCTTACACGACTGCGCACCCTACCCAAGGAGGTCGCCATGCCCACTGTCACCATTCAAGGAGTCCATCGATGAAACCGTCTTACAGGGCCTGGATCCAGGGGCACCTTGAAGAAATCTTCACGGCAATTCTCGCCGCTTTCTTTACCGCGCTGATGTTTCGCGTGGGGCTGGGCATGCTCTTCTCGATCATCAGTGGCCTGGTCATTGCCTATCTGATCCGCCTGGTGGCGGTGCCTTGGGCAGTGCGGGCACTCAAGCGCCGCCTTCCCTGGCTGGATGAGGCTCAGGATGCCACGACGCTCCGCTGAGCGTGTCTCGTCTCCCACTCCCGTTTCCCGCTGTCTGGACTAGGCTTGTCCAGGCGGGTCCTCGTTTGGCCCGCGCTGTCAATCGGCGGCGAATGCCGCCCTGCATGCCATCGCGGAATGGCGAAGGAGAGAACGATGAACAAGCGGATCTGCGCCCTGGCGCTGGGGCTTGCCGGCAGTGCACTGCTGGCGGCTCCAGCGATGGCGGAATTGGAGCGCGTCCCGGCGACCGAGGGTGCCGAGGTTTATCTCATCTCGCCGGAAGACGGGGCGACCCTGCCCGGGCCGGTGACTGTGCGCATGGGCCTCAAGGGTATGGGCGTGGCCCCTGCGGGTGCCAACCTCCCCGACACGGGCCACCACCACTTGCTGGTGAACATGCCGCTGGAGGACTTGGATCTGGACGCACCGCTGCCCTTTACCGATCACACCCGCCACTTCGGCGGCGGTCAGACCGAGGGCAGCCTGGCGCTTGAATCGGGGGAGTACACCCTGCAGCTGCTGTTCATGGATTATCGCCACGTCAGCTTCGACCCTCCGCTGGTCTCCGACGTCATCAGCATCACGGTGGAGTAGTACGGCCGGCCGTCAGGCGCCGCGGAGGCGGTTGACGGCCATCACACCCAAGGCGCCGGCCAGGGCGGTGCCGATCACTACCAGTGAACCAGCAAGGCTTTCCATCAGCGACGGCGCCATCAGCATCACGCCCCCCAGTGCCAGCATCACCATGCCTCCGATCAGCTTCAGCACACGGCCGTGAGTCTCCTGCATGCGGCCGATGCGCAGGGTGACGATGGCTACTGCCAGCACCAGAATTTCGTCGAGCAGGTAAACCAGCAGCGAGACTTGCCAGCGGGCAGCAGGGCTCACGGTCACAGGCATGACGGTCAGTGCCTCGACATCACCGCGGAGGCCGGGTGGCGATCCCGCCGCAGGCAGGCGAACATCCACAGGAACACCGGCACGTTCATCAGCAGGCCATAGAGCAGCGGTACCAGGCCAATGGCCGGCTGCTGCAACACCACGAAGGCCACCATCATCGCCACACCGGCGTTCTGAACACCCACCTCCACGGTGATGGCGCGCACGCTATCGTTGGGCAGCTGCAGCCGCCGGGCCACGCCGTGACCGAGCAGCATGCTCAGCAGGCATAGCATCAGCACGGCGAGAGTCTCGAGGCTGATCAGGGCCGGCAGCCGCGCGGCATGGCTTGCGAAGAGCGCCACCACCACCGAAATCATGGCTACCCCTGTAAACACCTTGACCCCGGGCAGTGCCACCTCAAGCCAGCGTGATGGCAGAGTCCGACGCACCAGCATGCCGGCCAGCACCGGCAGCAGGGTGACCGTCAGCAACTGGCCGACGGTTTGCCAGTAGGGCAGTGAGAGCCCGCCTGTGGTCAGACCCAGCAGTTCGAGGTTCCAGCCCATGATCAGCGGCAGGGTAAAGGGAGCCAGCACGGCGGCGATAGCGGTCAGTGTCACCGACAGGGCCAGGTCGCCCTGTACCAGATAGCTGAACATGTTGGAGGTGGCTCCGCCTGGCACCAGTGACACCAGCAGCAGTCCGGCCGCCGCCAGTGGTGGCAGAGGCAGCAGCAGTACCAATGCCCAGGCGAGCAGCGGCAGCGCCAGCATCTGCAGGCCGGTGCCGAGCAGCACCCGGCGAGGATGGCGGCGGGTGCGAGCGAAGTCGGCCCCGGTCAGGCTAAGGCCCATGGCCAGCATCACGCTGGCCAGCACCCAGGGCAGGGCCACCTGAGATAACCAGGCTGCGGACATGCTTTCTCCTTGCAGGCACAGGGGATACGCCACAGAGTATGCCCCATGTCATGCGTTGCGGCGAAGGGCGGTAGCGCTTTCAGTGGGGAAGATAATGACCGCGGCGTCTGGGCACAAGATGATCATCTGGGGGCAGACCCTGCGCCCACGCACGCTGCCGGCGGCGGTGGGTCCAGTGCTGCTGGGCCAGGCGTTGGTGGCGCCCGGCGACTTTGCCTGGTTCACGGCGCTGCTCTGCCTGCTTTGTGCGCTGACGCTGCAGCTGGCGGTGAACCTGGCCAACGATCTCTTCGACGGACTCTCCGGCGTGGATCAGCCGGACCGCCTGGGACCCACCCGCGCTCTGCAGGCGGGGTGGCTCAGTGCCAGTGAGCTGAGTGCTGGCCTTGCCGTGACCCTGGGCGTTGCCGTGGTGACCGGGCTCTGGCTGGTGCTGTTCGGCCACTGGCTGCTGTGGGGGCTGGGCGGCCTGGCGCTGCTCGGCGTGCTCGGCTATAGCGGTGGGCGGCGTCCCTACGCCAATCGGGGGCTGGGAGAGGCGGCGGTATGGTGCTTCTTTGGCCCGGTAGCGGTACTCGGCGGTCTGCTGGCCCAGCAGAGCCCGATCACGCTGGAGGCAGTGGCGGCCGGCGTGCTGGTGGGTATGCCGGTGGCCGCCATCCTGGTGGTCAACAACCTGCGCGACCGCCACACCGACGCCCGGGCCGGCAAGATAACCCTGGCTGTGCGGATGGGGCCGGGGGCGACCCGCCGGATGTTCACCCTCCTGACGGTGGGGCCGCTAGCGGTCACGCTGCCGCTGGGGATGCCGACCTGGGCGTGGGGGGCATGGGGGATCATTGGCCTGGCGGCGCTGGGCCTGGTACGCGAAATGCATCGTCGCGACGGCGCGGCGCTCAATGCGCTGCTGGGTATGACGGCGTTCTACTCGCTGGCCACGGCTCTGTGGCTTGGGCTGCGCCTGGTGGTGGCCGGCGGCTGAGCCAGCCTGCTTGGCACCAGCGCCACGGCCGGATATCCGCGGCGGCCACCCTACAGATTTCCTGGTAAGCAAGTCGGACCGAATCCGCCGGGATTGACACCTGACTGACGGAGTAGGCGAAGCTGCCGCTGACATGACGGGTCACCGCCGCCCCGGGTGCGCGGCGGTGGGGCCGGTGCTACTCGGGCAGTTCGGCGTTGTGGAAGACGTTCTGCACGTCGTCCAACTCGTTGAGCATGTCGATAAACTTCTCGAACATGGCCACGTCGTCGCCCTCGATGGGCGCAGTGGTCTGGGGGACGAACTGGATCTCGTCGACTTCGAAGTCGATCTCGCCGAGGGCGTCGATCAACGCCTGTTTGGCCTTGGCATACTCGGTATGCGGCGCGAAGACGGTGATAAGGCCCTCCTCGTTCTCGATGTCGGTGACGTCGACATCGGCCTCCATCAGCGCCTCCAGAACGGCTTCCTCGTCGTTGCCGTGGAGGGCGAGAATGGCGCAGTGATCGAACATGTGGCTGACGCTGCCCGGGGTGCCGATCTTGCTCTTGGTCTTGGTGAAACAGCCGCGCACGTCACCGAAGGTGCGGTTGGGATTGTCGGTCAGACAGTCCACGATGACCATGGCATTGCCGGGCCCGAATCCCTCATAGCGGGCCGCGGAGAAATCTTCGCCGCCCACGCCGCTGGCCTTGTCCAGCGCCTTGTCGATGACATGAGAAGGCACCTGATCTTTCTTGGCGCGCTCGATCAGGCCGCGTAGGCTCAGGTTGCCGGCGGGGTCAGTGCCGCCCTGCTTGGCGACCACATAGATCTCCCGGCCGTACTTGCTGTAGACCTTGGTCTTGGCATCGGCCGTCTTGGCCATGGATTCCTTGCGGTTCTGGAAGGCCCTACCCATATCGTTGTCCTGTGGCGTTCAACATGTGCCGAGATTCTACGAAACCGGGCCGGAGGCGAACAGGGATATTTTCGCTCCTGACCCGAGGCCTGCGCCGGGGCAGGGTTACACTGCCGGTAGCTTGGAACCGTCGCGTTCCGTCCCGGCTCGAACGCCAACGTCTCACCGCCCCACCTTCCGGAGAGTGCTCATGGATCACCACGCCTACCGTCATGCCCTGGCCGAACACCTTGGGGGAACCGAACTTCCCTTCACCCTCGATGAATTTGCATCCCGCCTTGCCCGGGTGCGCGCCGCGATGCGTGACTCAGGGCTGGAGGCGCTGCTGCTGACCGACCCCTCCGACATCTTTTACCTGACCGGCTACCACACCTTCGAGGTCTCGGTGCATACGGCCCTGGTGGTCTCGGCCGACCGGCGGGTATTGCAGGTGCCTTCCATCGAGACCGGCCCGGCAGTGGTCACCGCCGCGGTGGACGAGATCCTGGGCTATCGCTGGGAGGGCATCGACGAGGTGATCGCCCCGTTAGTGGAGGCGCTCGCCCCCTATCGCAGCATCGGCCTCGATCTCTTCGGGGCCGGGCTGCGCTTTGGTGTCATCCGCGAGCTGCAGGCGCGGCTTGGTGCCGAGCGCTTTCGCGATGACGGCGGGGCACTGCTCGACGCCATCCGCATCGTCAAGACGCCGGCGGAGCTCGACTGTCTGCGCGAGAGCGCCCGGATCACGTCGGTCGGCCTTCGCGCCGCCGAGGCGATCATTGCTCCCGGCGTCACCGACAACGAGGTGGCCGCCGAAGGCTCCCGGGCCATGCTCGCAGCCGGCAGTGAGTTCATGAGCCTGCAGCCTATCGTCACCAGCGGGCAACGCATCAGCATCATTCATGTCAACCACAAGCGCTTTCCCATTGGCAGGGATGAGCCGGTGTTCCTGGAGTTCGGTTCGGCCTTCCAGCGCTACACTGCGCCCATGATGCGCACCGTCGTGGCGGGCCGTGCCAGCCAAGAGATGCAGGAGGTACGAGACCTGTGCCGCAGCCTCTTCGAGGCATTGCTTGCCGAGATGCGCCCGGGGCGAACCTTCGACGATGCTGCCCGGGCCGCCGGGGCGGTGCTGGCACCCCATGCCGAGCGGCTGTTCTTTTCGGGGGTGTTCGGCTATGCGGTGGGGGCCCAGTTCCCGCCCAGCTGGGTCGAGGGCACCGGCTACATCGCCCGCGGTCAGGAACGAGAGTTTGTGGCGGATATGGTCTTTCATCTGCCGCTCTGTTTGCGCCTGCCGGGGCAGTGGGGTATCGGCCTGAGCGATACCGTGCGGGTGACACCGAAAGGCGGCGAGCCGCTCACCGACAACGACTGGACGCTGGGTGTGGCGCGAGCTTGAGTATGACGCTGCTGCTGATCCTGCTGACCACGGCGGTGACCCTCGCGGCCTGGAAATGGCCATCGCTCTCCCAGGCGTTGATCTACTCGCCGCCCGGCGTGGCGCACGGGCAGTATTGGCGGTTGCTCGGCCACGGTTTCATCCACGCCAACAGCACCCACCTGATGTTCAACATGATCACCCTCTACTTTTTCGGGACGGTGATGGAACTGGTGCTGACGCCGCGCATTGGGCAGGCGGGGTTCGTGCTCTTCTATCTGTCGGGCCTGCTGGTCGCGATCCTGCCGACTCACCTCAAGCACCGTCATAATCCCCGTTTTCGCAGCTTGGGTGCCTCCGGTGCCATCTCGGCGATGCTTTTCGCCTACATATTGTTGCGGCCTTGGTCGTTGCTGTTTGTGCTTTTCATTCCGGTTCCGGCGATCCTCTTCGCCGCCGCCTATGTCATCTACTCCGTTCGCGCCCAGCATCGTGGCCGTGATCGCGTCAACCACAGTGCCCATCTGTGGGGCGGTGCCTGGGGCGTGGTCTTCATGCTTGGCCTGGAGCCGTCGCTGGCCGGGCGCTTCCTTGAGGCGTTGATGTCGCCGGCCAGCGGCGGGATATGGCTAGGTTAGGCTAGGCGCCGAGCGGCACCGGCGTATCGTTGAGCGCTACCCCGGGAGATCCTCGACTTCCTGGAGGAGGAATGCCGAAGGCGTTGCCTCCGTCCATGCTATCGTTTCCTCGAGAATGGCAACCAGAGGAAGGCATGCCATGGCGCAGGACGACCAGCCGGAATCACCGCTGTGGGAAATGATCGCGCTTGACCAGCGAGCGCTGCCGAAGGCGTCGCAGGTCAGCCAGGCGCGCCAGCGCTGGCGTTGTCTGGGACGCTGGCTGAGATTTGGGGCCGAGGCCGGCGATGACCCGGCCAAGGATGAGGCAGAGCTGCAGCATCTGTCTCAGGTTCGTTTGGCCAACCTGGCGCCGCCCATCGACTGGCAGCCGGGGGCTCGGGCTCTGACGCGCTATCTGTCCGAGGTAGGTGACTCGGCTGGGCCAGTGACCTTTCTGATCGGCGCCCCGGAGTGCCATCACGCCGAATTGCTGCGCGTATGGGCCATGCAGCAGGCGGCTCGGACGCTGCCCGAACCGTTGCCCACCAGCCTTCTTGCCGGCGACTCACCCTGGACGCTGGAACCGTCCGAAACACCCTGGGTGATCCCGCAGCTGGAGCGCGGATTCCTGCGCCAGGCGGCGGCCCTGGCGGGGTTGCGGAGCTTTCTCGAGGAGGCGCTGGCCGGCCGCCTGGGGCGCGGGGTGATCGGCTGCGACAGCTGGACCTGGGCCTATCTGCACCATACCTTGGCGCTGCCTGACGCCTCGGCCGTGACCCTGCAGGCCTTTGATGGAGCCCGGCTTTCCCGCTACTTTGCCCATGCGGCGCGGGCGGCGGGCAAGCTGCCGGCCATTCGCGCCGTGGGCAGCGGTGAGTCGGTGTTCGCCGAGGGCGAAGAAGCGCTGGTCAGTCGCGAGCTGCAACCGCTGGCGGTCCACTGTCGCGGTCAGTTGGGTCTGGCCTGGTACTACTGGCGCGCTCGCCTGTGCGAAGAGGCGCCGGAGGGCCACGTCGCGGACACGCTGTGGCTGGCGGAGCACCTCGATGACGCTACCCTTCCCGGCGAAGTGGGGGAGGAGACAGTGCTGCTGCTGCACACCCTGCTGCTCCACGGTGGTCTCGATGAGGCCCTACTCCCCGAGGTGTTGCCGCTCTCCCGTGCACGAGCCCTATCCGGCCTGCGCCAGCTACAGCGGCGAGGCGTGGTGAGCTGCGATGCCGACCGCTGGCGGGTGGCTCCGCTGGGCTATGCGAGTGTGCGCCGCTTGCTTGAGGAGCGTACCTACCTCTTGGATGTCCTCTAGGGAGCCTGCGATGGACGACGACGACTTGCAGATGTTCAACGACATCGACATCACTGCCTTGGTCGAGCTGGCGCTGGTGGTGGTCGGCGCCACCCTGTTAATCGTGCTGAGCCAGAAGGGACTGAAATGGGCGGCCAACCGCCTGCACGGCCATCACCGATTTCGGGCCTTCGCCCTGGTGCCGCTGGTGCGCCTGGCGATTCTGATTGTCGCTCTCTCAATGGCGGTGCCCGTGGTCATCGACCCGTCGCTGCAAAACATGATCGCTCTGCTCGGCGCGGTTGGGTTGGCCATCGGCTTCGCGCTCAAGGACTACGTCAGCAGCCTGATCGCCGGGGTGGTCGCCGCGGTGGAGCTGCCCTATCGGCCGGGGGACTGGGTGGAGATCGAGGGGACCTATGGCGAGGTGGTGCATGTGGGGATGCGCACCATCCAGATGGTGACCCCGGACGATAATCTGGTCAGCATCCCGCACTTAAAGATTTGGGGCTCGGCGATCCATAATGCCAATAACGGTGGTGACAGCCTGCAGTGTGTGGCCGACTTCTATGTTCACCCCGACCATGATGCGGCACGCATCATTGAGGCGCTGCGCGACGTGGCTTTGACCAGCTGCTACCTCAAGTTCGACAGGCCTGTCGCCGTGGTCGCCTGCGAGCAGCCTTGGGGCACCCACTACAGGATTCGTGCCTACCCCGTGGACCCTCGCCAGCAGTTTCGCTTCGTGACCGACCTCACGCTGCGCGGCCGGGCGATGCTCGGGCGCTTGGGCGCACGGCCTGCCCAGGCGCTGGCGGGGCTCGGCGAAGTGGGCTGACCGCTCTCGGCCACTCGGCTCAGACCAGCCAGGCTAGCGCCAACCCGGCGGCCAAAGACGCCAGCATCGGTACCCCGACCCGCCAGCCAGTCCGAGGCGTGCCGAAGAAGCCGGCTAGTGTCGCCTTGACCAGGTTGTTGATGGCGGCGGCGATGACGATGCCCAGCACTGCGGTGGCAGCATCGATGCGCTCGAGCGACATCCTGGCCAACGACAAGGTGATGGCGTCGACATCGGCCAGCCCTGAGGTGGCGGCCAACAGGTAGATGCCGGCTTCGCCCAGCCACTCTCTTAACCACTCGCCTAACAGCATGATCAGTGCTAGTAGAGCGCCGAACAGCAGTGCCGTGCGCAGCTCCAGGGGGTTCTGTATCGGGGTTGGGCCATCTACCCGGGCCGCCAGGCGGTGGCGCCGCCAGATCAGCAGGGCAGGCAGGTAGAGCAGTGCCCCCATGACCAGGATTGGCAGCAGGAGTCGAGGCAGCAGGGCAGGGTGAATCACCGCGGTGTAGATCAGGATGCGTGGGAACATGGTGCCGCAGGCAAGCAGGATGCCGGCGGCTAGCAGGGCATCCAGTTCCGGGGTGCGGCGCGATTGCCGGGCGAAGTGCAGGGTCAGGGCGGTGGAGGAACTGAGCCCGGCGAACAGGCCGGTGAAGAGGATGCCCTTCTCTGGCCCCCCCAGGCGGACGGCGAAGTAACCGACGAAGGAGATGGCGGCGATCATGACGACCATCCACCAGATCTCGTAGGGGTTGAGGACGCCTCCAGGCCCCATGCCCTGGTTGGGTAGAAGGGGTAGCATCACTACCGAGATCATCAGCAGCTTGAGACCGGCGTCGAGCTCGTGGGCCTGAAGCTTGTCGAGCAGGCCGTGGATCTCGTGCTTGTTGTCGAGGATCACCGCGGTGATCACCGCGCAGGCGGTGGCCAGTGCCACGTCGATAGCGACAGCGATGGCGCCGAAACAGAAGGTGAGCAGCAGCCCGATCAGGCCGGTGATGCTGTAGTCGCGGTGCTCGGCGACTCGAGCCCGCCAGGCCACCACGGCGATCGCTGCTACGGCCAGGAACAGCAGCGGAAAAGCCAAGGCGACCAGCGCCTCGGTGAGCAGGGCAGCAATGCCGCCCAGCAGCCCCACCAGGGCATGGGTGCGGATGCCAGCGATACGCTCGCCGGACTTTTGCTCCCGGGCTACCCAGCCCCGTTCGGTGCCGATCAGCGCGCCGAGCAGCAGGGCTACCGCGAGTTGGATGGCGGTCTGGTTGGAGGCGATGAATTGGCTGGCAACGTCGTCCATGGCAATGGGTCCCGGCGGTCGTCTCGGCTGGTTCGTTCAGAATGGACGGAGCGCGGTACGATTGCCATGCGGCCTACAGGCTAGGTGGTCGGCCTCGTTAAGGCAGCGTGAAACTTGCTGTTGCCAGGTCGGCACAGGCGTCACTTAACCATTACGCTGTTATGATATTCGCCTATACACCCAAGGAATGCCGACTGATGGTCGAGCCTGTCACCCGGGGCGACGAGATGGCTGATCGTCGCGTTCGAAAGGATCGCCGGGTTGCTATTGCCCTTTACCTGGTGGGCATGGTGGTGCTGCTGGGTTCCCTGGCCGGCTTCATGGTCGACCAGTACCAGCGTGATATGCAGGCCGCTCACGAGCGAACCGCGGCACGGGCCGACCTGGTTGCCGAGTGGGTCGCCAGCATCTTTTCCGCCAGCGACTTTATCCTGTCGGGCGTGACGGAACTGCTGCAGCCGCCCTGGCGTCAGCGCCTGCTGGGGGAGCCCCTGGATCTGGCGCAGACGGAAAGCTTCCTGGCTCAGCGTAGTCGACGCCTGGACCTGGTTGACAAGATCAGCCTCATCGATCCCGAGGGGCGTATTGTCGCCTCCTCCAGTTCGCTGTATCCCCCCGGCTTCGATATCTCTGGCCTGCCCTTCTACCGCGCCTTTGAGACCATGCCTGCACTCACAGAGCGGGTAACGCCGCTGTTATGGTCGGCGGTAACACGTCGCCATGTGGTAATGCATGGCCGTCGGTTGCCCGATGGTGAGGGGCTGGCCATGGTGGAACTCGATCCCGGTGTGTTCGGCCAGGCTCTGGAGCGGCTGAGCCTGGCGCGCGGTGAGAGCATCGCCATCATCGATACCGAGATGCACCTGATTGCTCGCCGTCCTCGAGAAGGTGACGAGATTCTGGAATCCCTAGGGGTGCAGATCGACGAGCCCCTGACACGCGCCTTCATCGAGAGCGGTGAGCCCCGGGTGCATTTAACTACGGCGTCGCCGCTGGATGGTGACGAGCGGATCTATACCATGCGACGAGTCGATGATCTGCCTTTCGTTGTCGTGGTGGGCGAGGAGAGGGAGGTCTTGCTCGGCGGCTGGACGAATCGCCTGTGGGTCCGGGTGTTGATTGGTCTAGCGGTTATGGGGCTCGGCTGGCTGGCGCTACGCCACTATCTCAATCGGCTGCGCCTTGAGGGAGAAGTCCACCGGCAGGTCAGGGAGCGCGAGCGGGCCCGCCTCGACATTCAGTCCCGCGAGGCGCGTCTTCAGGCGCTGGTGGGCTCGATCCGGGACATGATCTTCGTCTTCGATGACGGAGGGCGCTTCACTTATATTCACGCCCCCGATCCCAACGAGCTGCTGATCGATATTGGCGCGATTCTGAAGCGTCCCTACCGTGAGGTGTTGCCGCCGGCCATGGCCGACCAGCTCGATGAGGCCTTTGAGGCGCTGAGTCTGGGAGGCAAGCCGGTGGAATATGATTATACGCTTCACGTCGGCGGGAAGCCGCGTCAGTTTCACGCGGTGCTGAGTCCACTGTTGGCCCCGGGCGATTCGCAAGAGGAAGTATCCGGCGGGTCACTGGCAGTGGTTCGCGATGTCACCGAGGAGCGCGCCACCGAGGCCCAGCTGCGCATCGCCGCCACTGCCTTCGAGACCCACCTGGGCATGCTGATCACCGATGGCGACAGCCGCATCCTCAAGGTCAATGACACCTTCACGCGAATCACCGGCTATACCGAGGCCGAGGTGGTGGGCAGGAACCCGCGACTGCTGTCGTCGGGGTTGCACAACGAGGTCTTCTATCGTCGTCTCTGGCGCAGCGTGCTGCGCACCGGCAGCTGGCAGGGAGAAGTCTGGAACCGACGCAAGAACGGCGAGGTCTTCCCGGAGTGGCTGACCCTCTCCGCAGTGCGCAATGCCGCCGGCACGACGACCCACTTCGTGGCGACCTTCAGCGATCTGACCGAGCGCAAGGCGGCCGAGCAGGAGATCCACCAGCTGGCCTTCTTCGATCCCCTCACCGGCCTGCCCAATCGGCGGCTTATGCTCGACCGCCTGGAAGGAGCGCTCAAGGATAGCTACCGCAACGGCCAGATCGGTGCGCTACTGTTCCTCGATCTGGACCACTTCAAGCAGGTCAACGATACCCTCGGTCACCACGCCGGTGATCAGCTGCTGCAGGAGGTGGCCCGTCGGCTGGAGGGGGTGCTGCGTGATACCGACACCGTGGCCCGGCTGGGCAGCGATGAGTTCGCTGTGCTGCTGCATGACCTCGGGACCGACGAGGAGGAGGTGGCGGTGGTCGCCGAACGCATCGCCACCAAGCTGCTGGCGGTGATGCAGGCGCCGATGCGCCTCGGCGAAGAGCGCCTCAGCGTATCGATGAGTATCGGCCTGACGCTCTACCGCGACCACGAGACGACCCTCGACGATATCCTGCAGCAGGCCGACATGGCGCTGTTCCAGGCCAAGGCGGCGGGTCGCAACGTCATGGCCTTTTTCGACCCCGAGATGCAGGTGCGCCTGCAGGCCCGTGCGCGACTCGAGACGGATCTGCGCCAGGCGCTGCCCAACGATGAGCTGCGCCTGCACTACCAACCTCAGGTGGACGAGCGAGGTGCCGTTGTCGGTGTCGAGGCGCTGCTGCGTTGGCAGCATCCCGTGCGCGGCCTGGTGTCGCCCGATGAGTTCATTCCCCTGGCCGAGGAGAACCAGCTGATCGTGCCGATCGGCCACTGGGTACTGGAGGCCGCCTGCCGGCAGCTGGCGGCCTGGGCCGCAGATCCGGCGCGGGCGGTGATGAGCCTCTCGGTCAACGTCAGCCCAAGACAGTTCCGCGAACCGGATTTCGTCAAGCGCGTGCTGGAGATCCTCGAGGCGACCGGCGCCCCGGCCTCCCGCCTCAAGCTCGAGGTGACCGAGAGCCTGCTGCTCGAGGCCCGGGACGAGGCGCGCAGCCGGATTCTGGAGCTCCGTGAGTGGGGCGTGCGCTTTGCGCTGGACGACTTCGGCACCGGCTACTCCTCGCTGGCCTATCTCAAGCGGCTGCCGCTGGACCAGCTCAAGATCGACCAGTCCTTCGTGCGCGACCTGTTGGAGGATGAGGCCAGCGAGGCGATCGTCGCCAGTACCATCGCCCTGGCTCAGAGCCTGCAGCTGGAGGTGGTCGCCGAAGGCGTGGAGACCGTAGCGCAGCGAGACTGGCTGCTGGCGCATGGCTGCCGAATCCTGCAGGGCTACCTGTTTGGGCGGCCGGTGCCGGTGGAGGCCCTCGAACTCGATGGCTGAGGCAAGGCGTCAGCCATCGCCGTCGTGGAGATGCGCCTCGGCCTCGGGGGCGCTCTGATAGATATGCGGGGCCACGGCCCGCGCCTCCAGGGCATGGCCCAGCTTGCGGCGCATGAAGCCGCTGGTGGTATAGCGGGTGACCCGGGTATAGAAACGCTCCTCCAGGCCACGCACCATCTCGGTGTAGGCCCCCAGCACTGCGTCGTCGATGCGGCAGTGATCGTAGTTGACCACCGCATAGACTCGCCGGCCGAGCGGGGCTAACCGCGCCTCCACCTCTCGTTCGATGGCGTTCACGTCGGCCTGGGTGTCCACGCGCAGGTTCTCGAAGTCGATAAACAGCACTTCGTCCGCCGCATCCAAGTGGAAGCGCTGGGCCAGCGGGCGCTCAAGCAGCGTCTCGCGCAGGCCCATTGGTGCTTCCTGGAAGATGCGCGGGTCCATCACCTGCGGCGGTTCGGGCATCAGCGGCGTGAAGCCCATCTGCGCGAGAATGTCGCGCTCGAGTTCCACTCCCGGAGCGATCTCGACGAGGGCGAGGCCCTTGGGCGTCAGCGCAAAGACGCACCGCTCGGTCACGTAAAGTACCGGCTTGCCGTCGGCGGCGGCCAGGGCGCCGCTGAAGGTGCGCTGCTCCACCTCGCCGACAAACTTGGGGTGGCCGCCCGCGGGCAGGCGCAGGGCGCCGTCGATCACCACAAGCTCCTCTCGGCAGGCTGTAAAGGTACCCATGAACACCACGCGGCGGGCGTTCTGGCTGATGTTGATGAAGCCGCCGGCACCGGCCAGGCGGTTACCGAAGCGCGAGACGTTGACGTTGCCGGCGGCATCGGCCTGGGCCATGCCGAGGAAGGCGATATCCAGGCCGCCGCCGTCGTAGAAATCGAACTGGGCGGGCTGGTCGATGATCGCCTGGGTGTTGAGGGCGGCGCCGAAGTCGAGCCCGCCGGCGGGCAGGCCGCCGATCACCCCGGGTTCGGCGGTCAGCGTCACCAGTTCCAACATGCGTTCTTCGCTGGCCACCGCGCCGACCCCTTCCGGCATGCCGATGCCCAGGTTCACCACGCTGTTGGGCGTAAGCTCGAAGGCGGCGCGGCGGGCGATGATCTTGCGCGCGGAGAGGGCCATGGGCTCCGGCGCGACCATGGGTGCCCTGATCTCGCCGGAGTAGGCCGGGTTGTAGAGGGTGCGGAAGGTCTGCCAGTGGTGCTCGGGTTCGTCGCACACCACCACGCAGTCGACCAGCACCCCGGGAATCCGCACCTCCTTGGGGTGCAGGGTGCCGGACTCGGCCAGCCGCTCCACCTGCACGATCACCAGGCCCCCCGAGTTGTGCACCGCGGTGGCGATGGCCAGCGCCTCCAGCACCAGCGCCTCGCGCTCCATGGTCACGTTGCCCAGGGTGTCGGCGGTGGTACCGCGCAGCAGCGCCACCTGCAGCGGCAGCGCCGGGTAGAAGAGGGTCTCCGCGCCGTCGATTATCAGCAGCCGTACTCGCTCCTCGGTGCTGATGGCGTTGATTCGTCCGCCTTCCAGACGCGGGTCGACGAAGGTGCCGAGTCCCACCCGGGTGAGAGTGCCGGGCTTGCCGGCGGCGATGTCGCGGAACAGGTGGGAGATCACCCCCTGGGGCAGGTTCCAGGCCTGAATGTGCCCCTCGATGGCCAGCTTCTGCAGCGTCGGCACCAGCCCCCAGTGGCCGCCGATCACCCTGGCCACGAGCCCTTCATGGCCGAAATGATTCAGTCCGCGGGTCTTGCCGTCGCCTTGGCCGGCGGCATACATCAGGGTGAGGTCGCGCGGCGACCCGCTCTCCAGGAAACGCGCCTCCAGGGCCACCGCCAGGTGTTCGGCAAAGCCGATGCCGACGAAGCCGCCGGTGGCCACGGCGTCGCCGTCGCGAATCAACTCCACTGCCTCGCGGGCGGAGACCACCTTGCCCTTGGGGCTGAAGGGACGGTCGGTGAGCAGCGGGTGAGTGCGGCGTTCCATGGCGGGAGACCTCTCGGCGTGCGTTGTCGTTGTTGTTGTCGTGCGAGGCGCTCTCTGGCGACCTGACGCTACGTTAGCACGCTGCTCCGTTGAGCGAGGGGCGGGGCATTTGCCAAGCGTTTCTCTCTGCCTGATACTGTATGGAATTACAGTATTCAGGGAGATGTTCATGTCGTTCTTGCTTCGAACGAGGGTTCGCGTCGTCGGGCGCGCCGCCAGCGAGGGGGTGGGGCCGCTCCGCCCGCTGATGGGCTGTCGGGTGCGGGCAGGCTTTCCCAGCCCCGCCGACGATCATCTGGATGCGGAGATCGACCTGCATGCCTACGTGGTGAAGCGCCCGGCGGCCACCTACTTTGTGCGCGCCGAGGGCGATTCCATGCTCGGCGACGGCATTCACCACGGTGACCTGCTGGTGGTGGACCGCAGTCTGGAGCCGCTTCCGGGCCGGGTGATTGTCATCGCTCTGGAGGGGGAGCCCACCGTCAAACGCCTGGAGCAGCACGGCGCGGCGGTGTGGCTGGTGGCCAGCAACCCGCGCTTCGCGCCGATTCCCCTGGCCGGGCGCGAGTGCGAGGTGTGGGGCGTGGTCACCCATGTGCTCCATGATCTGTTGGGGCGGGCGCCATGATTGCCCTGGTCGACGGCAACAACTTCTACGTGAGCTGCGAGCGGGTCTTCGACCCGCGCCTGGCCGGGCGGCCGGTGGGGGTGCTCTCCAATAACGACGGTTGCGTGGTGGCACGCTCCCAGGAGCTCAAGGCGCTTGGCGTGGCCATGGGCGCGCCTTTGCACCTGCTGCCGCCCGCTGTGCGCCGCCAGGCGGTGCTGCTCTCCAGCAACTATGCGCTCTATGGCGACATGTCGCGACGGGTCAACCAGGTGCTGACGGAGTTCTCGCCGGACGTGGAGCCCTACTCCATCGACGAGAGTTTCGTGGGTTTCGACGGCTTTCCCGAGGAGGCGCTGGAGGCTCATTGTCGTGCCCTGCGCGAGACCGTGGGCCGCTGGACCGGCATTCCCGTGGGGGTGGGCCTGGCGCCGACTCGGGTGCTGGCCAAGCTGGCCAACCGCCTGGCCAAGCGCGAGCCGGCCTTCGAAGGAGTCTGCCGCCTGGATGCCGACGATGAGGCGACCCGTCGGACGCTCGCGGCCTGTCCGGTGGAGGATCTCTGGGGTGTGGCTCGGCGCAGCGCCGAGCGGCTGGCACTGATGGGCATCACCACCGCCTGGGAGCTGCGCGAGGCCGACCCACGCTGGGTGCGAAGCCGCTTTTCGGTGGTGATGGAGCGCCTCGTCTGGGAACTGCGCGGCCGCTCGGCCATCGTGCTCGAGGACATGAGTGAGCCGCGCCGACGCCTGCTGGTGTCGCGCTCCTTTGGCCGGCTCACCGGCGAGCGCCACGAACTGGAGGCGGCGGTCCGCCAGCACGCGGCCCGCGCCGGCGAGAAGCTGCGCCGCCAGGGCAGCCTGGCCCGGGCGGTGCAGGTGTTCCTCCGTACCCACCCCTTCCTGGCCGGTGAACCCCAGTACCGCAACGCCGCCCTGGTGGCGCTGCCCAGTCCCAGCGCCGACAGCCGCGAGCTGCTGGCGGCGGCCAACCGCGCTCTGGAGGCCATCTTCCTCGAGGGCTACCGCTACCAGAAATGCGGGGTGATGCTGCTCGACCTGGTAGACGCCGAGTGCACTCAGCCCTCGCTGCTGGAGACGCCGGATGATGATGCACGCCGCGCACGCAGCCAACGTCTGATGGCCACCCTGGATCGGCTCAACCGCGAGATGGGGCGCGATACGGTGCGCTTCGGCCTGCCCCGCCAGGGCAATGCCTGGACGCTGCGCTGCGAGCATCGCACGCCCCGCTACACCACGCGCTGGGGCGAGCTGATGCGAGTCAAGACGGGTTGAGCAGCGTCCTGGCACAATGGGACTGTTAGGCAAGGCAAGGCAAGGCAAGCCGCGAGACACGGATCGCGAGTTGGCTACACTGAAGTGCCTAGGCACCTTCAGGTAACGGGAGTCGCGCGGGTTGCCTGGTTCATCATCGTCGAGGAGAGCGACTTATGCGCATGCAGAGAAAGAGTGTCATCGTCACCGGTGGGGCCAGCGGTATCGGTCTGGCCAGCGTGGAGCGCTGCCTGGAGGAAGGCGCCAGCGTGGTCATCGCCGACCTCGAGGAGAGCGAAGGAGCCTCACACGCGGCGGCACTGGACGGAAAGCACGCCGGGCGTTGCCTGTTCAAGGCCTGCGACGTCACCGACACCGCACAGGTCGGCCGCCTGTTTGCGGAGACCGTGGAGGAGCTCGGCGGCGTGGACGCGGTGTTCAACAACGCCGGCATCGGCGGCATCGCGCCCTCCGACGAGGTCGGCGACGAGGAGTTCTTGCGCATCATCGACATCAACCTCAACGGCGTTTTCCGGGTCGCCCGGGCTGCGCTCAGGGTGATGTATCGGCAAGGCAGTGGCAGTCTCGTCAACTGCGCCTCCATCCTTGGCGTGTTCGGACAGTCCCAGGCTGCCGCCTACACCGCCGCAAAGGGGGGGGTGGTCAACATGACCCGTAGCCTGGCTATCGAAGCTGCTCCGAAGGGCGTGCGGGTCAATGCCATCGGCCCCGGCTATATCGATACGCCGCTGCTCGAGGCACTGGATGACGACATGATTCAGGGGCTGATCAGCCTGCATCCCATCGGCCGCCTGGGCCGTCCGGAGGAGGTGGCCAACGGCTTCCTGTTTCTGGCCAGCGACGAGGCCAGCTTCGTCACCGGCACTACCCTGATGGTCGACGGGGGCTTTACCGCCGGCAAGTCTTGAGGAGCCATGACGAGCGCCAGTTATGGTCAGTTGAGCAGGCGCTCGACCTCTTCCAGCAGGGCGTCGCTCTGGGCATAAAGTTCCGGCAGCCCATCGATGGCCTGCTGTTCTTCGCCGCTGTCCTGCAGGGCACACAAGCTCTCCGCCAGCCGATGTATCTGCTGGTGCAGACTGTCCAGTTCGTCGATGTCCGAACCCCGAGAATCACGGAGCTGATCGAGCCAGTAGCAGAAGTGGCAGCGTGACGGATCAAGCGGAGGGTGTTCGAGGCCCTCCGACGTGAGCGCTGACACAAGCCGCCGGACCCAATCGCGGTGCTCGATGCTGGCATAGAGCAGAGGCCTCGAGTTGTGATCGATGATCGGCAGGCCGGACCAGTGCGCCGGGGGTTGCCAGTGCAGCAGCCATGCTGGGATCGCCTCGGGCGGCATGGGGCGGGCAATGCCGAAGCCCTGGGCAAACTCACAGCCCACGCGCAGCAGCATGTCGCCGTGGCGAACGGTTTCCACGCCCTCGGCGATCACCTGCCGGTCGAAGGCGATTGCCAGGCTCAGCACCCCTTCGAGGATCTTGAGATCCTCAGGGTTGTCGAGGATATCGCGCACGAAGCTCTGGTCGATCTTGATGGTGCCGGCCGGCAGGCGTTTCAGGTAGGTCAGTGAGGAATAGCCGGTCCCGAAGTCATCCAGCGAGACCTCAATGCCGATTTCACGGGCTCCTTCGAGCAGGCTGGAGACCAGCGCCAGATCGCCGAGGGTGCTGGTCTCGAGGATCTCCAGCTCCAGCGTGCCGGGGGCCAACTCGGGATGTCGGTCAAGCAGGGATCTCAGACGCGGTACGAGATCCCTCTGGCGCAGCTGGCGAGCGCTGACGTTGACGCTGACGGGCAGCTCGACCCCCGCGGACTTCCAAGTGGCCGCCTGGGCCAAGGCGGTGCCGATTACCCATTCGCCGAGCGCTTCCGACAGGGGGTGGTCCTCGATCACCGGGAGGAACTGGGCCGGTGACATCAGCCCATTTTCGGGATGTTGCCAGCGCACCAGCGCCTCGACCCCAATGACTCTGCCAGTGCGCATATGGACCTTGGGCTGGTAATGAAGGATGAACTCGCCTTGCTGCAGGCCTTGCTGGATACGCTCCAGGGTCTCGTTATGGCTGCGGATGCTGCGGTCGTGGTCGGCATCGAAGAGGTGGTAGCGGCCCTTGCCGGCCAGCTTGGCCTGGTACATGGCCTGGTCGGCCTGACGCAACAGCTGGTCCGCTTCGATGGGATCGGACTGGGGGTAGAAGGTCACGCCGAGGCTGGCGGTAACCTGAAGTTCATGGAACTCATACCAGACGGGCAGGCAGGTGGCTTCCAGCAGGCGCTGGAAAATGGCGGTGGCGGAGGACTCGTCGTCCAGGTCCAGCAAGACGGCCACAAACTCGTCGCCTCCCAATCTCGACAGGGTATCGCCCTCACGCATGATCGCTTTCATGCGACGAGACAGGGTGATCAGCAGCTGGTCGCCGGCGGCATGGCCGTAGCGGTCATTGATGTGCTTGAAGCCGTCCAGGTCCAGATAGGCCACCGCCAGGTGGCGCCCCTGGCGATGTTCCTGGGCCATGGCCTGGTGCAGGCGGTCGGCCAGCAGCACACGATTGGGAAGCCCGGTCAAGGCATCGTAGTGGGCCAGGTGTTCGAGCTGCTGTTCGTGTTCCTTGAGCAGGGTGATATCGGTGGAGATGCCCAGTAGCCCGGTGATCCCTCCGTCGTTGTCATCATCGCGGATTGGGGTCTTGAGCTCCAGATAGACTCGTTTACTTTTCGAGTCGCTGACAGTGATTTCCTCGGTGGTCGACTCGCCATTAAATACCCGAGCATCAATCTTGCGCAGGCGGCGTGCGACATCGCTGGGGAAGAAACGGCTGTCCTCGCTTCCCGGTAGGCTCTCTGCTGAGCAGCCGAAAGCTTCCAGGGTGACGCGGTTGGCGAAAGTATAGCGAGAGTCGCGATCCTTCATATAGATGTAAGAGCCCACATGGTCGAGGGCCTTGCGGAAGCGCTCTGCCTCGAGATGGGCGGCGCGCAGGGCGAAGTCCGACTGCTTGCGTTCAGTGATGTCGGTAATCACGCCGTACCACGTAGTGGAGCCATCCGTCTCCCGGTGGGGTAATGCGTCACCGAACAGCCAGTGTTCGCGATCCTGAAGGATGACCCGATATTCATGGCGCCAAGGTGTGAGGGTCTCGGCGGAATGCTGGATGGAGGCTGCCACGCCGTCGAGGTCCTCGGGATGGATCACCGAGAAGACTGGGCTGGCGTCCTCCCTGAGCGCGTCGGGTGCAATGCCGTACACCTGCTGTATGCCATCGCTGGCATAGGGAAAACAGGAGCGGCCGTCAGGGAACAGGCGGTATTCGTAGACAATGCCGGGCACACGGTCGGCGATGGTCTGAAGCCGAGTCAGCAACGACTCGAGCTCCTGTTCACGCTCACGCACGGTGCGCGTCAGGACTTCACTCATACGCAGGGCGCGGGCCCGTGTGGTGGACAGTGAAAACACCAGGGAACCGAGCAGGGCGGTCATGATCAGACCGCCGGCGAAGGTTATCCAGGCGGCCCCGGCGGTGACGGCCTGACCGGGGGCTAAATGATCGAAGGCCAGCAGCCACCGGTTGCCGTTGAAGTCGGTCTGGCGATGCTCAAGAAATTGGCTGGAGCCACTGAAGGCCTGGGCCGGTTTATTGCTGAACAGCAGTCGATCCTCTGCCGTCGTGTCGCCATCGTAGATGCGCAGGCCGACTGCCTGACCATCTTGCTGTTCCCAGTCGCCAAGGATGCCTTCCATGAGGTCGTACATACGATAGGGGCTGTAGGTCCAGCCGATCAGTGCTGTACGACGTCGTTCCACGCTATCGACCGGAGCCCCCTGCCGATAGACAGGCACATACATAAGGGTGCCGGGCTGGATGTCGGTGTCGGTCTCCTGAAGCAGCATGACCCTGCCGGTCAGCGCCGCCCTGCCGGTGTCGCGGGCCTGTTCCATCGCGGCGCGGCGCACCGGCTCCGAGAACATGTCATAGCCGAAGGCTCGCAGGTTGCGATCCTCGAAGGGCTCGAGGTAAACGATTGAGGTGTAGGTGTCGCGAGGGCCATCAGGATGGATATGGTAGTCGGGGAAACCCTCGGCGCGGACCTTGGCCTGGTGGGCGGCAAGCGCGGCGGCAGGAATCCACTGCGCATAGCCGATGCCTTGAATATAGCCGAGCGTATCCGCAGCGCGCAGCTTGTCGAAGTAGGTGCGCCATTCCTCTCGATCGACCTCCTCGGAGGCGTCAAACAGCCCCGCGGCACCGCGCAACACCAACGCGTAGGCGGAAAGACGCTCGTCGATCCTAAGGGCAACCTGATCGGCGGCAAAGCTGAACTGCTCCAGCGCCTTTGATTCGGCATTGCGGTAAACCTGGTGGCCGGAAGTCATCGACAGCAGGATGCCCACCACCAGGATCAGCCAGACGACTCCTGGCAACCGAGCACATCGCTTCGCTCCCATGCTTACCGTTAATCCTGTGTGGTTTTACGTGTCCCTGCAGACCTGCAGAATACTACCGGCAAAGCGGTAGCGCGTCATGGGGAGGAATGATGGGCGCTTGTCTCAGTGATGGCGTTGCGGCTGCATATAGACATGCGGGAGGGAGTGTCATCGTTACCGACGAAGCCAGCGGCATCGGACAAATGGCCGCTTGAGCGCATTCCGGGAATGCTGCTATGGTCAAGCCAGCAGGGTTGGCAGCTGGGCCAGACGGTTTTCCTGACTCGCGCAAGTGCCCCTAGCGTTGCGAACTCCCGCCAATCATCTCCATGGGAAGCGCTTGAACGATGGTAAAGTCCCAATCCAGCATTCTGATTCGCTGCCCGTTGCCTGACGTCTATAGTTTCGTGGTGACCGACTTTGTCCGCAATTACCCTCGGTGGTCTCCCGAAGTCAAACAGCTGAAGCCCTTGAGCAAGGGGCCGTTGGCACTGGGCTGGACGGCCAGGCAGGTGAGGGTCGATCAAGGGCGACGTACCGAAGCCGATTTCCGGGTCATCGCGCTCGAACCCGAGCGTCGCGTGTGCTTCAAGGGAATCAAGGATCCCTTCGTGATCAATTATTTCTTTGAACCGAAGGGTGAGAGCACGCAGTTGACCTTCAGCTTCGAACTGGCGCGTCTGAGCTTGGCACTGCGGCCGTTCGAGAAACTCATCCGCTTTGCGGTTGAGGATGGTACGCAACGCGTCGTGCGAGACCTGAAGGCCTTGGCCGAAAGGGAACTCGGCCAGCAAAAGACAAACTAATATTTATCCCGAGCGCATCCTTACGCTGGAGTCATCATGCTGTTTACCGCTGATAAAGATACAGGAATCATACCCCACGTATTAACTCAGATCTTGGATACCTGCGTGAACGGCGTGACGCTTTCCGACCCGGACCTGCCGGACTCACCGATTGTCTATGCTAACTCCGTCTTTGAGCGGTTGACGGGCTACAGTCAGGAAGAAATCCTGGGACGCAACTGTCGCTTCCTTCAGGGTGAGGATCGCGATCAGCCTGAGCTCGACGAGATCCGCGCTGCCTTAAAGGAACATGCTCCCATCGAGGTAACGCTGCGCAACTATCGCAAGGATGGGACGCTGTTTCACAACCGCCTTTCGATTCAGCCGCTTCGTGATGAGTCGGGGCGCTTGATCTATTATCTCGGCGTACAATACGACGTCAGCGAACTCGTTAACGTCAGGGCCGAGGTCGACCGTCTTGAAAGCATACTGAAAACCGCTTCGCAGGATTGATCTTGCGGGAGCCCGGAACGAAAAGCGGCCACCGCGACAATTCGTCAGGTGGCCGTTTTCATTGGTTTATGTGGTGCCGCAAAGCGGATTCGAACCGCTGACCTGCGCATTACGAATGCGCTGCTCTGCCAACTGAGCTATTGCGGCACTGGCATGATGGTAGCGCCGCGATGGCCGGCAAAGCTAGTCCTTGGTGGCCACTCGCAGCCGAGTGAGTCCTTCCTGAGCAGAGGAAGCCACCAGGCGCCCGTGTCGATCGTAGATGCTGCCGCGGGTGAATCCGCGGCCGCCGCCAGCCCAGGGGCTTTCCATGTGGTAGAGCAGCCAGTCGTTGACCCGCACGTCATGGTGAAACCACAGCGAGTGGTCGAGGCTGGCGATCTGCAGTTTGGGGTCTCGGTAGTCGAGCCCATGGGGTACCAGGGCCGTGGTCAACAGGTTGAAGTCAGAGCTGTAGGCCAGCAGATGGCGATGCAGGGCAGGGTCGTCGGGTAGTTCTCCGGCCAGGCGAAACCACACCCTTTTATGGGCAGGCTGTCCGGTCTGACTTTCCTCGCCTGCCAGCAGAAACTCGATGGGATGGCTGTCGAAGCGCACCAGGCGAGCACTGTCGGCGAGCTTCTCAGGGGTGGGAACCTCGGGCATGTCCGTCTGGTGTTCGATGCTTGACTCCTCCCCGTGAAAGGAAGCACTGCAGAAGAAGATCGGCCGGCCCTTCTGGATAGCGGTGACCCGGCGTGTGGCAAAGCTGTTGCCGTCACGCACCGCGTCCACCTGATACACGACCGGAACGTGGGGGTCTCCCGGGCGCAGGAAGTAGCCATGTAGCGAGTGGGCTTGCCGCTCGGGGAGCACCGTCTGGCTGGCTGCGGACAGGGCCTGGCCCAGTACCTGTCCGCCGAACAGTTGGGGAAGCCCCAGATCCTGGCTGGCGCCGCGGAACAGGTTCTCCTCCAGGGGTTCGAGGGCCAGCAGGCCCACCAGAGCGTCGAGGGGGTTGGACATGGGCGCAATCTCCGATAGAAATCTTGGCCTTGCCGGGCCATTCGTACAGGTGTTTTATCTCAGTCTACATGGAGTCCATGGCGTTGCGCAGCGATGAGTTCTACATGCACCGGGCGCTGGACCAGGCCCGACTCGGGCTCGCCGCCGGAGAGGTGCCGGTGGGGGCAGTGGTGGTGGATCCCAACGGCGAGATTGTCGGCGTTGGCTACAACGCGCCTGTTTCCGGCCATGATCCCAGCGCCCACGCCGAGATTTGTGCCCTGCGCAATGCCGGCGCGACGCTCGGTAACTATCGGCTGGACGGTTGCACCCTTCATGTGACCCTGGAGCCTTGCTTGATGTGCACCGGGGCGATCATCCATGCGCGGGTGTCGCGGGTAGTCTATGGGGCTGCCGAGCCGCGGACCGGCATGGTGGAGTCGAAGGCCAACCTCTTCGCCCAACCCTGGTTTAACCACCGTGTCGAGGTGGTTGGCGGCGTACTGGCGTCCCGCGCCTCAACGCTGCTCAGGGAGTTCTTCGCTGCCCGGCGCGGCCAGTGAGCGAGCCAGCCTTGCCCGATTTCGCCCGGCGTGCTTGGCGCTATATAGCGCCTCATCGGCGGCATTCATCAAATCGTCGATCCGTAGGGGGCCAGGTGTGCCCGTCGCCACGCCGATGCTTACCGTGAGCGGGGCGCCATCGGCGTGGGCCAGGCCGCTGGCCGCAACGGCCTCGCGCAGGTCTTCAGCGATACGAATAGCCTCCTGTTCGTCTCGACCGGGGAGATAGGCGATGAACTCCTCACCGCCCAGTCGGGCGAAGAGCCCGTCGTCCGACGCAATGACCTCATTGCCCAGCTGGCCGATCTCTTTCAGATAGCGGTCACCTTCCAGGTGCCCGAGGTGGTCATTGACCTTCTTGAAATAGTCGATATCGCAGAGCAGTACGCTGATGGGCTCGCGTGGGTCATGCTCACGCAGTGCTTGCAGGAAGGTTCGGCGATTGGGCAGGCCGGTCAGCTCATCGTGACCGGCCAGCCATTCAACCTCCTCTTGCAGCCGGGTTCGCTTGCGTATCTCGCGGCGCAACTCACGGTTGGAGCGCCGCACCGCTCGATGCTGGTTGGCCATCTGCTGCTGGGAGAAGAGTACCAGATAGAGTAATTGGGCCAGCAGCAGACCCACTGTCAGGCTGACCACCGGCTGGCGAGGCAGGTCGCTCAGCAGTCGCCTGAGGGTGGGCTGGGAGAGCAGCACCAGAGGAATGCCTGACAGGTCCAACTCGGCCTCCAACTGCCAGGGTCCCAGCCGAGCCTCGGCTGGCTGGTGGGCCAGACGATCGCGGTCACGGTAGAGGCTGAGCTGCTGGTCCTCGGGATCGATGTTGGCAAACAGCGTGTCCGCCAGGGCGGGAAGGCTCACCGCCATGGCCACGGCGCCGGTGGGGCGTGATTCGGAGGCGAGGAAGATCGGCAGGTAGTGGATCATCCCCGGGCCGCCCTGCAGCAGTTCGATGATGTCGGTACGTCCCTCCCTGCCGCGCTGCAGGGCGCTTGCGACCGCCTCACGGCCAGCGGGTTGGTCGTCGAAGAGCCGGGATCCGAGCACCTGGAGGTTGATGTCAGTCGGTGGGTGCACCAGTTGAATGCGGCTGTTGGTGTCGATGTAGGCGATGTTCAGGAAGTAGCGAAAATCACGCTGGTAAGGCGCCGCCTGCGTGGCCCAGGCGGTGGCGCCCGGTATCATGGGCGTCAGGCGCCACACGTTGGCAAAACGACGCATAGCTGCGAGATGGTCGTCGATTTCTCGTGAGAGACTCTCGGCCATTTGGACATGCTGCTGCTCGACACGGGCCGCGAGGTTCCGTTCCTCCAGCGTTTTCTGATAGTGCCAGAAGAGCAGGCTCAGTAGTGCCAGGCCTAGCCCAGGCCATAGCGCGCGGCTGAGCCGGTAAGACTGCTGCTTCCAGGCGCCAGCGACATCGACGATCTGGCCAAGAAGCAGGGTCAGCAGGATGACCTGAGCAAGCCAGGTTCCCCGTAAGGGTAGCAGGCTGGGTGTATGGAGCGCCTCGACCGCCTGAGCCAGGAGCAATAAGCCGGCCACTCCGAGCAGCATGGGCGCGCCAAGGTTGGCGCGGGTACGCACCACGAGGCTTAGCAGCAGGGCGATCAGGCACAGCGTCAGCAGCAGGGGGGGGCGCCAATCCACCAGCAGGCTGCCGGTCACGATTTGGTTTGCCAGTTGATCCCAACTGACATGGGGGAGCCAGTGCTCCGGCAGCAGATAGCTGACAAGGCACAGACCCAAAAGTCCCAGGGCCGGCCAGAGAAGGACCCGGGAGGCGGCAGGTCCCAGGCGATACCAGGCCAGCTGCCCCAGCGTGGCGATGACCAGCAGCCCGGCGGCGGGAAGAGAGCCGAATACCCCGATAATGGCCAAGACAAGGGCGACCAATGCACCCAGCAGCGACACCATAGTGGCTGTAATGGCCCAGGCGCTTACCGGGCGTTCACTGGCCAGGCGCGGGGGATAGGTTGATGTCATGACTCTCTTCCGGGTCGGGCAGCCGGGCATTGAGCAGATAGAACTGCTGTTGACTGCGATCCACGTAGCTCAGTATCTCATGGTAGCGGCGGATGTTACGTACGTAGATCACAGGCTCGCCGCCTCGCGCATAGCCGTAGCGGGTCTGGCTGTGCCACTCGCGCTCCTGCAACAGTGGCAACGATTCTCGCACGTCCTCCCAGCGGTCCGGGTTGCCACCGCGGTTTTCGGTGATGCGGCGGGCGTCGTAGAGGTGCCCGAGCCCCACGTTGTAGGCGGCCATGGCCATGAACAGGCGGTCTTCTCCCTCTATCGACTCGGGTAGTCGATCCTTTAACTCGCGCAGGTAGCGGGCGCCGCCGTCGATGCTCTGGGCCGGATCCAGGCGGTTGCTAACCCCCAGGTCGCCGGCGGTGGGCAAGGTCAGCATCATTAGGCCGCGCACTCCGGTGGGAGAGGTCGCTTCTGGGTCCCAATGAGACTCTTGATAACCCACTGCGGCCAGCAGTTTCCAGTCGAAGCCGGTCTGGCGTGCGGCTTCGCGGAACAGCTCGGTGTAGGTCGGCAGGCGTGCGTGAGTATGCTTGATAAAAGTGCGCGCACCCACGTACTCCAGATAGTCGTCATGGCCGAAATAGCTGGCGATCACGGCGTCGAGTGCGCCCTCGTCTCGCAGCGTCTGCAGGAAATCATTGGCCTTCTCCGCCAGGGCCAAACCGCCCTCGGCGGGGAAGGCCCAGGCCATACTGAGCGGCTCGCCCAGAGGAAAGCCACGTTCCACCCTGGGAAAGAACATCCGGTTGAGCCGGAACTGGTGCTCGAAGATCACCGCGGCATCGAGCCGCTCATCCTCGATCAGTCGCAGCAGCTCGGCCACTTCCAGCTCCTCCGACTCCCGCCAGGTGAGCGTCGGATAGTCTGTCTTGAGCTCCCGCAGCACCTGGCCGGTGCCGGCGCCGGCCAGAGTGCCCAGGGAAAGGCTAGCCAGCCTATCCGGGCCGGTTACTGGCGCCATGCCGCGCCGATAGACCACCACCGGCTGCAGCTCGAGGATCGGTCGGCTGAAGATCACGCCATCGAGGGCCGGGGTCAGCGGCAGGGCGGCGGCACCCAGGTCGCCCTCCCGACGCACGGCGTCCAGCACGCTGGCGATGTGATGATCTTCGCGCAGCGCCAGGCTCACCCCCAGATGAGCGGCGAAGCGGCGAACCAGCTCATACTCGAAGCCGGTGGGTCCCTCGCGTCCCTCGTAGTAGGTGGTAGGGGTATTGCGGGTATGCATCTGAAGAAAGTCCCGGGCCAGGATATTCTTCAGTTGTCGATCGCTGGGTTCTCCCGGGTGCCCGGGCCACAGGCTAAGGGCGAGCGCAGCGGCCAGACCCAGAGCGGGCAGGGCAGGGCGGCGGCGCCAGCGGCGCAGGAGCTGGATGATCAGGGTCGGGGGCATGAGGTGAGCGGCTGGCAACGTCGACCCATCACCATAACCAGCTGCGGCGTGGCTGTCATCCGCATGATTTCTCGCCACTCGCGCTTTCCAGTATCATGTTTGCCTTGTGCCGCCGGCTGCGGCCCCCGACCTTGATGATTTCCAGAGGCTCCAGGATATGCTCGAACTGCGCGGCGCCCCCGCCCTCTCCGCTTTCCGTCACGCCAAGCTACTGGCCGCTCTCCGCGAGGCGGCGGCTGATGTCGAGTCGCTGAAGGCGGAGTACGTGCACTTCGTCGACCACGATGGCGAGATGTTTGACGACGACCTGGCCACGCTGGAGCAGCTGCTTGACTATGGTTCTTACATTCAGGGTTCTCAAGGCCTAGGTTCTCACGGTCAGGGCTCCCATTTGTCTGGTAACCGAATGTCAGGCAGCCCGGCAGCGAGCAGTGCCGAGGGCCAATTGTTTCTGGTGGTGCCGCGCATCGGCACCCAGTCGCCCTGGTCCTCCAAGGCCACGGATATCGCCCATAGCTGCGGTCTGAGGCAGGTGCGCCGCCTCGAGCGCGGCATTGCCTACCGGGTCAAGCTCAAGGGTATGCTCTCGGAGAACGCCTTCGAGGGGATCCGCGCCACCCTCCACGACCGCATGACCGAGACGGTGCTGGCCGATGCCTCCGACGCCGTGCAGCTCTTCGCCCACCACGAGCCGGCCCCGCTGGGCAGCGTCGATATTCTGGAGGGCGGCCGCGAGGCGCTGGTCGCCGCCAACGTCGCGCTGGGTCTGGCGCTGGCCGAGGATGAGATTGACTACCTGGTGGGAGCCTTCCAGGAACTGGGTCGCAACCCCACGGACGTCGAGCTGATGATGTTCGCCCAGGCCAACTCAGAGCACTGCCGCCACAAGATCTTCAACGCCGACTGGGTGATCGACGGCGAGGCCCAGAGCCACTCGCTGTTCAAGATGATCAAGAACACCCATCGGGTCTCCCCCGGGGACATCCTCTCCGCCTACAGCGATAACGCCGCGGTGATCCGTGGTAGTGAAGCGCCGCGCTTCTTCCCGGCGCCGCTTACCGGACGGGCAGACGAGCGTGCCGCCTATGGCAGCGCCCTGGAGCCGATCCAGATCCTGATGAAGGTGGAGACCCACAACCACCCCACGGCGATCGCCCCGCATCAGGGGGCGGCCACCGGCGCCGGTGGCGAGATTCGCGACGAGGGCGCCACCGGCATCGGTGGCAAACCCAAGGCGGGCCTCACCGGCTTCAGCGTCTCCAACCTGCGCATTCCCGAGTTCGTGCAGCCCTGGGAGGCCTTCGACTACGGCAAGCCGGAACGCATCGTTTCGGCACTGTCGATCATGCTCGAGGGGCCCATCGGCGGCGCGTCTTTCAACAACGAGTTCGGCCGGCCCAATCTTGCCGGTTACTTCCGCACCTATGAGCAGGATGCCCTGGGCGCCAACGGCATCGAGCGCCGGGGCTTCCACAAGCCGATCATGCTTGCCGGCGGCTATGGAAATATCCGCGATGGCCACGTCCAGAAGGGTGAGATACCGGTGGGCGGCAAGCTGATCGTGATGGGCGGTCCGGCCATGCTGATCGGACTGGGCGGCGGGGCGGCCTCCTCCATGGCGTCCGGCACCTCCAGTGCCGACCTGGACTTCGCCTCGGTTCAGCGCGGCAATCCCGAGATCGAGCGCCGCGTCCAGGAGGTGATCGATCGCTGCTGGGCGCTGGGCGAGAAAAACCCCATTCGTTTCTTCCACGACGTGGGCGCCGGCGGGCTCTCCAACGCCCTGCCGGAGCTGGTCAAGGACGGCGAGCGAGGCGGGCTGTTTGATCTGCGCGCGGTGCCCAACGCCGAGCCGGGCATGAGTCCACTGGAGATCTGGTGCAACGAGGCTCAGGAGCGCTACGTGCTGGCGGTGGCCGCGGAGGACCTCGACACCTTCGACGCCCTTTGCCGGCGCGAGCGCTGCCCCTATGCGGTGGTTGGCGAGGCTACCGAAGCACACCACCTGACCGTGCGTGACGACCATTTCGATAGCCTGCCGGTCGACCTGCCGATGAGCGTGCTGTTCGGCAAGCCACCGAAGATGACCCGCGAGTTTCAGCGTGCGCCCAACGTGATGTCCGGCATCATGCTCGACAACCTCGACCTGCGCGAGGCCATGGATCGGGTGCTGCGCCTGCCTGCCGTCGCCTCCAAGAGTTTCCTGATCACCATCGGCGACCGCTCCATCACCGGCCAGGTGGCCCGCGACCAGATGGTCGGCCCCTGGCAGGTGCCGGTAGCCGATGTTGCAGTGACGACGGCAAGCTTCGACACCCACGCCGGCGAGGCCATGGCCATGGGCGAGCGTTCCCCGGTGGCCTTGATTGACCCGGCCGCCAGCGCCCGTCTGGCGGTGGCCGAGGCCATTACCAACCTGGCGGCGGCCCCTATCGAGAAGCTCGCGGACATCAAGCTCTCCGCCAACTGGATGAGTGCGGCCGACCACCCCGGCGAGAACCAGGCGCTGTTCGATGCCGTTCACGCTGTGGGCATGGAGCTCTGCCCGGCGCTGGGCATCGCCATTCCGGTGGGCAAGGACTCCATGTCCATGCGCACCGCCTGGCAAGAGGAGAACGAAAAGGGAGACATCGAGGAGAAGAGCGTCACCTCACCGCTGTCGCTGGTCATCACTGGCTTCGCGCCGGTCACGGATGCCATGCGCACCCTGACGCCCCAGATTAACCTGGAGCAGGATGAGTCCGACCTGATCCTGATCGACCTGGGTAGCGGCCTTAACCGCCTGGGTGGCTCGGCGCTGGCACAGGTCTATGGCCAGGTAGGCGACGTTTGTCCGGACCTGGAGGATCCCGAGGACCTCAGGGCCTTCTTCGCGGTGATCCAGGGGCTCAATGCCGAAGGCAAGCTGCTGGCCTACCACGACCGCAGCGACGGCGGCCTGCTGGTGACCCTGCTGGAGATGGCCTTCGCCGCTCACGCCGGCTTGGAGATCAAGCTTGATTGGCTGGTCGACGAGCCTGCCGAGGCGGTGAATGCCCTGTTCGCCGAGGAACTGGGGGCGGTGATCCAGGTGAACCGCCAGGATACCGAGGCGGTGCTGGCCCAGTTCGCCGCCGCCGGCCTCGAGACCTGCGGCGTCATCGCCCGTCCGCGCTACGACGATCAGGTGCGCGTCACCCTCTTCGAGGAGCCGCTGCTGGAGACCACTCGCCTGCTGGCACAGCGTACCTGGAGCGATACCAGCTACCGGATGCAGGCGCTGCGCGATAATCCTGACTGTGCCAAGAGCGAGTTCGACGGCCTGCTCGACGACCGCGACCCGGGCCTCTCCGCCGCCCCCAGCTTCGATGTGAACGAGGACGTCAGTGCGCCCTTCCTCAACCTGGCGCGCCCATCGGTGGCGGTGCTGCGTGAGCAGGGGGTCAACGGCCAGGTGGAGATGGCCTGGGCCTTCGACCGCGCCGGCTTCGAGGCCGTCGACGTGCATATGAGCGACATTCTCGAGGGGCGCGTCGACCTGGAGCATTTCAAGGGCCTGGTGGCCTGTGGCGGCTTCTCCTACGGCGACGTCCTGGGCGCCGGGGGCGGCTGGGCCAAGTCCGTACTGTTCAATGAGCGCGCCCGGGAGCAGTTCGGATCCTTTTTCCAGCGTGACGACAGTTTCTCGCTGGGGGTCTGCAACGGCTGCCAGATGCTGGCCCAGCTCAAGGAGCTGATCCCCGGTGCCGAGGCTTGGCCGCACTTCGTGCGCAACGAATCGGAGCAGTTTGAGGCCCGCGTCGCCATGGTTCAGGTGGAGAAGAGCCCCTCGATTCTGCTGGCCGGCATGGAGGGCTCACGGCTGCCCATCGCCGTGGCCCACGGTGAGGGTCGCGCCGAGTTCCGCGACAGCGCTCACCTGCGCAGTATGCAGGGTAATGGCCAGGTAGCGCTGCGCTTTCTGGATAACCACGGCCAGACCACTACCCGCTACCCGGCCAACCCCAACGGCTCGCCCTCCGGCATCACCGGCCTGACCACACCTGACGGACGCGCCACCATCATGATGCCTCACCCCGAGCGGGTGGTGCGCGCGGTCACCAATTCCTGGCGTCCGACGGAGTGGACGCACGACGGTGCCTGGCTGAGGCTTTTCCGCAACGCACGAGTCTGGCTGGGGTGAGCGCGAGACACCCACGGGAGACGATACGGGAGGCGGCCTTCGGGCCGCCTTTGGTGTCTTCACCGCCCTCACTGCGCCCCTATCAGCAGGAGGCGGTGCGACGGGTGGTGGTCCACTTTCGCGGCTCGGACGAGCCTGCCGTGGTGGTGTTGCCCACCGGCAGCGGCAAGTCGCTGGTGATCGCCGAGCTGGCGCGCCTGGCCAGGGGCCGCGTGCTGGTGCTGGCCCACGTGCGCGAACTGGTGGAGCAAAACCACGCCAAGTACCTGGCCTATGGCCTTGAGGCCGATATTTTCAGCGCCGGCTTGGGGCGCAAGGAGAGCGGCCGCCAGGTGGTGTTCGGCTCGGTGCAGTCGGTGGTACGCAATCTCGAGCGTTTCGCCGCGTCCGACCATCCGCTTGGCCCCTTTACCCTGCTGGTGATCGATGAGTGCCACCGGGTCTCGCCGAAGGAGGATGCCAGCTACCGCCAGGTGATCGACCATCTGCAGGTGGCCAATCCGAGGCTCAAGGTGCTGGGACTGACCGCCACGCCCTACCGGCTGGGACAGGGTTTCATCTACCACCGCCACCATCACGGCATGGTGCGTGGCGATGAGGACGCCTTCTTTCGCGACTGTGTCTTCGAGCAGCCGCTGCGGCTGATGGTCAAGCAGGGCTACCTGGCAAAGCCGGTTCGGATCGACGCCGCGCTTTTCAAGGACGGGCAAGAGCTGCGTTACGACTTCTCGACGCTATTCTCCGCGTCAGGCCCGGCAGCGGGTGGCCTGTTCCGCGAGGAGGAGCTCAACCGGGTGGTGGCGGGACACCGCGCCACCCCGGGGATCATCGCCGAGGTGGTGGAGCGCGCCCGGGAGCGCCAGGGCGTGATGCTCTTCGCGGCCAGTGTGGCCCATGCCGAGGAGATCCTCGGCTATCTGCCGGCGCGCGAGTCGGCGCTGATCACCGGCGAGACGCCCTCCGCCGAGCGCGAAAGGCTCATCAATGCCTTCAAGGCCCGCGAGCTCAAGTACCTGGTCAACGTGGCGGTGCTCACCACCGGCTTCGACGCGCCCCACGTGGATCTGATTGCCATTCTGCGTCCCACCGAGTCGGTGAGCCTCTACCAGCAGATCGTCGGCCGTGGCCTGCGGCTCTCGCCCGGCAAGCACGACTGCCTGATTCTCGACTACGCTGGCAACCCCTGGGACCTCTATGCGCCAGAGGTGGGCTCGCCGAAGCCGCCTGGCGACACCGAGCCGGTGCAGGTCGAATGCCCGGCCTGCGGCCACGCCAACCTCTTCTGGGGGCGGCGCGAGGGTGAGTTGGTGATCGAGCACTTCGGCCGCCGCTGCCAAGGATTGATCACCGACGCCAGTCCCGCTTCCGGAGCAAGCAGAGGCCCGGTAGGCGCGGCTTCGGGCGCCGGAGATCAGGTAGGCGCGGCTTCGGGCGCCGGAGATCAGATAGGCGCGGCTTCGGGCGCCGGTAAAAAGCACCAGTGTGAATTTCGCTTTCGCTTCAAGGTGTGTGGTGAGTGCGGCACCGAGAACGATATCGCCGCCCGGCGCTGTCACGGCTGCGAGGTCCTGCTGGTGGATGCCGACGACAAGCTCAAGGAGGCACTGCGCCTGCGCGATGCTCGGGTGCTGCGCGTGGCTGGCATGCAGTTGGAGGCAACGGTCAACGGCCGTGGCTTGGCACGCCTCAAGGTGACCTACCACGACGAGGACGGCACCACGCTCTGCGAATGGTTTGCCCTGGAGACTCCGGCCCAGCGCGGTGCCTTCGCCGTGGCCTTTCTGCGCGACCACCTGCGGGCCCCGGGGGTGTCGTTCCGTCCCACCACCCCCGATGAGGTGGTCGCCGAGCAGCGCCGCCTGCGCCACCCCGACTTCGTGGTGGGCCGCAAGGTGGGCCGCCATTGGCAGGTGCGCGAGAAGCTCTTCGACTATACCGGCCGGTATCGCCGCGCCGAAGCGGTGGAGTAGGGTGACGGATTGTTGAACGACACCTAGGCCTAAGGGTGGTGTACGGTAAATCTTGGTAAAATGACGCTTAGGATGATCAGGCCGATAATAATATTTGAGAGGGGGTAGGGTGCTGCTGCCAGACGACTTTTTCGCAAGCCTGGTGGAGAGGGTGGATGACGTGATCTGGGCGGTCAGTTATCCGCATTTCCAGCTCGAGTACCTCAACCCTGCCGCCGTTGCCGTGTTTGGCCGCCCCACTCAGGCATTCATGGACGATTCACGCCTCTGGCTGACCATCGTGCATCCCGATGATCGCGACGACGTCGCCGCTTCCCATGATCGCTTGCTGCAGTTGGGAACGGTGGAGCGCCGTTACCGAATCCTCAGGCCTGATGGCGAGCAGGTCTGGATACACGACCGAGCCTGGCTGATGCGGGGCCAGAGAGGAGAGCCGCTGCGCCTGTGCGGCGTTGCACGGGATGTGACTCGGGAAATGGCCGAGCAAGAGCAATTGAACAGCACCTTGAAGCTGCACCGGCGATTCATAGAGAGCGCCACAGACCCCATCTTTCTGGCCAGAGTGGAGCCCGACGACACCTTCGTCTTTCACTACAACAATCCGGCCCACCGGCAGCTAACCGGCATCTCCCTGGAGGCTCTGCGCAGCCAGACCCCGGATACTCTGCTCGAGGCGTCACAGGCGGCGACCGTCAAGGCGCACTATCGCGAATGTGTTCGACTCAAGCGACCCATCCAGTATGAGGAGCGTCTCGACCTGCCGGCCGGTGCTCGAGACTGGCAGACCCTGCTGGTGCCCGTGGAGGACGCGGCAGGTAACGTCATCGAGCTGGTGGGCATTGCGCGTGATATCACGCCCCTCAAGGAGGCCGAGCGGAAAAGTCGTGATGCCTTCGAAGCCCTTGACCAGCTGCTGCAGGCGAGCCCCGTGGTGATCTACGAGTGCCTGCCGACGCCCGATCTGATACCGATCTCTATCAGCTCCAGCGTGGAACGGCTCTTCGGCTACGTTCGTGACGAATTGCTTAACCGCCCCATCTGGCAGGACATGATTCATCCGGATGACATGGTCCAGAGCCTTGCCAAGGTCCATGCCCTGTTCGCAGGGGAGGGGCCCATCCAACTCAACTACCGCTTGCGTCATCGGGACGGCCACTATCTCCAGGTACAAAGCGAAAAACGGTTGGTCCTCGACACGGGGGGGCATCCCATCAAGGTCGTGGGGGCGATCCTGGATGTCACGGGGACTTATCGGCTCAGTCAGCGGCTAGAGAAGCTGGGTCAACAGCTGCCCGGCTTCATCTATCAATATCTGCTTACCCCCAGCGGAGAGGGTCGATTCCTCTATGCCAGCAGTAGCAGCATGGTGATCTACGGGGCGACCCCCGACGAACTGGCGCAAAGCGATACGGCTGCCTTTGGTGTGATTCACCCTGATGACCGTTACAGCGTGAAGACAGCGATCGAGACGTCGGCAGAAAACCTGAGTCATTGGCACTGTGAATATCGGATACGCCATCCCCAGGGCCACGAGCTCTGGGTCGAGGGGTTGGCCACGCCGGAGCGGCTGGAGGATGGCAGTGTGATGTGGCATGGCTATATTGCCGACGTTTCGGAGCGCAAGCGACTCCAACTGGAACTCGAAGAGAGCGAGGCGCGTTTCCGGCGTCTGGCGAGCGTGGACATGCTGACGGGAGCACCGAATCGGCGCCACTTCATGCATCGCCTTGATGCCGAGCTGACACGCGTCAAGCGTCACGGCGTGGATTCTTGCTTGGTGATGTTCGATGCCGACCACTTCAAGCGCATCAATGATACCTTTGGTCATGCCGCCGGAGACGATGTGCTCAAGGCGCTGGTAAGCACGGGGCGAGAGGCACTTCGAGCTCACGATATGCTGGGTCGGCTGGGCGGCGAGGAATTCGCGATTCTGCTGCCCGATACCTCGTTCGAGGGTGCCGTTACCTTGGCCGAACGGTATCGCCAGGCCGTGGCGGATTTGCAGGTGGACACAGGTGATGCCCGTATTCGCTTGACCGTCAGTCTAGGAGTGGCGGCGTTGAGAACGAACGATTCGTCTGACAGTGCCATGGAGCGCGCCGACAAGGCGCTCTACGCGGCCAAGACATCCGGTCGTGACCGCGTTTGTCGCGAAGGCGAGGAGACGGGTGACGTCACAATCGGCTGACCGGGTCTGTCTGTGCGGGAGGCATCTTGCTAAACTGGCCAGTTGACCCCGCGTCCCCGGAGAGCACCGCCGCGTGAGCGACACTCCCGATACCGCCAGCCCCGAGCAGAGCATCGTTGTGGCCCAGCAGGCCGCAGTACTCGGGCGGCTGTTCAATGAGCCGATTACCGAGTTGCCGGAGGATCTCTACATCCCACCGGAGGCGTTGCGGGTGTTCCTGGAGGCCTTCGAGGGTCCGCTGGACCTGCTTCTCTACCTGATTCGCCGTCAGAATCTCGACATCCTGGCCATCGACGTGGCCGCCATCACCCGCCAGTACATCGAGTACGTGGAGCTGATGAAGGCCATGGAAATCGAGCTGGCCGGGGAGTACCTGCTGATGGCGGCGATGCTCGCCGAGATCAAGTCGCGTACCCTGCTGCCACGCCCGCCCAAGGAGGGTGACGAGGACGAGGAAGCGGACCCGAGGGCCGAGCTGATCCGACGATTGCAGGAGTACGAGCGGCTCAAGCATGCCGCCGAGGCGCTGGCCGAGCTGCCGCGCCTGGGTCGCGACTGGTTTCCGGCAAAGGCGGCGCTGCCGCCGCTGGAGAGCCGGATGATCCATCCCGAGGTGGATCTGAATGAGCTGTTGGGCGCCCTGGCGGGTATCCTGCGGCGGGCCGAGCTGGCCCAGACCCACCATATTAGCCGCGAGGTGCTCTCGACTCGGGCGCGCATGCTGGCAATCATGGAGCGGCTCGGCAACGGGCATTTCACCCCCTTCGAGGCGCTGTTCAGCCTTGAGGAGGGGCGCGCCGGGGTGATTGTGACTTTCATGGCGATCCTCGAACTCGCCAAGGAAGCGATGATCGAGATCGTGCAGAATGCTCCGCTCTCTCCGATCCACGTGCGTGTCCGCGCGCCGGAGGAGGATAGCGAAGCGGGGAAACTGGGCGACCTGGAGGCCGAGGGCGAGAGCGCCTTCGCGAGCGATGACGAGGGGGGGCGGCCATGACCGCCATGGCGTATCCCGAGGTCCTGGACGAGATCCTGGAGGCCGCGTTGCTGGCCGCCGGCGAGCCACTCTCCCTGGAACGCCTGGAGGGGCTCTTCGACGACCACGAACGCCCGCCAAGGCGGGCCTTGCGCGAGGCGCTGGAGCGACTTGGGGGACGTCATGAACGTGGTGCCATGGAGCTGCTCGAGACCGCATCGGGCTTCCAGCTGCGCATCCGGCCGCGACTCTCGGCCTGGATCTCGCGCCTATGGGATGAGCGCCCGCAGCGCTACTCCCGTGCCCTGCTCGAGACGTTGGCGCTGATCGCCTATCGCCAGCCAGTGACCCGCGGCGACATCGAGGAGGTGCGCGGGGTCACGGTGAGCGGCTCGATCATGCGCACTCTGCTGGAACGCGGCTGGATCCGTGTGGTGGGCCATCGCGACGTGCCGGGTCGGCCGGCGGTCTATGCCACCACGCGCAGCTTCCTCGATGACTTTGGCCTCAAGACCCTCGACGAGCTTCCACCGATGCATGAGCTGAAGGCGTTCGAGGAGCCCGGGTTGATGAAAGAGCTCGACGACGAGGCCCCACCGCCGCCCCAGTACGCTCTGCTGGCTCAGGCCGACGAGGCGCCGGAAGAGCCGACGAGAGAGACAGCCGCTGCCCCGAAGCAGGACGAGATATTCCCGGAGGAAGGGGCTGCGGCCCGCTCTTCGGAAGCGACGGCCGGGAGGGCCGACGATCACCACGCCGGGACGGCGTCAGAGCGGTCCGGACTGAGCTTCGCCGAACTCGAAGCTCGCCTGACCGAACGTGCCCGGAGCCGCGTCGATGATGACGCTGCCCCGGGTGCGGAATCCACACCCAGTGAGAACGACTCATGAGCACTACCACCGAAAAACTTCAGAAGGTCCTGGCCCGCGCCGGGCTTGGCTCCCGCCGCGAGATGGAGGCCGCCATTGCCGATGGCCGGGTCAAGGTCAACGGCCAGGTGGCTACCCTGGGCGACCGCATCGAGATGCGCGACAGGGTGCTCTTCGACAGCCGGCCAGTCACCCTGCGCGGCGCCGAAGAGGTGCCGCGCAGGGTCATCATGTACAACAAGCCTGAGGGCGAGCTGTGCACTCGCAAGGACCCGGAGGGTCGACGCACCGTCTTCGACCGACTGCCGCGCCTAAAGGGCGAGCGCTGGATCGCGATCGGCCGTCTCGACATCAACACCAGTGGCCTGCTGCTCTTCACCACTGACGGTGAGCTGGCCAACCGGCTAATGCATCCCTCTACCGAGGTGGAGCGCGAGTATGCCGTGCGCGTCATGGGCCAGGTGACCCGTCAAAACGTGGTCGCCATGGTCGAGGGCGTAATGCTCGATGACGGTCCGGCGAGCTTCACCGATGTGCAGGAGTTCGGGGGCGAGGGTATCAACACCTGGTTCCACGTGGTGATCCAGGAGGGACGTAATCGCGAGGTGCGTCGCCTGTGGGAGTCACAGGGACTTACCGTAAGCCGCCTCAAGCGGGTGCGCTACGGCAATATCTTCCTGGACAAGCGGGCCAAGGCGGGCGAGTGGCTGGAGCTCTCCCAGGACGAGGTCGATGACCTGTCCGAGCTGGCGGGGCTGGCCTCACGAAAGGTGCCGGACCTGACCCCTGACGAGAAGAGCCGCTGGAATCGCGACAAGCGCAAGCGGAAGCCCGTGCAGGCCATGCGCAAGCCCAAGACCAGAACTCGCAGCTGACCAGCGGGTGCGACACAAGGCAAAAAGTCCTTGCCAGCTAGGGGGCAAATCAGTAATATTTGCTCCCGTTCGGAGGGGTCGTTAGCTCAGTTGGTAGAGCAGTTGGCTTTTAACCAATTGGTCGTAGGTTCGAATCCTACACGACCCACCATCCGGACCTGTACGCTTGCTTGCAAGTGCTGGGTCGTTAGCTCAGTTGGTAGAGCAGTTGGCTTTTAACCAATTGGTCGTAGGTTCGAATCCTACACGACCCACCAGTCATACAAAACGCCGCCGCTTCTCATGAAGCGGCGGCGTTTTTTTCATCGCGTTGAAACTCTGTTATCGGGTATCGCTGAGAGCGTTTATCGATCCTGAAGTCGCACACGGCCCAGCGTGTAGTCGCCTCCCTGGTTGACCATCACAACGCCCTGAAAGGGATCGCGTAGTCCGGTGTCCCGCACTCGCAGCAGGCGCCGATCATCCACGTGGACCTGCATCTCTCCGTTTCCATCACGGGTCCAGATGATGCTGTGGAACCGCCCGTCCTCGAGCTCAAGCTGACCTTCTTGGCGGGCAATCACCTCGACGCTTCCGGATATCAGTCTGACCAGGCTGAGCCCCGGGCGTGACCCGGGAGAGTAGACCAGTCGATAGCCGGTGCCGTTGGGTCGATTGCCCTGGAAAAGCCCCACTTCCAGACTGCCCGGTTGCTGGCGGGAGGCGAGCTGGAGTTCCAGCCTGAAAGCATTGTCGACCGGTGCATTGACGAAGATACGCGCCGGTTCCACGGCGATGGGCACTTCGTCCCTTCTGACGCTGCCCGTCTGATCGAGGATCAGCTCCAGCATGGCCAGGCCTATTTCCTCCGGCCGGTCGGTGCTGAGCCTGCGTGAGTCTCGATCGCTGGCCCGCTGTGTCTCTACGATGCTGCGCAACCCGTTGTCATCGACCTCAAAGTCGCCGCTGAGGATCGTCCAGGCAGGATTCCGACGGTAGTCGCCATCGCTGAAGTCATCCTGCAGGGCGACTCGAGGCGAGGCGATGCGCGGCGGCGGTGAGTCTTCCGGCACCGCCTCCTTCTCCGTCTGGCGCAGGCGTCTCAACAGGCCGGTCGTTGGGTAGCCATCCTGTTTCACGTCCACGTCGGCCTGATACTCACGTATCGCGTTACGGGTCCGGCGTCCCATGGCACCATCTACCGGGCCGGCATCATAGCCGAGCCGATTGAGCTCACGCTGTATTTCGGCAATGCCTTGCCGATCCGACAGGGTCTCGATGTCGGGCCGCGATAGCGGTGCCGCCTGGGGAGGTGGTGTCTCTTCTGGCTTCCAGACCCGCGCCGCCTGCTGCGCGTCGGCGATTTGCCCGGCCGTCATGCGGCTGGTCAACGCATCGCGCGCCTCGGCGGCATGACGGTGACCTCGGGCTGCGGAAAGGTTGTACCACTGGTGGGCCTGCACGAAGTCCTGTGGTGTCCCGCTGCCGGCCTCGTGGAGGCGGCCCAGCATGTATTGGGCATCGGCATCGCCGCTTTTAGCGGCTTCGCCGAATACCTGCAGAGCCTGGCGGTACTCTTGCCGTTCATAGTGGCGCATGGCCTCGGCGTAGTCAGCGCTGACCAGTCCGATGTGACCGAACAGGAGAACCAGAAGCATGAATCCTTTGATGATGAACACAGGGTATCTCCAGTGAACGAGGGCATCCTCTTCGAAATGCTGCCTCAGGACCTCACGTGCGGCCTTGTCCCTTCCCTTGACTCGCTCTTCTCTTGTCGCAACAAAGGTTTCAACAAAAGTCTCAACAAAAGTCTCAACGAAGACCGAGGACGGAAAGAACCACCAGCACGACGACGATTACACCTACGATATAGACGATATTGTTCATGATGTGTACCTCTGTGTTGCGCATTGATCTGCCTCAAGAGGCGGCTGGATGTTTCGTGATGAGATGGCGTCACGGTCCGTGCGACGCATAGCGCAACTCCCTGTACAGGCTGTTCCTTGCCCCGCTGATAGAAGGATATCTCCTGGCTGGCTTGCCCTCCGTGCGGTGGCGTACATTCGACCAGATACTGGCAGCGGCTTGTCGGTCGTTCGGTAACCACCGTAGAAGCCGTCTGTCTGACGATCTCGATCAGCGCTGTGGCTCCTCAGTAAATGGCATCGCTTTTTTCATATGAAATAACGTTGTCCGAAAAGATTCTGCTGCCTATCAGATCGCAGCGATGAGTTACGTGAGGCACCGCACCGACCGTGCTTCGAGTATCGACTATATTAGTATCGGGAGCTCTTCTTTGAATTTGCATCGCTTCATGAGGAGAGTCAGATCCCGAATGAAACAGTCACTTGGAGATCGGCTCATGAACAAGAATCAGGTTGAAGGTCGGGCGCACCAGGCGAAGGGAAAGGTCAAAGAAATTGTCGGCAAGCTGACCGGCAACAAGGAGACAGAGTACAAGGGTAAGGCCGAAAAGCAGGGCGGCAAGGCTGAATCCAAGTACGGAGATGTCAAGGAAGACGTCAAGAAAGCAACGGATTAAACGATTCCCTCCGAAATTGAAGAAGCGTCACAGCCCGGCTTGGTACCCTTCAGGCCGGGTTTGCGTTGTTGGTTTCGGCGGGTGCGTCCTGTTGACATCGCGCCAGTCGGGACATCATAAGGTATGTCGGTGACGACCCCGTCGGTCACCTGGCTCGGCAGCTCATCGTCGCCTCGGGTCGGGCACTTTTCCGACCGGGGCTTGTCAATACACTCATCTTAACGTTTAGAATAGAGGTTCTGGTCGACCACAGCGAAAGACGCAAGGGTTGGCCTCAGGCGCATCGTCCGCGCGGATCGCGCGAATCACGATGTACCCGATCATGCAGGGGGAGCCCCTGCCAGTCACAGTGGTAGACACGATGACGATCATGACTTCCCGCGCGGAGGTACACGAGTACCTGACCCGCACCTATTGCCCCACCCGCATTCCCGCTGACGATGAAGTGCGTATCGAGGAGATCAAGCGACTCCTCAGGGTCAACAACGCCGTTCTGGTGGCCCATTACTACACCGACGATGCCATCCAGCAGCTCGCCGAGGAAACTGGCGGCTGCGTGGCTGACTCCCTGGAAATGGCCCGCTTCGGCGCCCGCCACGAGGCCAACACTCTTGTGGTAGCCGGCGTGCGCTTTATGGGCGAGACCGCCAAGATCCTGTCGCCGGAAAAGCGCGTGCTGATGCCGACCCTGGAGGCGACCTGCTCGTTGGACCTGGGCTGCCCGGCCGACGAGTTCAGCGCTTTCTGTGATCAGCACCCCGATCGGACGGTTGTGGTCTATGCCAACACGTCGGCGGCGGTGAAGGCCCGCGCAGACTGGGTCGTGACCTCGTCGATTGCCGTGGAGGTGATCGAGGAGCTCCATGCTCGCGGCGAGAAAATCCTGTGGGCCCCGGACAAGCACCTTGGCGGCTATATCCAGAAAAAGACCGGCGCCGACATGCTGCTGTGGGACGGTGCCTGCATCGTCCACGAGGAATTCAAGGCCAAGGGCGTCGAAGACCTCAAGGCGCTCTACCCGGAGGCGGCGGTGCTGGTGCATCCGGAGTCACCGGCTGCGGTAGTGGAGCTGGCCGACGTGGCGGGTTCTACCTCGCAGTTGATCCAGGCGGCGAAAGAGCTGCCCAACGACAAGCTGATCGTCGCTACCGACCGCGGCATCTTTTTCAAGATGCAACAGGCGGTGCCCGAGAAGATCTTATTCGAAGCGCCCACTGCCGGTAACGGTGCCAGCTGCAAGAGCTGTGCCCACTGCCCGTGGATGGCCATGAATGCCTTGGACAACCTGGCCGGTGCTCTGCGTCTCGGCTCCGGCGAGATCTTAGTCGACGACGCGCTTCGTCTGGCCGCTCTCAAGCCGCTGGAGCGGATGTTGAACTTCCAGCGCTGAGGCTCAAGGTCCCGCGCTAGAATTTTTCCAGCGTCTCCCGATAGCCAATAAAAGCCTCTCGGCGCTGCTCTATGCGGGCAGCCGCCCCGACGTCTCCCTCCCGCTCAGCTACCTGCCTGGCCACTTCCAGCTGGCGGATGGCATCGGTGATGCGTCCGTCAAGCTGGAGCCGCTCTGCCCGGGCCAGGTGACCCCAGGCTTCGCGGCCGCTGCGGCCTGCGGCCTGGGCCAGTAAGGTGAATACTTGGGGATCTTCGTGGCGTTGCTCTGCGAGCTCGCGCAGAACCCGCCATGCCGCATCGGCATCACTTTGCAGTAGCGCCTCGCCCAGCACTAGGGTGGCAGGTAGGTAGCCGGGTATCAGCCGCAGCAGCTGGCGGCTGCGCTCGGTGGCGTCGTCAAAGCGACCGGCATCGAAGGCTACCTCGGCGGCTGAGGCAGGCAGTAGGCTCAGGTCGGGCTCTTGGCGGGCCAGGGCGTCGAGGGTCGCGAGTGCCGCATCGGTATCGCCTCGGCGGGCCTCCAACAAGGCGTCGAGGTATCGCCGGGCAGCGCCGGGCACGTCGTCCTGGGCAAGCTGATTGATGGCCTGCTGCGGGTCGTGCTTGTGGATCGCCAGCAGAGCTCGGGCTCGCACCAGGTGATACTGTAACGTGTCGTCGCGAGGGGAGATCGCCGCGAGCTGGCCGGCCCGGTCTTGGGTATCGCTGATACGCGATTCGGTCACCGGGTGGGTGAGCAGGAACTCTGGCGGATTGCCGCCCTGCAGGCTGACCATGCGCTGCATGGCGCGAAACATTCGCACCATGGCCTGGGGGTCGTAGCCGGCCTCGGCCATGGCCTCCAGGCCAATGCGGTCAGCCTCCTGCTCGAAGCGACGAGAGTAGGCCAACTGGTCTTGGATGAAGGCGGCTTGGGAACCCATGGCCACGCCGATGCCGGCTTCGCCACCGCCGGCGGCGGCGATCAGCATGCCCGCCAGCATGGCGGCCATGGCCGGCACCTGGGTCTGTTCGGTGCGGGCTTGGCCGCGGGCATAGTGGCGCTGAGAGAGGTGCCCCAGCTCATGGGCCAATACCGAGATCATGGCCGCCTCTTCCTCGGCAAAGGCGAACAGGCCGGCATTCACGCCGATGATGCCCCCTGGCACGGCGAAGGCGTTGAGCTGACGGCTGTCGACCAGAGTCACCAGCGGCTGACTGCCGCCGAGCCCGCTGTGGGGCAGCAGCCGCGAGACCATCGACTCCACATAGTGCTGGGCGATGGGATCCTGCCACTGCGGGGCGCGGGCCCTAAACTGCCGCAGCCAGGCTCGTCCCAGGCGAAACTCTTCGCCGCTGGCGGCTTGGCTGTTGCCGCTGGCCAGGCTCGGCAGCCCAGCGGCGCTATCCCACTGGGGCTGGGTCCATTGGGCAGTGGCGGGCATGGCCAGGACCAGACACAGGGCGCCCATGGCGAGTCGGGGAAAACGGCGCGGCATGCTCGGGATCTCCTGTGATGAGCCGGTGTGGCCATGGTCTGACATTGATTCAGCCGGTAAAGTGCCGTTAAATCCCGGGGGTTCTCATGCTGAATCGCCATCCGGCGCCAGGCAGTGTACCTCCACCCCTTCATTGTTCCGGGAGAGTTCATGGCTCTGCAATCCGATGACCTGCTCGACGCTCGTGGTCTTCCCTGCCCATTGCCGCTGCTCAAGGCGAAGCAGGCATTGGCACGCCTGGCTCCGGGCCAGTTGCTCGAGGTGATGGCCACCGATGCCGGTTCCTGGCAGGACTTCGACACCTTCACCGCCCAGAGTCACCATGACATGCTGGAGCGAGAGGAGCGAGGCGACGTCTATCATTTCTGGATCCGCAAGGGCAGAGAGGAATCTTCATGACCCTGCGGACGGTCTTCAAGGGCTGGATAGATCATTACTTCTCCGACGAGGAGGCAGTGATTCTGCTGGTGCTGCTGGTGCTCGGCTTCGCCGCGGTGATCTTCCTCGGGCGCATGCTGGCACCCTTCCTCACCGCTCTGGTGGTCGCCTTCCTGTTGCAAGGGGCCGTGAGCTGGCTGCAGCGCCGCCACGTGCCCCACCTGCTGGCGGTAACCCTGGTGTTCCTGGGCTTCATCGGCATGCTGCTGGCGATGGCCTTCATCCTGATGCCGCTGATCTGGAATCAGCTGGTAGGGCTGGTGCAGGAGACGCCACGCATGTTCGCCAGTGGCCAGCAACTGCTCGACGACTTGCAGGAACGCTACCCGCAGCTGATCACACCTGATCAGATCCAGAACTGGGTCGCCGTGGCCGGGCGCGAGATGACACAGGTCGGCCAGCGTGCCCTGACCCTGTCGCTGGCCTCCCTGGGCAATGTGCTGGCGCTGATCATTTATCTGGTACTGGTGCCGATCCTCGTGTTCTTCCTGCTCAAAGATCGTGAAAAGCTGGTGGGTTTCACTCTCTCGCTGTTGCCCCATAAGCGTGCCCTGATGACCCGTATCTGGCAGGAGATGGACGTCCAGATCGCCAACTATGTGCGCGGCAAGTTCATCGAGATCATCATCGTGGGCACCGTCGCCTTTCTCACCTTCGCTTACTTCGGGCTGCCTTATTCGGCGCTGCTGGCGGTGCTGGTGGGTTTCTCGGTGCTGGTACCCTACATCGGCGCGGCGGTCGCTACCCTGCCGGTGGCGGCGGTGGCCGGCTTTCATTTCGGCATGACCAGCGAGTTCGTCTATGTGGTGATCGCCTACGGTATCATCCAGGCGCTGGACGGCAACGTGCTGGTACCGATCCTGTTCTCCGAGGCGGTCAATCTGCACCCGGTGTCGATCATCGTGGCGGTGCTCTTCTTCGGCGGTATCTGGGGGTTCTGGGGGATCTTCTTCGCCATTCCGCTGGCGACCCTGCTCAAGGCGCTGGTCTACGCCTGGCCCCGTGGGATTCAGCGGCACAAGCGAGAGGAAGCCGGCGAGGTCCTGGTCAAGGAGTGATCGGAGCCACCATGGCGGCTCCGCTGGGTTGCTCAGCCGACGTCCAGGCTACCCTTCTGCAACGTCTGGGCGGCTTCCAGCACCTCCTGGGCGTGGCCAGGCACCTTGACCCCGCGCCATTCCTTGGCGAGCCGGCCCTCGGCGTCGATCAGGAAGGTGCTGCGCTCAATGCCCAGGTGCTCCTTGCCGTAAAGCTTCTTGAGCTTGATGACGTCAAACACGCCGCACACTGTTTCATCCTTGTCGGAAATTAGTTCGAAGTTGAAACCCTGCTTGGTCTTGAAGTTCTCCTGGGCGCGGACACCGTCCCGGGAGACACCAAGGATGACGGTGTTGGCGGCGTCGAAGTCCGGCTTGCGGTCCCGGAAGTCGCCCCCTTCGGTGGTGCACCCTGGTGTGCTGGCCTTGGGATAGAAGTAAATGACCACCTGCCGGCCCTTGAGCTCGGAGAGTGACACGGTGTTGTCGCCGGTGGCAGTGGCGGTGACGTCGGGAACCGGCTGGCCGATGCTCACGCTCATGGGAGTCTCCTGCGCGTTGGTTGGGGAACTTGATTACACGCAAGTGCTGAGGCGCTGTCAAAGCCGCAATCGCCGCGGCGGAGTCAAAGTGGCGCGCCTAGCTGTACAGGCTCTGGCCGGCTGAGTACCATTTGACCCCTGACGTGGGCCACGCGCCCCGCCCCTTCCTGACCCGGTGTCTACTGGGCCGAGGCATAGCCCTCGAATCGAGAGGATAGAGAGGATGATCACTGGCAGTATCGTCGCCCTAGCGACGCCGATGAAGGTCACTGGCGACATCGACTGGGAATCGCTGCGTCGCCTGGTGAACTTCCACCTCGACAACGGTACCGATGGCATCGTTGCCGCCGGCACCACCGGCGAGCCCACCACAATGTCGTTCGCCGAACACTTCGATGTGATTCGTGCCGTGGTGGAAGAGGTGAACGGCCGCATTCCGGTTATTGCCGGCACAGGGGCCAACGCCACCTCCGAGGCGGTGGAACTGGCCCGCTATGCTGGCGAGGTGGGGGCCGACTACTGCCTGTCGGTCTGCCCCTACTACAACAAGCCCACTCAGGATGGCCTCTACCAGCATTTCAAGGCGGTAGCCGAGGGCAGCAAGCTGCCGGTGATCCTTTACAACGTGCCGGGCCGGACCGCCTGTGACCTCTACAACGAGACCGTGCTGCGCCTGGCCGAGGTGGATAACATCGTCGGTCTCAAGGATGCCACCGGAAACCTGGAGCGGGCCGAGGACCTAATTGCACGGCTCAAGGGCAGCGGCTTCATGCTCTATTCTGGCGATGACGGCACTGCCTGCGACTTCATGCTGATGGGCGGCCACGGTGATATTTCGGTAACTGCCAACGTGGCCCCCAAGGCCATGCACGACCTCTGTGCGGCGGCGGTGGCAGGCGAAGTCGACCTCGCCCACCAGCTCAACACCCGGCTGATGCCGCTGCACACCAACCTGGGCATCGAGTCCAATCCGATCCCGGTCAAGTGGGCGCTCTACCACATGGGGCTGATCGAGCCGGGCATTCGCCTGCCGCTTACCTGGCTCTCGGAGAAGTACCACTCCACGATCAGTGAGGCCCTGCAACTGGCTGACCTGATTGAGGACTGACCGGCGCCGAGCCGGACCCTGGACAACTGGATGCAAGGTGGACGCATGAACTCAGCGCTGAAATGGCTTCCCCTGGTGGCGGCCGTGGCCCTCGCGGGCTGTGCCCGTGAGTCGGGCTACTATCACGACCGCAACGTCGATTACGCCGATGCACGAACGGCCCCGGCACTGAATCTGCCCGAGAGTCGGGATCGTCAACGCTATCGCGATGCCATGCCGGTGCCCCAGGCGGCAGGCGATTTCCGCGCCTCCGACGGACGCTTTCGTGCGCCGAGCCCTAAGGCGCTGGGAGCGGGTCGTGGCATGGAGCGCGATTTCGTCGAGCGCCGTGCTATCGGCAGTGACGCCTGGCTGGTGGTGGGCGCCGATCCGGGCGCCGTCTGGCCCCAGCTTGAAGACTTCGCTCGCACCCGGGGGCTGGGCATCCAGGCCAGCGACTCCTCGCGCGGTGTGATCGATACTCGCCAGGCGCGACTCAGCCTGCGACAGGGCCTGCGTGCCGGCGACAGCGAGGTGCGCTGTGACCAGGGGGGAGCCCCGGTGGGCGCCTGCCTTGATGCCCTCGAGCAGTACTTCGGGGCGAGCAGCGCCACCGCTAGTGCCTCTTCCCTGGCGGCGCAGCGTCTGGCCGGCGAGGCGCGGCTGAACCTCGAGCAGCGCGGTGATGAGTGGCTCGTCGAGATTCCGCTGGAGATCGACCGCACCTGGGCCGAACTCGACCATCAGTTGCGCCAGGACTTCACCGTTGAGGAGCGCCGCGAGCTGCTGGAGAGCAATCCGGCGAGTCGCGAGTTCCTGATTAGCTATATGACGGTCAGCGAGCGCAACCGCAATCCGATACAGATCGTCTTCAGCCCCGATGTGCGCCAGATGCATCAGCAGGTTCGCCTGGTGCTGGAGTCCGAAGGGCCTCGCCAGACCGTGCTGCGGGCGGTCAATGCCAGCGAGCGCGACTTCAGTGCCGAGGACCAGCGCGAGTTGCTCGAGCGGGTGGCGGGCCTTCTGCGCTGATGTTGGCAGAGCCGGGTGCCGCCGCGCCGGGCCGGGGGCGGCTGCAGTTCGCCTCTCTGGGCAGCGGCAGCAAGGGAAACGCGACCCTGGTCAGCGACGGGGAGACTCACCTGCTGGTGGATTGCGGCTTCGGTCTGCGTGAAACCGAGGGTCGACTGGCACGTTTTGGATTGCATCCGCGTCAGCTCGACGCGGTGCTCGTGAGTCACGAGCACGGCGATCATGTCCGCGGGGTGGGTCCGCTGGCGCGCCGCCATGGCGTGGCGGTCTACCTGACGCCGGGCACCTGGCGTTCTGGTCGGCTCGGCGAGCTGCCGGTCCGACACTGGATTACGCCGCAGCAGCGTTTTGCCGTGAAGGGACTCACCATTTCCCCTGTGACCGTGCCCCATGACGCCCGTGAGCCGGTGCAGTTCCGTTTACATGGCAGTGAGCGCAGCCTTGGCGTGCTCACCGACTTGGGACACCCCACCGAGCACGTGGCCGAGGTGTTCTTCGGCTGTGACGCCCTGGTGCTGGAGTGCAATCATGATGTCCAGATGCTTGCCGAAGGGCCCTATCCGGCGCACCTAAAGCGACGGGTAGGCGGTGACTGGGGGCACCTGGCCAATGCCCAGGCCGCAGCACTGCTGCCGCGCCTAGGTCTGGATCGCTTGCAGCACATCGTCTGCTCGCATCTGTCAGAACACAACAATCGCCCCGAGTTGGTCCGCGAAGCTCTGGTGCCACTGCTCGATGGCGATGAATCTCGTCTCAGGGTCTCATGCCAGGCGGCTGGCATGGCGTGGCAGGCTATCGGCTGACCCGTCAACCTCACCTCATTTTCTTTTAACACGTCCCGTTTTCGCGGCTCGCAGCCTCTGGAGGCTTCCATGGAAAAGCGTCAAGAACTCTATGCCGGCAAGGCCAAGTCGGTCTTTGCCACCGACGATCCGTCTCGCGTGATCCTGCAATTCCGCGACGACACCAGCGCCTTCGACGGCGAGCGCATGGAGTCGTTGGCGCGCAAGGGCATGGTCAACAACTGCTTTAACGCCTTTATCATGGAGACGCTGGCGGCGGCGGGAGTGCCGACCCACTTCGAGAAGCGTCTTTCTGCGACCGAGAGCCTGGTCAAGACGCTGGCGATGATCCCGGTGGAGTGCGTGGTGCGCAACATCGCCGCCGGTGGCCTGGTCAAGCGCCTGGGCGTCTCAGAGGGTCAGGAACTCACCCCGCCGACCTTCGAGCTCTTCCTGAAGAACGATGCCTTGCACGACCCGATGATCAACGAGTCGCTGGCCGAGACCTTCGGCTGGGCCACCCTCGATCAGCTGGCCGAGATGAAGGCGCTGACCTTCAAGGTCAACGAGATACTCAGGGCGCTTTTCGCCGACGGCGGCATGCTGCTGGTGGACTATAAGCTGGAGTTCGGCTTGTTCGAGGGTCAGATCGTGCTGGGCGATGAGTTCTCACCGGATGGCTGCCGGCTGTGGGACGCCAAGACCCGCGAGAAGCTCGACAAGGACCGCTTTCGCCAGGGCCTGGGCGGCGTGATCGAGGCCTACGAGGAGGTAGGCCGCCGCATCGGTGTAACATTCGCCTGATCGGATCGGTTTTCCGATCGCGTCGGGAAGCGCTCAGGCCGCGACGATCTCTACCACCTCTATCCGCGTACCCTCGTCCGTCGCAATGGCTTGAAAGCGCACGTCCACGTCACGCAGGCGCACGCCATAGATGCGCGTCTCGGCGCCACGGTGGTAGGCCGGGCGAGGGTCCTGTGCCAGCACCTGGGTGACCAGCTCGCCGAGGGAGTCGCCGTCGGGACGTTCGGCCAGTGTCGCCTCTGCGCTGGTGCTGAACGCTACCGAGAGCAGGGCAGGCGCCTTGGGGGCAAAGCCGGCGCGGGCATCGGGGCGCGCCTCGGCCCAGGGCAGGTAGGGTTTGATATCGATCACCGGGGTGCCGCTGACCAGATCGGCACCGCCCAGTATCAGGCGTACTCCACGTCGTGTGTCGACCTCAACGAGTTCCACCAGTGACAGGCCCAGGCGGTTGGGGCGATGGGTGCTGCGGCTGGCGAACACGCCCACCTTGGCGTTGCCGCCCAACCGCGGTGGGCGCACCAGGGGGGGCCAGCCCTCCGCGCCGCCCTGCTCGGGGCTGAGGTGGAAAAGAAAGGTCAGCCACAGGTGGCTGAAATCCTCCAGACCGCGCACTGCCAGGGGGTCGTCGAAGGGAGGTACCAGGATCAGGCTGGCACGGGCCGCCGGCGCCAGGCCGGGCTGGCGAGGGATGCCGAACTTGTCGGGGTAGTCACTCTCTATGAACCCGATGGGTGACAGCGTGAAGGCGTGATGAGGTGGCGTCTCGGTCATGGGGGAATTATGCCCGTCGCAGGGCCTGGCGGCGAGGGGATTGGCCCAGCGGTTGTGCTTGTGTAATCTTTCGGCAACGCACATGGCTACGGGACTTTCATGAACGACACGCTGATGCCGGCCGGCATTGAGGCTCAGCCCCCCGGGGGCGCAAGAATCTGCTATCGCCAGGCTCGGGCCAGGGACGCAGCCGATCAGGCCGAAGTTTTCCACCACGCCGTGATGCAGGGGGCTATGTCCCATTACAGCGTGGCACAGCGAGAGGCTTGGGCATCAGTTCTGCCTCGTGATGCCAGCGCATGGGCGGCTCGCCATGCGCTTTTCACTACCCTGGTGGCCGACTGTGACGGGCGCTGCGTAGGCTTTCTGGAATTGGACATTCCCCGTGGGCGTATCGAGACGCTATACGTCTGGCCGTCGCTGTCGCGACGCGGGATCGGTTCCACCCTGCTGATACATGCCGAGCGTCTGCTGATGGAGCACGGACACGACCTGGCCCACATCGAGGCTAGTCTGGTACTGGTCGAGCGACTGGTGAGGCGTGGTTGGCGAGTCGTTGGCGAGGAATGGGTGGAGCGCGGCGGTGAGCAGCTGTGTCGGTCCCGTCTTGAGAAGCGTCTCACCGCCGTGGAGACCTGAGCCTCCTTCATTGCCTTAGGGCTATTGGATGATTCGCATGGAGAGGTCGATCGCCTTGATGTCCTTGGTCAGGGCACCGCTTGAGATGCAGTCCACGCCGGTCTCGGCAATGGCACGCAGGGTGGTCTCCTCGACATTGCCAGAGGCCTCCAGGGTCGCCCGGCCGGCGCTGCGCTGGACCGCCTCGCGCATCTCATCCAGGCTGAAATTATCCAGCATGATGATGTCAGCCCCGGCCGCCAGAGCCTGATCCAGCTCTGCGAACGTTTCCACTTCCACTTCTACCGGTAGGTCACGAGCAATGTTGCGCGCCTCGCGCACCGCGGCCTCGATGCCACCGCAGGCGGCAATATGATTCTCCTTGATCAGGAAGGCGTCCCACAGGCCAATGCGGTGATTGTGGCCGCCGCCACAGGTGACCGCGTACTTCTGAGCCAGGCGCATCCCCGGGAGGGTCTTGCGCGTGTCCAGCAGGCGAACGCCGGTGTCTTGAATCAGATCCGCATAGTGGCGGGTGCGGGTGGCAGTGGCCGAGAGGGTCTGAAGCAGGTTCAGTGCAGCGCGCTCCCCGGTGAGCAGGCTGCGGGCGGAGCCCCGGAGCTCCAGAAAAACCTGGCCGGCCTCGAGGTGATCGCCATCGGCGGCGTTCCAGTTCAGGCTCACCGTGACGTCGAGGCGCCGGAACAGTTCATCGACCCAGGCGACGCCGCACAGCACGCAATCCTCGCGGGTGATGACTCGGGCGCATGCCGTGGCATCACTGGGAATCAGCTGAGCGGTGATATCGCCCGGGCCCAGATCTTCGGCCAGCAGCCGAGCGGCGGCGGCGCGGATTTCTTCGATGAGCTTGTCGTGGTAGGGCAGGGCATCCTGGTAGTCCATGCGGGGCACTCGTAGGGTTGAAGCCGGCGCGGGGTGGCCGAGGTGATCGGTGGCGATCATTATAGGGAATCCATGGGGTTCACGTCAGGGGATACCGATGCCCATCAAACAGGGATGGCTTGAGGGTGCGCGGCGGGTGCCGTCACCCAACTGTGATGAGAGGCCCGATGGCGAAGTCTCGCTGCTGCTTCTGCACTCCATCAGCCTGCCGCCCGGCGAGTTCGGCGGCGAGCATATCGAGCGGCTGTTTACCAACTGCCTGGACCCTGCCGACCATCCCTTTTTTGCCGAGATCGCCCATCTCAGGGTCTCCGCCCATCTGCTGATCCGCCGCGACGGCGAATGCGTGCAGTTTGTGCCGTTTCACGGCCGCGCCTGGCATGCGGGCCGCTCCCGCTGGTGCGATGGGCTGCGTGAACGCACCTCGCTCAACGATTTCGCTATCGGTATCGAACTCGAGGGTGATGAAGTCTCGCCCTATCGCCTGGCCCAGTATCTTGCGCTGGCGCGAGTGACTGCCGACCTGCTGGCGGTCTACCCGATGTTGGAGGAAACACGCATCACGAGTCACGCTCGTGTGGCGCCGCTGAGAAAATCTGACCCCGGCCTCGCCTTCGACTGGGCCTTTTTTCGGCAGCGGTTGGCACGTGGTGCGATGCTCGATCAGCCTCAGGCCTAGCAGCACCTTGTTCTGGTCGTTCGCTCGCTTCATACGGTAGTTTACTTACAACTGCTTGTCCTCGGGCGAATTGCTCAATGCGAAGTCCTGCTAACCCATTGTGTTGCGGTGCAATAATCGATAATTGGAATTTCTTTCCAAAAAAGCTTGAATTGGCAGGTCGGCTTCTTTGGGGTATCTTTCACCCAGAAGCGGCGGTTAATGCGCGTCGTCATGTAAGAAAACTACACAATGTTAGTCGGCTGATTCTCACTTACGAGAAAATGCCTAGATACCCGCGAAGGCGGGTGCAAGTTACACCATCGTCATTCGGAGAGACGTCATATGAGTCTGGAGGCAAGAGAGGATCTCGATCCGGTCGAGACCACGGAGTGGCTGGAATCCCTGGAATCGGTGCTGGATCGCGAGGGCGATGAGCGTGCCCGGTTCCTGCTGACGCGCCTGGCGGATCGTCTGCGCCGCGACGGGACCCAGTCTCCCTTCTCGGTGACAACCCCGCATCGCAACTCCATCCCGGTGCACCGTGAGGCGCCTCTGCCGGGGGATATCTTCATGGAGCGGCGGATTCGTTCGCTGGTTCGTTACAATGCTATTGCCCAGGTAATTCGCAACAACCGCGCCAAACCTGGGCTCGGCGGTCATATCGCCAGCTTCATGTCGGCGGCGACACTTTATGACGTTGGCTTCAATCACTTCTTTCGCGCACCGAATGGCGATTTCGAAGGAGATCTGGTTTACATCCAGGGCCATGTGGCGCCGGGCGTTTACGCTCGCTCTTACCTGCTGGGTCGCCTCTCCGAAGAGCAGATGGACAAGTTCCGTCAAGAGGTTGATGGCGACGGCCTGTCATCCTATCCCCACCCCTGGCTGATGCCTGATTTCTGGCAGTTCCCGACGGTCTCCATGGGCCTTGGGCCCATTCAGGCGATCTACCAGGCCCACGTGATGAAGTACCTTCATTCACGTGAAATGAAGGACATGTACGACCGCAAGATATGGTGCTTCATGGGCGACGGCGAATGCGACGAGCCTGAATCCCTGGGTGCCATTCACCTGGCAAGCCGCGAGAAACTCGACAATCTTATCTTTGTCATCAACTGCAATCTGCAGCGTCTCGATGGTCCAGTTCGTGGCAATGGCCGCATCATGGATGAGCTCGAGGGCGTCTTCCGCGGTGCGGGCTGGAACGTGCTCAAGGTGGTCTGGGGTCGGCTGTGGGATCCGCTGTTCGAGAAGGACAAGAAGGGCATCCTGCAGAAGCGCATGGACGAGGCGGTCGACGGCGAGTATCAGAACTTCAAAGCCAATGACGGCGCCTATACCCGTAAGCATTTCTTCGGCAAGTATCCCGAGACTGCCGAGATGGTTAAGGACATGTCCGACGAGGACATCTGGAAACTTAACCGTGGCGGGCACGATCCTTTCAAGGTCTATGCGGCTTACCACGAGGCGACCCATACCACCAATGGCCGTCCCACAGTGATCCTTGCGCACACCGTCAAGGGCTATGGCATGGGCAGCGGTGACGGTGAGGCCGCCAACGAGGCCCATCAGGTCAAGACCATGGAGTACGAGGCGCTCAAGACATTCCGAGACCGCTTCGGCATTCCGTTGAACGATGAGCAACTCAAGGAAGTGCCGTACTACAAGCCGGAAGACGACTCCCCCGAGCTTAAATACATGCATCTCCAGCGCGAGCGACTGGGCGGCTTTGTGCCGAGCCGGCGCAGCGATTTCGAGGCGCTGGACATTCCTCCCTTGGACGACAAGATATTCGCCTCCCAGACCGGAGGCTCCAAGGGGCGTGAGGTTTCCACGACCATGGCCTTCGTGCGTGTGCTTAACGGCCTGGTCAAGCACAAGGAGCTCGGTTCGCGGGTAGTGCCCATCATTCCCGATGAGGCACGTACCTTCGGCATGGAGGGGATGTTCCGTCAGCTCGGTATCTACACCTCCGAAGGTCAGAAATACGAGCCGGTCGACAAGGGCCAGATCATGTTCTATCGCGAGGATCAGAAGGGCCAGATCCTCGAGGAAGGCATCACCGAGGCTGGCGCCATGTCAGCCTGGATCGCCGCAGCGACCTCTTACTCGAACAATAACATCACGCTGCTGCCTTTCTACGTGTACTACTCGATGTTCGGCTTCCAGCGTATTGGTGATCTGGCCTGGGCCGCGGGCGACCTTCAGGCCCGTGGTTTCCTGGTCGGCGGCACAGCGGGGCGCACTACCCTGAACGGTGAGGGCCTGCAGCATCAGGACGGTCATAGCCATCTGCTTGCCTCCACGATCCCCAACTGCCGCAGTTACGATCCGACCTATGCCCACGAGGTGGCGGTGATCGTCCAGGATGGTTTGAAGCGCATGTTCGCCGACAAGGAGAACTGTTTCTATTATCTGACGGTGATGAACGAGAACTACGAGCATCCCGAGCTCGAAACGGTACCTGCCGAAGACATCATCAAGGGCATGTACCTACTGCGCGAGACCCAGGGCGACAAGGGGCGCGTGCAGCTGATGGGCTCCGGCACCATCCTGCGCGAGGTCGAGGCCGCCGCGGCAATCCTCGCGGAGGAGTGGGGGGTAGGCGCCGATATCTGGAGCGTCACGAGCTTCAACGAGCTTCGCCGTGAAGCCCTGGAGATCGATCGCCAGGCCTTCATCAATCCCGATGCCGAGCCAGGCAAGCCTCATGTGACCCGTTGCCTGGAAGGTCGCGAGGGACCGGCAGTTGTCTCCACCGACTACATGAAGCTGTTTGCCGACCAAGTTCGCGCCTGGGTGCCCACCGACTACCATGTGCTAGGGACCGACGGCTTCGGCCGCTCCGATACCCGTGAGAAGCTGCGCGCCTTTTTCGAGGTCGATCGTTATTACGTGACCGTCGCCGCGCTCAAGGCGCTGGCTGACCGTGGCGAGTTGGATCGCAAGGTCGTCGGCGAGGCGCTTAACAAGTACGGCATCGACCCGGCCAAGCCCAACCCGCTTGAGGTGTGAGGCGCCGACCGACTGATCCGTTGGCATGGCGGGCCGCTGGGCCCGCCCCCGTCAAGAGTTTGAAGGAGCGCGACCTTGAGTAGCGAAATCATCAAAGTTCCGGACATCGGTGGCGATACCGATGTGGAAATCATCGAAATCGCGGTGGCCGTGGGCGATACCATCGACCCAGAGGACACCTTGATCACGCTGGAGTCCGACAAGGCCAGCATGGATGTACCTGCCCCAAAGGGCGGCAAGGTGCTGAGGGTGCTGGTGAAGGAGGGCGACACCGTCTCCGAAGGTGACGACATCGTTGAAATCGAGGTGGAGGGGAGTGGCGAGTCCGAGGTCACCGCTGCCGACAAGGACACTGCGTCACCCGCCGAGTCTGCCCCCGAGAAGGCGTCTGCTCCGGCTGCGGAGAAGTCCGCTGCCCGGACCGGCGGCGGTGGCAAGCAGACCGTCGATGTCAAGGTTCCCGACCTCGGCGGTTCTTCGGATGTGGAAATCATCGAGGTGGCGGTGGCAGAAGGTGATGAGGTCTCCGCCGAGGATACGCTGATCACTCTGGAGTCTGACAAGGCCTCCATGGATGTGCCTAGCCCGCATACCGGTAAACTGGTTTCGCTGACGGTCAAGGAAGGCGATACGGTCTCCGAGGGCGACGTGATCGGCACCATGGAGATCGCCGGCGAGGGCGGCGAGTCCGAGTCAGCCGCGTCTGAGCCGGAGCCTGAGGAGGCTGTCGCGCCTGAGCCTGAAGAAGAGCAGGAGGCGACGGCTTCCGGCGAGCCCGAGCGGAAGGAGATCCGCGTGCCGGATCTCTCAGGGTCCTCCGATGTACCGATCATCGAAATTGTCGTGACTGCCGGTGACGAGATCAACGAGGAAGACCCGCTGATCACCCTCGAGTCCGACAAGGCCTCCATGGACGTGCCGAGCCCCTTCAAGGGCAAGCTGCTCGAGCTCACTGTCAAGGAGGGCGATACCGTCTCCGAGGGTGATCTGATCGGCTATATGGAAGTGGCCGGCGCGGCCAAGCCGAAGGCAGCGGATAAACCTTCCGAGTCAAAGGCTCAGGCATCGAAGTCGGATGCACCGAAAGCCGAGAAGCCGTCATCGACCCCGAATGGGAGGCCGAGCCCCGAGGCCCAGATGGCTGCTCACAAGCCTCGTGACGGCAAGCTGGTTCACGCTGGCCCGGCGGTACGCATGCTGGCTCGCGAGTTGGGCGTCGATCTCGGCCAGGTCAAACCCAGCGGTCCCAAGGAGCGGGTGCTCAAGGAGGATGTCAACGCCTATGTCAAACAGGTGATGGCGAGCCAGGGCCAGGCCCAGGCAGCGACTGGCGCGCCGGCAGCGTCAGGTTCCGGCATTCCTCCCATCCCGGACCAGGACTTCAGCCAGTTCGGCGAGGTAGAAGAGAAACCCATGGGTCGCCTGATGAAGATGGGCGCCACCAACCTGCATCGCAGCTGGGTCAATCTGCCACACGTCACCCAGTTCGACGAGGCCGACATCACCGAGTTGGAGGTCTTCCGCAAGTCCATGAAGGCCGAAGCGGAGGCTCAGGGGGCCAAGCTCACGCCGCTGCCCTTCATGATCAAGGCGTGCGCTTATGCCCTGCGTCAGTATCCGCAGTTCAACGTCAGTCTGAGGGCCGACGGCGAGTCGGTCGTGTGGAAGAAGTACGTTCATATCGGCATCGCCGTGGATAGCCCGGACGGTCTGATGGTGCCGGTGATTCGCGATGCGGACAAGAAGTCGCTGATCGACATTGCGAAGGAGTCCGTGGAGCTGGCCAAGAAGGCACAGACCAAGAAGCTCAAGCGGGATGAGATGACCGGCGGCTGCTTTACCATCTCAAGCCTCGGTTCCATTGGTGGCACCGCCTTTACCCCCATCGTCAATGCCCCGGAGGTGGCCATTCTCGGCGTTTCCAAGGCGTCGATGAAGCCGGTGTGGGACGGCAAGGCCTTCGAACCGAGGCTGATGATGCCGCTATGTTTGTCTTATGACCATCGGGCGGTCAACGGCGCCGATGCGGCGCGCTTCACTGCGCTGCTGGCCCAGCTGCTGAGCGATATTCGACGCCTGCTGCTGTGACCTAGAGGTACTTTCCGGCGGTTCTGGCAACACCACGACGGCGCCTTAGGGCGCCGTCGTTTCTTGGGGCGAGTCTAGGGCAATAGTCGCCAGACCAAAGTGTTATTCGGCCTCGATATAATTGATCTGCAAGACTTTATTGGCCGAGCAGGGGGCAAGCTGCAGGGGCAGTGCTTGTGCCTGACCCGGGCCGCGGTTATCGTTTCACATCATTTATTTCTTCACTAATGACAGCCATTTGTACTTGAGGACAAGAACATGCGATTGATCCTGTTGGGCGCCCCGGGTGCCGGCAAGGGCACCCAGGCCCAGTTCATCTGCGAGCGCTTCAACATCCCGCAGATCTCCACCGGCGACATGCTGCGTGCCGCCGTCAGGGAGGGCAGCGAGCTGGGGGTCAAGGCCAAGGAGATCATGACCAGCGGTGGCCTGGTGTCCGACGACATCATCATTGGCTTGGTGAAGGAGCGCATCAGCCAGCCCGACTGCGAGAGCGGTTTCTTGTTTGACGGCTTTCCGCGTACGATTCCCCAGGCAGATGCCATGAAGGAAGCGGGCGTTAAGCTAGATCACGTGCTGGAAATCGCTGTGGAAGACGAGGAAATCGTCAAACGCCTTGCCGGCCGCCGCGTGCACCAGGGGTCGGGCCGCGTTTATCACGTTGAGTACAATCCTCCCAAAGAAGTCGGCAAGGATGACGTCACCGGCGAGGCGCTTATCCAGCGCGATGATGACCGAGAGTCCACCGTGCGCAACCGCCTGGCGGTCTACCATGAGCAGACAGCGCCGCTGGTTGACTACTACCAGGCCTGGGCCGAGCAGGATCCCGAGGCCGCCCCGACCTACCATCGCGTGGAAGGCATCGGCAGCGTCGACGACATCAAGGCCCAGGTGCTCAAGGCGCTGGAGGGTTAACCGCTCCATACTGGTCGTGGCTTTCCCGGCGCCCCTTGGCGTTGCAGACAGCCCCCTACTCGATGGCCCGCCTTGGCGGGCCATCGTCGTTTGCGGTCCTGCCACGTATAATGGCCACCCTGTTCCTCCTGCGATGGTTGTGCCATGTCGATCCTGCTGGCCCTGGATGCCTCTTCGAGCGCCTGCTCCGCCGCCGTGCTGCGGCGCCGCGCGGGCGCCGACGATGAACTGTTCACCCGCTTCGAAATGGCGCCGCGGGCCCACACCCGACGGCTGCTGCCCATGGTCGACGAGGTGCTGGCCGAGGCCGGCGTGCACCCCGCTGAACTGGACGCCGTAGCCTACGGCCGTGGCCCCGGCTCCTTTACCGGTCTGCGCATCGCCGCCGGCGCCGCCCAGGGGTTGGCCTATGGTCTCGATCGTCCGCTGATCGGTGTTTCTACCCTGGCGGCACTGGCCCTGGGTGCCCACCGCCGCCATCACTTCCGCTGGATGGTCACCGCCCTGGATGCGCGCATGGGCGAGATCTATGTGGCGGCCTGGCAATGCCGCGATGGCCTGCCGGAGCCGCTCCTCGATGAGGCGGTGATATCGCCCTCGCGTCTGTGCCTGCCGTCCGGCCATGACGATCACGATTGGGTGGGGATTGGTTCTGGCTGGGGCCTTTGGGAGCAGATACCCCTCGAGGTGCAGGCGGAGATGAGTCAGCGTCTGCCGGAGGCAGAGGCCGATGCCGCCGATATGGCGCTGCTGGCCATGGCCGAGCTGGAAAAGGGGGGCGGCCAGCCGGCTCATCTGGTTCAGCCTGTCTATCTGCGCAACGAGGTGGCCTGGAAGAAGGCGAGGTGAGCGCGCTGCCGCCGGTGGCGGTGCACGATAAGGCGCTGAGCGCCTTGGCCGAGCGCCTGGGGCTGCCTATTGGTGGCGAAGCGCAACTCACCCTCGAGTGCTGCGATGGCCGTCTGGTTCTTGCCGGCGATGCCAAGCGCTATGGCCACCCGCTGGCGGTTGAGTTCGCCAGCGGCACGGTGGCTCATCGTCGCCGCTTCGGGGGTGGGCGTGGGCAGCTGATTGCTCGCGCTTGTGGTCTGGCCCAGGGGGTGACGCCATCCATTGTGGACGCCACGGCGGGACTTGGCCGCGACGCCTTCGTGTTGGCCAGTCTTGGTGCGCCGGTGCTGCTGGTGGAACGTGTGGGGGTGATCTTCGCCCTGCTCGAGGACGGTCTGGTCCGAGCGTTGAGGGATGTCGAGATCGCCGAGATTGCCGCCCGCATGACACTGATTCACGGCGATGCGGCCACGGAGCTTGAGGCCCTGATAGCGGCGGCTGACTTCCCGCCCCAGGTGATTCACCTGGACCCCATGTTCCCTCATCGCGAAAAGTCAGCGCTGGTCAAGAAGGAGATGCGGTTGTTCCGCACCCTTGCCGGAGACGATGGGGACGCGCCACGCCTGCTGGAGGCGGCCTTGGATGTGGCCACCCATCGGGTGGTGGTCAAGCGCCCACGAAAGGCGCCGCCCATTGAGGGGCCGCCACCGCGCCACGTGATCGAGGGCAAGACCAGCCGCTACGATCTCTACGTTCACCAGGCTCTGCGCGCTGGCTGATCAGCCCTGGCGGGTCACCAGTTGCAAACGGTGGCGCAGGGTAGGGTCGAGCAGCCGTTGCGATTGGCCAGCGGCCTCGCGGAGTCGGTCGTCGTAAACCAGTCGCTCCTCGTCTCGCCACAGCCAGCCCTCCCGCTCCAGACTCTCTATCAGACTGACGAACAGCTGGGGATCGAAGAATTCAGGGGCGTCACGCCCCGAGAGCAGTGCCAGCCGCTCGGCCAGTTGGCGCCCTTGGTCGGCCAGAGCCTCGGCGGTGAGCCTGCCGGGGCCGGCGTCGAGCAGTACGGCGAGCAGCAGGTAGCCGCGCTCCAGCGATGGCTGCATCAGCTGGCCCAGCTGAATGAGGCCCTCGCCGGCATCCAGCGGCTCTACTCGGCGCTGCCATCCCGTCTCGCCGTGCTCCAGCAACCCCAGTTCGGTCAGCACTCCCAGCATGACGAAGATCGCTTTGCGCAGCGAGGGGGGCGGTTCGACCATCAACTCGCGAGCGAGGATCGGCCAGCCGGGAGCGAGGAGTTCCTCCAGATCGTCAAGATCGTGGTCCGCCTGGTGGCGAAAGGCGAAAGCGGTTAGCCCGGCGAGGGCGAAGAGGTGCAGGACATTATTGCGGTACCAGCCCAGCAGGGCGGATTGGGAAGCGTCGGCCAGCACGATGTCGCCCATCGGGTGCTCCCGTCGCTGCACCATACCCAGCGCCAGGGCCTGGTCGATCCATTCCGCGGGAGAGCCCGGTGGCAGGCTTGTATAGGCGGCGCCTGGCAGGCGGCGCTGCAACTCGGCGAGCAGGTCGAGCTGGCGCTCAAGCAGGCGTATCTCGATGGCGTGGTGGGGGGTGGCCAGCACTGCCAGAGCCACCAGGTTGATGGGGTTGAGGGCCGCGGCGGCGTTGATGCGCCGGCAAAGGGTCTCGCCGAGCCGCGGTACCACCTCGTCGAGCCAGGCCGGACGAGTCTCCCGGGACTCACGCCAATCGCCGCCCACCTCGTCATCCAGGAAATTGGCCAGCAGCAGCGGCTCGCCCACATTGACCGAGACGCGACCGAAGGGCTGGCGAATCTGGCGAAACACTCGCAGCAGGGCGAGGGGGCTCTCCTTGCGTTTCTTGCCGCCGCGAAGCTCTCGCTGGTAGCTGGCGCTCTCAATGATCCTTTCATAGCCGATATGCACCGGAATGAAGGCCAGCGGTTGGTGGCGGCCTTCGGTGGCGCTGCGCAGGAAGGAACGCAGGGTCATGGCCACCATCCCGGGGCGGGCCGGCAGCATGCGGCCGCTGCGTGAACGTCCTCCCTCGATAAAGTATTCCAGCGGGTGGCCTCGCGAGATGAGTCGATGCAGGTAGGCGTTGAACACTGCTGCATAGAGCCGGTTGTCGCGGAAGGTGCGGCGCAGAAAGAACGCGCCGCCGCGTCGCAGCAGCGGGCCGATCAGCGGCATGTTCAGATTACGTCCGGCGGCGATGTGGGGTGGCATCAGTCCATCGTGGTAAAGCACATAGGAGAGCAGCAGATAGTCGATGTGGCTGCGGTGGCAGGGCACATAGACCAGGGTATGGTCGCCGGCCAGGGCCTTGACCCGCTCGAGGCCACGCACGTCGACACCATCGTAGAGCCGGTTCCACAGCCGGCGCAGCAGGCCGTCCATGAAGCGCAACACCGGATAGGTCATGTTGGAGGCGATCTCATGGCCGTAGCGAAGGGCGCGACGCTGGAGGCGCTCTGCCGAGGGGCGCCCCTCGGCAGCCATCGAGGTGATCACTTCGCGTACTTCCGGGCTTCTGGCCACCCCCTCGATCAGGGTGCGGCGGTGGGAGAGGTCGGGGCCCAGCACCCGCGTGCGCACACGACGGAAATGCACCCGCAACAGCCGTGCGGTCTTGCGGTTGGTCAGCCGGGCGTCCGCGTCACGAGCGCCAGGCAGATCGCCAAGCCGCAGCGGGGCGCCGAAGTGCACTTCCACGCTGCGGCGATTGACCAGTACCGAGAGCAGACGGCGCAGGCGTCCGGTGAGCTGCCAGCTATCCGCGGCGACCATTCGCCAGAAGCCAAAACGCTTGCCGGGTGCGCGTCCCCAGAAGATGCTCACCGGCACCAGTTGGACCTCCTGGCCGGCTTCGTCCAGGCACTGCTCGATGAGCGGCCGAAAGGGGGCCTCGGGCCGGGGGCGCCCTCGCCAGAGCCGGCGGCGCGGTGCCGGCAGGGCGAGGCAGGCCGCCAGCTCCATCTGGCCGACGCGTCGTCGTCCGCCTGCCAGAGGCAAACCGTAACGTCGGGTCAGCGAGGCCAGCAGGTAGGCGTCGCTGATGGCCGGGCGAGGCAGCACATAAACCACCGGTAGGCTTGGTTCGAGCGCCAGCGCCTCGGGCTCGGGCTCGATCAGACGCGGCTTGACCCAGGCAGCGATCAGCCAGGTCATCAGCGCGCGCAGAGGGATGGTGAGAAGGTGACGCAAGGCCATCCGTTTGCCCCGATGCAGGAAAGGGAAAGAAAAGGCCAGTATAGTCTCCCGGCAGGCATCGGGTCAGGCCTGCGGCCCAGGACGGGGAATCTGCCATGCACGGTATCTGGAGGGAAGGCAACCACTTCGAGCTCTTGCCCGAGGCGAGTCGCTTTCTGCCGGCCATGTTCGAGGCGCTGGAACGCGCCGAGTCATCGATCCTGATCGAGCTCTATCTGATGGAGTCTGGGCGCCTGGCCTCGGCGCTGATTGGTGCTCTGATCAAGGCCGCTGAGCGCGGCGTCACGGTGATGTTGATGCTCGATGGCTACGGCGCCATGGGACTCTCGAGCGAGGATCGCCAACGCCTGGAAGCGGGCGGCGTGGCGCTGCGTTTCTTCAATCCGCTAGGCTTGCACTCCTTGGCCCGAAACCTGACACGGGACCATCGCAAGCTGGTGGTGGTGGATGGTCGAGTCGCTTTCACCGGCGGCTTCGGTGCCGTGGACGAGTTCCTCGATGCCTGGTACGAGGTGGCCATGCGAATCGAGGGACCGGTAGTGGCCGATTGGGTGCGTCTGTTCTGCCGGCTGTGGGATTCGCCTCTGACCCGCGGCAGCGGTGCCTCTGAGCTGGTGCACGGGCTCTCTACCGAGACCCACCAGGCCGAAGGTTACCGGGGCATGACAGGACGGGTGGTATGGGGCCAGGGCTATCGCTATCAGGCCATTCGCCATTCACTGCATCGTCAGATAAACGGCGCTCGCCATCGAATCTGGATCTGCACGCCCTATTTCGCGCCCACTTTTAGTCTGCGCCTTCGCCTGGCCCGGGCCGCCCGCCGAGGGGTGGACGTAAGACTGCTGCTGCCGGGTGATATCCACGACCATCCCGGGGTTCGCTACGCCGGCCAGCGCTTCTATGGCCGGCTGCTCAAGGCCGGGGTACGCATTCATGAGTTTCAGCCCAACTTTATCCACGCCAAGTTCTCGCTGATCGACGACTGGGTCACCCTGGGCTCCTGCAACTTCGACCACTGGAGCCTGCACTGGAACCTGGAAGCCAATCAGGAGGTAGTTGATCGGCGCCTTGCAGGCGAGGTGGCCGAGCTATTCAAGCGCAACTTTGCCGCCAGCCACGAGATCGATCCTCAGGTATGGTCCCGGCGCCCGCGCTGGCAGAGGCTGAAGGAGTGGCTTTACGGCAGCCTGGACGGAATGCTGTCCCGGCTGAGATAGCGTCGAACCGCCAGGCTATCCGGTAGCCCGGGTCGGCGAGGCAAGGCCTTCCGCTAGAAAGCCCCCAAGGGGCGCTGCTAATCGAGAACGCACTGCTTTACCGCTTTCCCTTGCTGCCACGCCCTGCGGGCTTCTTTCTGCGTGGGCTGGGTTTGGGGGTCTCCGGCGGTACGCGGTAGTGCAGATAGAGGTCCAGTACCAGCTCGGGCAACTGGCGCACCAGACCCTCCAGACGCGTGCCCTCACCAACGAATTCGGCCATATCGGGCTCGTCGTCGAATAGCCCAGAGAGCGCCATGAAGGGCAGCAGCAGGGTGGCGGCAGCCTCCTCGTCTTCCTCGAACCAGGCTGCTTCGTCCAGGAATACCCCCTCCATGAAGCCGGCGCACCAGTCGCCGATGGGCGTCTCCTCGGCGGCCAGATCGTCCAGGGTAAGTTCGAAGGGCAGTTCCGGTAGCTGCCCCTGCTCGAGTGCAGCGATGGCGTTTCGGCGAAGCTGGTCGAGCAGTCCGAGAATCTCCTCTCGCTCGGAAGCGTCATGGAAATCCGGTTCGCCCTGGAAGATCTCTGCCACCCAGGCGGCCGGGTCTGCCTCGCTGGGCGCTACCGCCAAGGCCACCAGGAAACCGTGGCTGCCTATCAGGTCGAGAGCATCCTCGCCAACCCGGTCGGAGGCCAGGAATTCGTCCAGGCGGTCGAGTTGATCGTCGTCGAGCAGGGGTTCGGGCTGGGGTTCAGGCTGGGAGGTATCGGACATCGTCACTCTCGCGGGCTGGAGGGCAGGAACGGCACTTTACGCCTGACAGTCGAGGGGCCATTCTAGCACCCCATGACCCGACCCGCGCTTCCTACCCCTGACCTCGACCGCCTCGCTACCCTAGAGGGCGAAGCGCTGCTTGCTGCCCTGTATGCGCGGGTAGAGTCCGCCTGGCGGCTGTGTCGCGAGGTGCATCCGGGGCTTCCCCGGCCCCAAGTCTGGTGTGACCTGCGCGGGAAATGCGCCGGACAGGCCCATTTCGGGCGGGGTGGACTACGCTTCAATCCGGTGTTGTTCGCCGAGAACCGCCGGGAGTTCATGGTGGAAGTGGTGCCCCATGAGATGGCCCACTGGCTGGTCCACCACTTGGAGGATGGATGCCGGGCTCGCCCTCACGGCCGTGAGTGGCAGACGGTGATGCGAGGGCTGTTTGGCTTAACGCCCCGCACCACTCACCGTTTTGACACCGGTCGCTCCAGTCCCGCACCCCACCGCTATGCCTGTGACTGTCGCGAGCATGGGTTCAGCACCCGGCGCCACGCGCTGGCGCGGCAGGGGCAGCGCTACCGCTGCCGTCACTGCGCTCAGACCTTGGTCTATCTTGGGGTTTGAGTGCTTAAAATAGGTGCTTAAAGCATTGTTATTAAAAGGAAATTTGCTCATACCAATGTCTAAGTGGAAGTAGCGTCAGGCAGGGGTATGCTGACATCACCTTAAATGGCACCGGTCACTCCCAGACAATGACAATTCACGGCCGGCCGGTTTCACTCACTTGACGGGGCCATCCCAAATATAGAGGCACTCCTATGAGCGATCAGCAGAACGTTTACCCGGTGCGCGATGATATCGCCGCCAAGGCCTGGGCCGATAAGGCGACATATCAGGCGATGTACCAGCAGTCCGTGAACGAGCCGGATACCTTCTGGGCCGAGCAGGCCAAGCGAATTGACTGGGTCAAAGCCCCCTCAAAGATCAAGCACACCAGTTTCGATCCACACAACGTGGACATTCGCTGGTTCGAAGACGGCACGCTGAATGCCAGCACCAACTGCATCGATCGCCATCTTGAACAGCGCGGCGACCAGACCGCCATTATCTGGGAAGGAGATGACCCCAACGATTCGGCCCACATCACCTATCGTGACCTCCATGAGCGTACCTGCAAGCTGGCCAATGCCCTGAAAGAGCTGGGCATCGGCAAGGGCGACGTGGTCACACTCTATATGCCGATGATCCCCGAGGCCGCCGTGGCCATGTTGGCCTGCGCCCGTATCGGCGCGGTGCATTCCGTGGTGTTTGGCGGTTTCTCTCCCGATGCTCTGGCCCAGCGCGTGGTTGGCGCCAACTCCAAGCTGGTGATCACGGCCGACGAGTCCGTGCGTGGCGGAAAGCATGTGCCGCTCAAGGATAATGTCGACGCGGCCCTGACTCGCGACGGCACCGAAATCTGCAAGAATGTGCTGGTGGTCAAGCGCACCGGCGGTGAAATCGAGTGGAACGATGGCCGAGACGTCTGGTACGCCGACGTGGTCGACAAGCAGTCCGCCGACTGCCCTGCCGAGGAGATGAATGCCGAGGATCCGCTGTTCATTCTCTACACTTCCGGCTCCACCGGTGCGCCCAAGGGCCTCAAGCACACGACCGGCGGCTACATGGTCTACGCCAGCCTGACCCACCAGTATGTGTTCGACTATCAGGACGGTGAGATTTACTGGTGCACCGCAGACGTCGGCTGGGTCACCGGCCACAGCTACATTGTCTACGGTCCGCTGGCCAACGGTGGTACTACCCTGATGTTCGAGGGCGTGCCCAGCTATCCGACCCATGGCCGTATGGGCGATATCGTCGACAAGCACAAGGTCAACATTCTCTACACCGCACCCACTGCCATCCGCGCCCTGATGGCCCATGGCGACAGCGTGATGGACTCCAGCCAGCGCGACACCCTGCGCATCCTCGGGTCGGTGGGTGAGCCCATCAACCCCGAGGCCTGGGACTGGTTCTACCGCGTCATCGGTAACTCCAAGTGCCCGATTGTGGATACCTGGTGGCAGACCGAGACCGGCGGCATCATGATCGCCCCGCTGCCCGGTGCCACGGATCTCAAGCCCGGTTCCGCCACCCTGCCGTTCTTCGGCGTTCAGCCGGCGCTGTTCGACAGCGAGGGCAACACCCTCGAAGGCGCCGTGGAAGGCAACCTGGTGCTCACCGACTCCTGGCCGGGTCAGGCACGCTCCATCTGGGGTGACCATGAGCGCTTTACCCAGACCTATTTCTCCACCTACAAGGGCGTCTACTTTACCGGTGACGGTTGCCGTCGCGATGAGGACGGCTACTACTGGATCACCGGTCGTGTCGACGATGTGATCAACGTCTCTGGCCACCGTATGGGGACTGCAGAGATCGAATCCTCCCTGGTGGCCCACGATGCCGTGGCCGAGGCCGCCGTGGTGGGCTTCCCCCACGATATCAAGGGTCAGGGTATCTATATTTATGTGACCCTGAACGGCGATGTGGAGCCCACCGACGAGCTCAAGAAGGAGCTGACCCAGTGGGTGCGCAAGGATATCGGTCCGATCGCCTCGCCAGACGTCATCCAGTGGGCCCCGGGCCTTCCGAAGACACGCTCCGGCAAGATCATGCGCCGCATCTTGCGCAAGATTGCTGCCAACGAGTGCGACGGCCTGGGCGATACCAGCACCCTGGCCGATCCGGGTGTTGTCGACGAGCTGATCGAGAACCGCGCAGTTCGCTGATTGTCGCGTCGCTGTTCCCTTGCAGAGCCGGCCTTATTGGCCGGCTTTTTGCGCCAGCTCAATAATATTGTCGACAATGTTGTCGGGGCGCTTGGGAATCGGCTCTAGCATGGGGTAACATGCCTCACAGTCACATAAGACCCCGAGTGGCGGTCCACGCCCGCTGCCAGAGGAACCGGAGGAGAATCCATGGCATTTGCCCAGAAATTCATCGTCGCCGATGACCATCCGCTGTTCCGCGCAGCCCTCACCCAGGCGCTGCGCCAACTGGCGCCCCAGGCCGAAATCGTGGAGTCCGACACCATGCAGGCCACCGCCGAGGTGGTGAATCGCCACCCGGACGCCGACCTGATTCTGCTCGACCTGCACATGCCCGGGGCCCACGGTTTCTCAGGCTTGATACAGCTGCGTGGCCAGACGCCCGACATTCCGGTGGCAGTGGTCTCGGGTAGTGATGAACCCTACGTGGTGCGTCGGGCCATCGACTACGGTGCCTCGGGCTTCATTCCCAAGTCTTCGTCGCTACAGCTGATCGCCGAGGCAGTGGGTGAGATTCTCGACGGCGAGGTGTGGTTGCCTGCCGAGCTGGCCGCGGTAATGGGCGAGGCCAATGAGGATGAGACCAAGTTCGCCGAGGCAATCGCCTCGCTGACCCCGCAGCAGTTCCGCGTGCTCAACATGCTCACCGAGGGGCTGCTCAACAAGCAGATCGCCTATGAGCTGAGCGTCAGCGAAGCGACCATCAAGGCCCACGTCACCGCTATCCTGCGCAAGCTGGGCGTCCATTCTCGCACCCAGGCGGTCATCGCCGCCCAGAAGCTCGAGGTCGAGCCGCCAAAAGTCGAATCCTGAGCGCCAGATAGCAAGTGCCCATGACATTAGAAAACCCACCGTCAGGTGGGTTTTTTACATGATGGGTTTGCCGCCTGACGCTACTGCGCCGCGCGACTGGCTTGCAGGGTGCGAGTGAGCAGGGCGCGGAGGGCGGCGGGGCGCACCGGCTTGAGAAGCAACTGGTAGCCAGCGCGCCGGACCTCCTCGGCGACTTCCTCGGTGCGGTCGGCGGTGATCACGATGCCGGGCACCGCGCCCTCATGCCGCTCGCTGAGGGCCTCGAGCGCCATCAGGCCGGTGACTTCGTTGTCCAAATGGTAGTCGGCGAGTATCGCGTCGGGGTCGCCATCGAGGTGGCGCAGTACCGATTTGGCCCCGCCAATGGTGGTGGCGGTGAATACCTCGCAGCCCCAGCCCGAGAGCATCGCCTTCATGCCCTCAAGGATCAGGCTCTCGTTGTCGATGCACAGAACGCGAATGCCAACAAGCTTGTTTCCGGCGCGCTTGGGCGAGGCAGCCTCCTCGGCCTGCTGCGCCTCGCTGCGTGCTTCGACCACTGGGACACTGACCGCGAACATGGTGCCTGAGCCCTCCTTCGAGCGCACCGTGATGGGGTGATCGAGCACGCGGCTCATGCGGTCGGCGATCGACAGTCCCAGCCCAAGACCCTTCTCGCTCTCCTTGTGTCGCGAGGCCTGATCGAGTCGACGGAACTCCTGAAAGATTTCCACCTGCTTGGATTCGGGAATGCCGGGGCCCGAATCCCACACCTGGATGGAGATGCGTTCGCCATGACGACGGCAGCCCATCAATACTCGGCCCTCCTGGGTGTAGCGGATGGCGTTGGACAGGAAGTTCTGAATGATCCGTCGCAGCATCTGGGCATCGCTATCGACCCAGACTCGCGTGGGTACCACCAGCAGGTCGAGGCCGCGATCTTCGGCCATTACCTCGAACTCGGCGCGTAGCGGGCGAATGATATCGGCCAGCGCGAAGTGACTGCGCCGCGGGGTCAGCGCCCCGGCGTCAAGCTTGGAGATGTCGAGCAGGGTGCCGAGCAGTTCCTCGGCAGCCTGCAGCGAGTTGTCGATATGGCCGATGATGCGCTTCATGTTGTCGGGCTCCATCTCCTGGGAGAGGGCCGAGGTAAACAGCCGCGCGGCGTTGAGTGGCTGCAGCAGATCGTGGCTGGCCGCTGCCAGGAAGCGGGTCTTGGAGGCGTTGGCGTCTTCGGCCAGCTGCTTCGCCTGGCGCAGTGCCAGTTCGGCTTCGGCTCGCACCCGGTTCTCCTGGCGCAGAGCGGCGTTGGCCTCGGAGAGTGCCTGGGTGCGCTCTCGTACGCGCTCCTCGAGGGTCTCATTGGTCTCCTTGAGGGCGATTTCCGCCTGGCGGCGCTCGGTGATGTCCTGATAGAGGGCGAAGAAGCCGAGTATCGCCCCGCTGTCACCGAAGTGGGGCGTGTAGGTAACCAGCATGTAGCGTCGCCCCTCGGGGAGCCGGAGCGAGACCTCGAAGCTGACTCGCTCACCGACCAGTGCCCTTTCGATCCATGGCGCTCGCTCGCGGGCCATCTCAGGTGACACGACGTCTTGAACCCGCTTGCCGATCACTGCGTTGCGGTCGATACCGAAGGCCTGCTCATAGGCGCGGTTGGTAAAGAGGTAGCGACACTCCTTGTCGAAGTAGGCAATCAGCGCGGGCACGTTGTCCGTATAAATACGGATGTTGTTTTCCGAGCGAATCAGCGCTTCCTCGATGCGCTTCTGCTGGGTGATGTCCTGATAGGTGTAGACGAAGCCGCCGCCGGGCATGGGATTGCCCTGGACCTCCAGTACGCTGCCGTCTTGGCGGTAGCGTACGTAGCGGTGGGGCTGGCCCTCGCGAATATTGTCGAGTAGCAGTTGGACGTGCTCTTCGGGGTCGCCGGGTCCGTACTCGCCGTTATGCGCGTTGTAGCGGAAGATCTTGTCCATCGGCGCGCCGACGCGAATCAGGTGGTCGGGGAAGCGGAACAGTTCCAGATAGCGCTGGTTCCACACCACCAGGCGCAGGTTTTGATCCACCACGCTGATGCCCTGATTGATGTTCTCGATGGTGGCCTGGAGCAGGGCGCGGTTGAACTCCAGCACCTGGGAAGCTTCATCGACGATGGAGATCACGTCGGAGATGCCGATGCCGCGGCCCTGCAGCGCCGAGTTGACCACGATTCGGGCCGAGGAGGCCCCCAGCACCGAAGCCAGGAAGCGCTCGGTGAATTGGATGACATCGATGGAGGCGCGGGCGCTGTCCTCCAGCGTCGAGCCGCCGCGCCGTGCGTAGTCGTAGAAGGCGCGACTGACCTGGCCGGCGCCAAGGAAGCGTTCGCAAAGCACCTTGAGATCACCCACGGTGGTGGCGCCGGTCCAGGGGCGGTTCACGGAGGTCTGGCGGGTCTCTACGCTGTCCACGAAGAGCGAGGCCTGGATGCGTTCCACGACGCGTTGGGAGGTGACCTGGGAGACGAAGATGTAGCAGAACAGGTTTACCCCCAGCGACAACATGACGCCGTGGGTGAAGCTATCGCCGACATTCAGCCCAAACAGCGAGGTGGGCGCCAGCCAGACCAGCCCCAGCGGGCCCCCATCGACCCAGTGGCCTGGCAGCACTCCTGCCGAGATCATCGCTGGCATCAGCAGGCTGTAGGCCCAGATGGCGAAGCCGGCGTTCATGCCGACGATGACTCCCAGGCGGTTGCCACGTTTCCAGTAGAGCCCGCCAATCAGAGCGGGAGCGAACTGGGCAGCGGCGGCAAAGGAGAGCATGCCGATGGAAGCCAACGAGGCGAACTCGCCGATCAAGTGATAAAAGCCGTAGGCCATGGCCAGCACTGCGGCAATGGTAATGCGCCGAGCGCGCAGCACCAGGCGGCCGTAGTCGCGGGCCTTGGTGTCGAACCAGCGCAGGCGGAACAGTGCCGGGATAACGATCTCATTGGAGATCATGATCGATACCGCCACGGCGGCCATGATCACCATGCCGGTGGCCGCCGAGAAGCCGCCGATAAAGGTCAGCAGGGTCAGCCACTGGCTGTCCGCCGCCATGGGCAGCGCCAGCACATAGGTGTCCGGCGCGATGCCGCTGTCGGCAAACAGGGTCAGGCCGGCGGCCGCCAGTGGCAACACGAAGAAGGCGAAGGCGGCCAGGTAGAGTGGGAAGAGCCAGCGCGCCTTGGAAGCATCGTCGGGGTGGGTGTTCTCGACCACCGCCACGTGAAACTGGCGCGGCAGGCAGAGGATCGCCAGCATCGCCAGCAGGGTCTGGGCCCAGAAGCTTTGGCCGAAGTCCTGCTGGGCCAGTTGGCGCTGGAGCTCCAGCTGTACCTCAGCCTGGGCGAAGAGCTCGCCCAGGCCGTCGAACATGCCCCAGGTGACGTAGGCGCCGAGCACCAGGAAGGCGACCAGCTTGACCAGGGACTCAAAGGCCACGGCGTGAATCAGTCCCTCGTGATGCTCCGTGGCATCGGTATGGCGAGTGCCGAACAAGATGGCGAAGGCCGCCATTACCACCGCGACGTAGAAGGCGGTGTCGGCAAACAACGGAGTATGCGTAGGGTCACCGGAGGCGGTGAGCACGCTGAAGGAGGTAGATACCGCCTTCAATTGCAGGGCGATATAGGGCAGGGTGCCGATCAGTGCCACCAGGCTGGCGAAGGCGGCTAGAGACTGGGCCTTGCCGTAGCGAGAGGCGATGAAATCGGCGATGGAGGTGACGTTCTGGTGCTTGGCCACGCGGATCATCTTGGCCAGCACCGGCCAGAACAGCAGGAAGGTGAGGATCGGCCCGACGTAGATGCTGGCGAAGGACCAGCCTCCGGTGGCTGCCTGGCCCACTGCGCCGTAGAAAGTCCAGGACGTGCAGTAGATGGCCAGTGCCAGGCTGTAGATGATAGGCCGACGCCGGCTGGCACCATGCTGGCGGGCATGACGGTCGCCGCGCCAGGCAATGCCGAACAGCACGGCGATGTAGAGCAGCGATATGGCAACCAGCAGCCAGCCTGAGAACATGATCTTTCTCCCTCGAGTCTGGCGCCCATTCTAGGGCAATGTGACCCGTGAAGGCAGGCGGCGGGGTGTCAGGCGTCCTGGCAGACTGCCTGGAAGATCGGGGCGTCCTCGTTCAGCCGGCGACTGTGCTCGAGAAGTGGCCGGCGAGTGTCCGCTTCCAGCGGCAGCATTTCGCGGTTGGTGCAGTTCATCAGCCAGGTCTGGGTTGTGACGCGGTCCTGGACCTGTTTCTCGAAGTAGTAGAGAAGGAACTCGACGCGTCGTTCACCGTTCTGCTTCTGAATCGCCATGCTCTGCTCATCGATCACGCTGAAAGCAGTCGCCATGGGAAAGAAATAGGTCCAGGGGCGCCAGAACATGGCGTCGTGCTCGACCTCGACCACCTGGGCCGACTCGGGCAACAGCTGCTGCTTATGTTCGTACCAGGAGTACTCGACGCTGATCTGGTAGCCGAGCATGCCCATTGCGCCGAAGACCGGGATGATCCAGGTCGGCAGTCGCTTGCCGCTGGCCATGCGCAGCACCATGGCGATGCCGGCAGCGCCAAGGCCGGCGAAGATCGCCGCGATCAAATGCCAAATCATGAAAGGTCCTTACTGAAAGCGATCGGGCTTCCCTAGGGAAGCCCGATCGGTGGGAGTTAACTGGCCCGGCGAGCCGGGCCAGGGGGCCATTATGGCCCAGATAGACCTGAGCAGTTAGTGGTCGACAGCGGTGCCAGCACCCTTCGGGTAGCGCACGCTTTCTACCAGGTCCTGAATCTCCTGCGGAGGCTCTTCGGTCGCACTGGAAACCGCGAAGGCAACCGCGAAGTTGAAGATCGCACCCACCGCGCCAAAGGAGAGCGGGGAGATGCCCAAGATCCAGTTGTCCGGGGTGTTGGGCAGCATATTGGTGCCCGGAACGAAGAACCAGCCCAGGTAGGTGAAGATATAGAGAAGAGTCAGCAGCAGACCGGTCAGCATGCCGGCAACCGCGCCCTTGTCGTTGATCCGCTTCGAGAAGATCCCCATCATCAGCGCCGGGAACAGCGAGGCGCCGGCGATACCGAAGGCCAGGGCTACCGTCTGGGCGGCGAAGCCCGGAGGGTTGAGGCCCAGGTAGGTGGCCAAGAGGATGGCACCGCCCATGGAGATCCTCGCCGCCAGCATCTCGCCTTTCTCGGAGATTTTGGGGTTGATCATGGTCTTGATCAGGTCGTGACTGATGGCCGAAGAGATGGCCAGCAGCAGACCAGCGGCGGTAGATAGCGCAGCCGCGATACCGCCGGCGGCGATCAGACCGATGACCCAGCCTGGCAGGTTGGCGATCTCGGGGTTGGCCAGTACCAGGATATCGTTGTTGACGGTCAGCTCGTTGCCTTCCCAGCCAAGCTCTTCAGCAGTTTGGGCAAATTCTTCGTTGTATTGTGTTGAGTCAGGATCGGTAGCTGCCGAGTTGAACATCTGGATGCGACCGTCGTTGTTGAGGTCGTTGAAGGTGATCAGGCCGGTCTCTTCCCAGGTGCGAACCCACTCCGGACGCTCCGAATAGAGGATCGCGTTGGAAGCAGCCGACTCATAGTTTTCGACCTGGCCGGCCATTTCCGGGTATACCGTGGTGGCCAGATTCAAGCGCGCCATGGCACCCACGGCCGGTGCCGTCAGGTAGAGCAGGGCGATGAAGACCAGGGCCCAGCCAGCGGACCAGCGAGCGTCGGCCACCTTCGGCACGGTGAAGAAGCGGATGATGACGTGGGGCAGACCCGCGGTACCCACCATCAGCGACAGGGTGAACAGCACCATGTTGAGCTTGTTGTCCACGTCCGCCGTGTAGTCACGGAAGCCCAGCGCCACCACGACGTCATCGAGCTTCTGCAGAAGCGGGATGCCGGATTCGCTGTGGGTGCTGAACAAGCCGAACATCGGGATCGGGTTGCCGGTCAGCTGGAACGCAATGAATACCGCCGGGATGGTGTAGGCGATGATCAGCACGATGTACTGGGCCACCTGGGTGTAGGTGATGCCCTTCATGCCGCCGAATACCGCATACAGGAACACGATGAAGGCAGCGATCCAGATGCCCCAGGTATTGGAGACCTCGAGGAAACGGGAGAAGGCCACGCCGGCGCCGGTCATCTGACCGATGACGTAGGTGACGGAGGCCACGATCAGACAGATAACGGCCACCAGGCGTGCCGCATTGCTGTAGAAGCGATCACCGATGAAGTCCGGCACCGTGAACTTGCCGAACTTGCGCAAGTACGGAGCCAGCAGCATGGCGAGGATCACGTAGCCGCCGGTCCAGCCCATCAGGAAGGTGGAGTTGGCGTAGCCGCCGGAGGCCAGCAGGCCGGCCATGGAGATAAAGGAGGCTGCGGACATCCAGTCGGCGGCGGTGGCCATGCCGTTGGTGATCGGGTGAACGCCGCCGCCCGCCACGTAGAAGTCTTTGGTTGAACCCGCTCGGGCCCAGATGGCGATGCCGATGTAGAGGGCGAAAGAGGCCCCTACAAACAGCAGATTGATGGCAAATTGACTCATGCTGGTTTACTCCCCCAGACCGAATTTCTGATCGAGCTTGTTCATCTTCCAGGCGTAGAAGAAGATCAGCACGATAAAGGTGAGGATGGAGCCCTGCTGGGCGAACCAGAAGCCCAGGTCGGTTCCGCCCACCGGAATGCCGGAGAGCAGCGGCCGAAACAGGATGGCGCATCCGTAAGAAACGAAGGCCCAGACGATCAGGCATCCCCTTATCAGGCGCACGTTCGCCTTCCAGTAGTCGGCGGAATCTATTTTCTCTTCTGCCATTATCGTGTTCTCCACTTGTTATTGGTGGGGTTGGGAAGTTGGGTGGTCTGTTGGCTGTGAATCATCAGGGCAATCTCGAGTCTTTTACCGGGCCTTTGTGAGCCCCTTGGGTTTATCTCCGGAGGGAAGACGCATGTGGGATAGACCAGACCGATATCGAAACACGTTGTTTTCGTAGGATTGTCCTGCACGACGCAATGTGGATAGTGGGCAATGAGTGGTGAAAATGAATCCCAGACTTTCGTATCATGAGAAAAATACGATTTAATTGGCTCTGAAAAATATATTTTATATCAATCGGTTGAAATTTTTTTGTCGGTTTCTTGCTAAGCAACGGGAAGCGGGATTAGGACGATTGTATAGGGGCGGAGAGGTTGGCTTTCTTCCGGTCACCGCTGGTCTTGGACAATCGTCTAAGCGGTTGGGAGGGAAGACGTTCGTCTAGCTTATACAGGTAATGAAGGGGCTGTTATTCTTCAATCAGGTTTCCCGTCAAGCAGGATGCCCCGGTCTGCCTTCGTGGCAGCCCCCTGAATTCCGCAACCAGCGTTCAACAATCACCAGGTGACGGCCATAAACGCCGTTCCCGTTCCGGCCTTTCCCTCAGCCATTAGCCCCCCGCGGGGCGGTGGGGGATCCATTACATGATGGTCGGAAAGCCGTCCGCGAGGTCAGCGCCATGGTCGAGGTCGATCTTTCCCAACCGCCGTTCACCCTTCTCGATGAAGCCGGCCGCGAGAGGGTTCGCCAGGGCGTCGATCTGGCCTATTTCGATCGCGACGAGATCATTCTCGAGACGGGTCAGGCCGGCGAAAACCTCTTCCTCATTCACAAGGGCGAGGTGGCAGAAGTCGACCCGACGCTGCCGGCAGCCCGCTCGCGTATCGGTCACTACACCCGTGGCGACCTGTTCGGCGCCATCAGCATCCTCAACGGCAAGAGCCGCTATCGCTTTCGGGCCGAGCAGGAGAGTCTCTGTTACCTGCTGCCCAGGCCGCTCTTCCTCGAACTCTGCAACGACTACCCGCCCTTTTCTGAGTTCTTTCGCCAGACCCTCGCTCACAAGGCGCGCCTGCTGACCGAGCAGCGCGCAGAGGGGGGGGTCACCATGGCTGGATTCATGCTGGCTCGGGTCGATGAGTGCATGCGTGAGCCGCTGATTGTGCCGGCCGCCACTACCATCGCTGAGGCCGTGACTACCATCAACGAGCGCCATGCCGACAGCATGCTGGTGAAGGGGGATGCCGGCCCTGGCATGATTACCAAGACCGACCTGCTCAACGCTCTGGTGGTGGAAGGCCGTGATCGCGACAGTGCCCTGGACGGGCTGGGCCGCAACGAGCTGATCACGGTAGGGCCGGGGCAGTATCTGTTCGAGGCACTGGTGGTGATGACCCGCCATAAGGTGGAGCGTGTGGTGGTGCTGGATAAAGAGGTAGTGATGGGCGTCGTTGAACTAACTGACGTACTCAGCTACTTCTCGAGCCGCAGCTACGTGGTCAGCCTGCAGGTAGAGCAGGCCGAGAGCCTCGAGGCATTGGCTGCCGCCAGCCGCCGCACGCCGGAACTGGTCAAGGCCTTGATGGCCCAGGGGGTCAAACTTCGCTTTGCCATGGGCCTGCTGGCGGCGCTCAACGGTCGTATCATGAGCAAGGCCTGGGGGTTTCAGGTCGATGAGCGTTACCACGCAGACAGCTGCCTGATGGTCATGGGCAGCGAAGGGCGCGGCGAGCAGATCCTCAAGACGGATCAGGACAACGGTCTGATCCTGGCCGACGACCTGGACTGGCCAGACTGCGGGGAGCAGATGCAGCGCCTCACCGAGACGCTGATCGAGCTGGGTTACCCGCCCTGTCCGGGCAACATCATGGTCTCCAACCCCGAGTGGGTCGGTACCGTGACCCAGTGGCGTGAGCGCATTGCCAGTTGGGCCAGTAAGCGTGACGGTGACAGCTTGATGAAGCTGGCCATCATGCTCGACTCCCACGCGGTGGCAGGCAATCCGGCTTTACTCGACCGCGTGCGCGACGAGCTGTTCGAACGCTGCGCTGGCGACGAGCTGTTGCTCTCCTACTTCGCTCGTACCATCCTGCGATTCTCCACCCCGCTCACCCTGTTTGGTTCGCTCAAGCGCCCTCAGCACGGTATCGACATCAAGAAGGGCGGTATCTTTCCCATCGTTCACGGGGTGAGGGTAATGGCGTTAGAGCGGGGCATTCGTCCTACTTCCACCCTGGAGCGCCTGGATGCTCTGGCGGCGGATGGCCGGTTGGAGCCGCGGTTCGCGGAGGATCTGGGCGAAGCCCTGTCGCTGTTCACCGAAATGCGCCTCAAGCAGCAGCTTGAACACCTAGACAGCGGCGGCGACGAGCGCCAGCCCGACCGCGTAGTGGTTCAGGAACTCTCGTCGCTGGAGCGCGATCTGCTGCGAGAAGCGCTGCACATCGTCAAGGATCTTAAGCAGCGGCTATCGCATCGCTTTCATCTAGAGTATTCGTGATGGTCAGGTGACCCCCGAAGGAACGGCGATTTGCGAAGAAAAAACGAAGACACAGGGAGCTCCACCATGATCAAGGTCCTGCGGCGTGCCGCCGACCGACGACGACACGCCAACGGTGACTACGCCTGGCTCTTTCATCCTTACACGGGTGACGAGATGGTGGTCATCGATATCCGGGTCATCGGGGTAGGTAGCCGCAGCCCTCAGTTGGCCTCTATTGCTGCCGTCAAGGTGCGTGGGGAGCGGGTGCTGACTAGCGAATCCCTGGACCTGCGCCTGACGTGCTCCGCGAGCCCTTCTGCCGAATTGGTTCGCAGCCAGGGTCTGCAAGGTATGGATCTAAGCGGCGGCCTGGCCGTTGAGGATGCCCTGGAGCGCCTGCTTGATTTCGTCGGCAACCGTCCCCTGCTGGGCTGGCACCTGGGTTTTGATCTGGCGATTCTCAATCGCGAGCTGCGGCCGCGCTTCGGCTTCGACCTGCCCAACGCCACCATCGACGTGGCTCAAAGCTACTTGAGGCGCCTGCGCCGCCGCCATCCGGAGGTGGAAGCCGCGCCGCGCTTCGAAAAGGTGGCCGAACTGCTGGACGTGCCGCTGATGGGGCGTCACACCGCCCTGGGGGATGCGGTGACCACGGCCCTGATCTTTCTGCGCCTTGAACACCAGTCCAGCGCCCTGGGTCGCTATTCCTGAATCGCTATTCTTGAAGGGTAGGGCGGCGTCGCCTGATGGCGTCGGCGATGGTAGGATAGGCCCCCCGTTATTTTTGCTCGCACTGGCAGCGCTTACCGACCATGCACGACGCCTCGATATTCGATCCCCGTGATCGTCAGAAGACCGCCTCTGCGGCCGCCCACACGTTTCAGGAAGCTCCTTCGCCGACTCTTGATGCACTCGATGTCCGCGGCAAGCGTGAGTTTGACAAGCTGAAGAAGCGCCTTCGGCGCCAGACGGGCAATGCGATCATCGACTACGGGATGATCCATGAGGGCGATCGCGTGATGGTGTGCCTGTCCGGTGGCAAGGACAGCTATACGATGCTGTCGATCCTGCGCAGCCTGCAGCGCAACGCCCCGATCGATTTCTCGCTGGTGGCGGTTAACCTCGACCAGAAGCAGCCGGGTTTTCCCGAGCACGTGTTACCGGAGTACCTGGCGTCCATCGGCGTCGAGTATCGCATCCTCGAGCGTGATACCTACTCGGTGGTCAAGGAGAAGACTCCAGAGGGCAGGACCACCTGCGCACTCTGCTCGAGGCTGCGACGCGGCTCTCTATATGGTTTTGCGGAAGAGATCGGCGCCACCAAGGTTGCCCTGGGTCACCATCGCGAAGATATCCTCGAGACGCTGTTCCTCAATCTGTTTTTCGCTGGCAGCCTCAAGGCTATGCCACCCAAGCTGCTTGCCGACGATGGCAAGAACATTCTGATCCGCCCGCTGGCCTATTGCCGGGAGGCCGATATCGCCGAGTATGCGCGGCTGATGGAATTTCCAATCATTCCCTGCAATCTTTGCGGCTCCCAGCCCAACCTTCAACGTCAGGTGGTCAAGGAAATGCTCGCCGATTGGGAAGGTAAACACCCCGGCCGTCTGGAGAGCATGTTCAAGGCGGTAACCAATGTGGCCCCGTCGCAGCTTGCCGACCGCGAGCTGTTCGACTTCGCCGGGCTGGAAGAGAAGCAGGCGCGAGTGTTGGCCAGCAGGATCGATCTCCTCAACGAGTCGTAAGCGCTATTTTGCCCCTTCTTCCTCGGCAACCAGAATAAGGGATTCCAGATCGAGGATGTGTACTTCGCGGCCAGAGACCTCAACTAGGCCCTGGCTCTGGAACCGACCGAGAATTCGACTGACGGTCTCCACGGCCAGTCCCAGATAGTTGCCGATGTCGGCCCGCGACATGGAGAGGCGGAAGCTGTAGGGGGAGTAACCGCGTCGGCGAAAACGGTCGGAAAGTCCCGCGAAGAAGCTGGCGAGTCGCTGGTCGGCGGTCTTGCGTGACAGCAGGCGCATCATGCGGCGGTCTGCGCGCAACTCCTTGCTCATGCTCTTGTAGAGCTGGCCGCGTAGCTCGGGCAGAGACTCCGATAGCTGATCCAGCCGGTCGAAGGGAATCTCGCAGACGGTGGTGGTTTCCAGCGCTATCACTGTTCCGGGGTAGTGGTCCTCGTCGATGCCGTCCAGGCCCGCCAGCTCGCTGGGCAGATAGAAGTTGGTGAGCTGGTCGTCGCCGCTACCCTCGGTGGTCACTTGTTTAAGGCTGCCCGAACGTACCGCATAGACGCTGGTGAACGGGCTGTCCTGGCGAAAGAGAGTCTCGCCCTTCTTGAGAGGTGCGCGCCGACGAATGATGGCGTCGAACTGATCCATGTCCTGAATTTCGAGTGCCAGTGGCAGGCACAGCGAGCTCAGACTGCAGGTCTGGCAGCGAGTTTCATGCAGCACGGAGCGCCGCCGTCCGGTCAGGCTATCAGGCATGGCCGCCTTCTCCTTGATCGTGATCATGGCGGACAGTATGGAGGATTCTACGGGCAGGGCAAACCACCTCCAAGGAGGTAGGTCAGTAAGACCGACGGCTCACGACATCGGTGAGGCCCGGGAGGCGAAGACGTCGAGGAGGCGGGCCAGGGAACAGACTCCCTCGGGTGTCACCCTCAGGCACTCGCCGCGGCGCTCCAGCAGCCCCGCCTGGCAGAGCGGGGTCAGGCGCTGCAGGGCATGGGCCATGGCCTCGGCGGCGTCGCGCCCGTGGGCCTTCGACAGCGCGGTGAGGTCCAGCTCATGCCGGCAGGCGAGCGATTCTATGGCGTCGCGTCGCATGCGCTGGGTGGCGTCCAGTCGGTGGCCGACCTCCGCGGGCAATCTGCTTGCGTCCAGCGCAGTTTCATAGTCGGTCAGGGTCATGGCGTTGCGGGTAATGGTGTCGCCGACCCGACTGATGGCGGCGACGCCGAGACCGATCTGATCAACTGGAGGGTAGGGGGTGTAGCCCTGCAGGTCCCGCGCCAGGCGGCCCTCTTCCAGGGCCAGCGCCAGGCTGTCATCCGCGCGGGCAAACTGACCGAGCCCGAGAGGCACATAGCCGGCAGCGGCGAGTCGGTCGCGTGCCTCTCTCATGATCGCCAGCTGGGCCGCCGCTTCGGGCAGATCCTTTGTGTGGATTTCGCGCTGGGGTCGGTAGCGCCGAGGCAGGTGGGCGTAGCGGCGCAGGGTAATGCGTGCCGGCGCCATGGCGATCACCTGATCCAGCGTCTCGCCGAAACCCTCGGGCGTCTGCAGCGGCAGGCCCACGATCAGGTCCAGGTTGAGCGAGTGGAAACCAAGGCGCTCGGCCTCGTCCACCAGCGACTCGGTCAGTACTCGAGGCTGAATCCGGTTAATCGCCTTTTGCACCCGCGGGTCAAGCTCCTGAACACCCAAGCTCAGGCGGTTGAAGCCCAATGCCTGAAGGTGGCGCAGGGTGAAGACATTGGCTTCGCGGGGGTCAATCTCGATGCTGAAATCGCGCTCACGGGCGTTGGAGAGCCCGAAGCGAGCATCGAGACGGTCGAAGAGGTCGCCCATCTGGTTCAGTGACAGGAAGGCGGGTGCGCCACCCCCCCAATGCAGGCGCTGTACGGGAGGATGGGCATTCAGCAGGCGGCTGATCAGCACCATTTCACGGTCTAGGCGTGTCAGGTAAGGTTCCGCCTGACGGTTGTCCCGAGAAGGTACCCTCAGGGAGGCACAAAAACGACAGGCCTGCCGGCAGAAGGGCAGGTGAACGTGAATCGCCAGCGGTGCCCCGGCGGGATGCTCGGTCAGCGCCCGTGTTAATGCAGCCGGACCATACCCCGAGGTGAGGCGATCGGGAGAGGTGAGGTAGTGAGATCCGTCGTGGTTATGGAACGGCATCGAGGACCTGCTTCCGGCAGCCGATGATAGCCCGGCGCGATTATTGCGTTTCGCCTGCACGGGCATGACGCTGCTCCCGGCTGTGGATGTAATCACATGCTAGGGCGGCTTGGCGTGTATGACGTTGAGCTGTGTCAATCTGGCGTGGAATAGTCTCGAATTACCCCTGGCTCTGAGTAGGGAGCATCAGCCACAGCTGCCACAGGGCGAAAGCGATGATCGACATTGCCGCCAGTGTGCGTGTGGCGGGATGGCGGATCAGTCCGCCCAGTTGGCGGGCTGCTAGCCCTGTGGCGAGCAGTGCCGGCAGGGTGCCGAGGCCAAAGGCACCCATCAGCGCCGCCCCCCTGAGCGGGTCGGCGCTGGCCAGACTCCAGGCCAGCATCGAGTAGACCAGCCCGCAGGGCAGCCAGCCCCACACGGCTCCCAGCGCGATCGCCTGAGGGATCCTCACCACGGGCATCAGCTTCCGACCCACCGGCTCCAGGTGCCGCCACAGGCGTTTACCGACCGCCTCGACCCTGAGCAGCCCTTTCCACCAGTCGGCGATGTAGAGCGCCATCAGGATCAGCATCAGCGCGGCGAAGCCCTGCAGGGCAGTCCGCATGCCGGGGGTAAGAGTGAGCAGGGTGCCGAGTGCGGCCACCAGGGCACCTGCCAGCATGTAGCTGACGATGCGTCCCAGGTTGTAACCCAGCAGCAGGCCAGTCAGGCGTGAGGGTGAGCGCATGCTGGGGGGCACCGCAAAGGTCAGTGCGCTCATGATGCCGCCGCACATGCCGATGCAGTGGGCGCCGCCGAGCAAGCCGAACACGAAGGCCGCCAGCAGCGGCGGCAGGCCAAGCCCGGTGGGATCCATCAGCCGGGCTCATCGGGGTCAGAACGCTGCGCCTTGGCACGCTCGCGTGCGTCGCGGCGGCGCTGGCGCTCGTCGGCGGGCAGGTCGTTCTCGTCCTCGTCGAAGAGGATGCGGTGGGCGGGGCCCTCGAGGTCGTCGAACTGGTCGTTCTTGACCGCCCAGAAGAAGGCCCAGACGGCCAGGCCCAGCAGAATCAGCGACAGCGGGATCAGTAGATAGAGAATGCTCATGGGGTCACCCGGCTGGGTTCAGGGGAGGGCAGCGGTGCCGTCGTGTCGGGCATGGCGCGGCTGCGGAAACGGTTGAGGCGCAGGGCGTTGCCCACCACCACCATGGAACTGCCCGCCATACCCATGGCCGCCAGCCAAGGCGGGACCAGGCCCACGGCGGCAAGGGGCATGGCGGTAAAGTTGTAGCACACCGACCAGATCATGTTCTGGCGCATCACCCGGCGGGTGGCGCGGCTGATCTCGACCGCCTCGACGATGCGTGACAGGCGCGGGCTCAGCAGGATGGCATCGGCGCTGGTGCGGGCCAAGTCGGTGGCGCCGTTCATGGCGATGGCAACGTCGGCGCCGGCTAGCACCGGCACATCGTTGATGCCGTCGCCGACCATGGCGACCTTCTCGCCGGCCGTCTGGCTCTCGCGGATACGCGCGAGCTTGTCCTCGGGGCTGGCGCCGCCGCACCAGGTGGGAATGTCCAGCCGCCGGGCGAGATCACCCGCCGCGCCGGGAGTATCGCCGGAGAGCAGCTCCACTTCCAGCCCCAGGGCCTTCAGCGCCGCGACGGTGTCGGCGGCGTCTTCGCGCACTCGGTCCTGCAGAGCGAACCAGGCCCTCGGCTCGCCCTCCTCGGAGAGCAGCAGCCATTGGCCGTCACCGGGCGCCTCCAGTGCATGCTTCGACGCGGCGAAGTCAGGCTTGCCGAGCCGCCAGAGGCGACCCTCAAGGGTGCCCTCAAGCCCCTGACCGGTCCGGCTGACCACTTCGGAGGCGCGCACCGTGGCCAGCCGATAGGGATGAAAGGCGCGGGCGATAGGGTGTTCGGAGCGTGCCTCAAGGGCGGCGGCCAGAGTGCGGGCGTGTTCGGCGTCGAGCTCACCCAGCGGTCGGCTCTCTACCAGCGTCATCTGGCCGCTGGTCAGGGTGCCGGTCTTGTCGAGAATCACCCGGTCGAGCTGGGAGAGCGACTCGATGGCGTCGGCGCGGGTCACCAGCACTCCGCGGCGACGCAGCTGGCCGTGGCCGGCGGTGAGCGCCGTCGGGGTGGCCAGGGCCAGGGCGCAAGGACAGGTGACCACCAGCACTGAGAGCATGATCCAGGGCATCCGCGCGGGGTCGATGAACCACCAGGTGATCGTTACCACCACGGTGACCACCAGCAGGCGCAACACGAAGAGATGCGCCATGCGCGCCGCCATCTGGGCCAGGCGTGGACGGCTGGCGAAGGCGCGGTCGGTGAGGTCGACGATGGCGGCCACTCGAGCGTCGCGCCCGGCGTGGGTTACCCGTACGATCAGCGGGCTCTCGATGTTCTGGCTGCCACCGGTGACGGTCTCGCCGAGGCGTCGGGTGACCGGCAGGTACTCGCCGGTAAGCATGGATTCGTCGAGGCTCGACTCGCCGTCCTCGATCACGCCGTCGGCTGGCACGCCATGGCCGGGCTTCACCAGCACCCGGTCGCCGGCGGCCAGCTCGCTGGCCGGCAGAATGCGCTCCTCGCCCTCCTCGGTGAGGCGAATCGCCGAGAGCGGCAGGGCGCCGGCCATGGCGTTGCCACTGTGGCCGCTGCGTCGCCGGGCACGAGACTCGACGTAGCGCCCGAACAGCAGAAAGAAGGTGAACATCGCCGCCGAGTCGAAGTAGATCTCGCCCTTGCCGGTTATCACCGCATAGCCGCTGGCGGTATAAGCGAAGCCGATGGCCAGGGAGACCGGCACGTCCATGCCCAGCACCCGGGTGCGCAGGTCGCGCACGGCATTGCGGAAGAAGGGCATCGCCGAGAAGAACACCACCGGGGTGGTCAGGGCGAAGGAGAGCCAGTGGAAGAGGGCGTAAAAGTCCTCGCCGATGCCCTCGGGGCCGGCCACGTAGATGGGGATGGAGAACATCATCACCTGGGCCATGCCCACCGCGGCGATGATCAGCCGGCGCACGTTCATGCGCTCCTCATGCTGCAGGCGCGCCTGGGCCTCGTCGGGCTCGTAGGGCTGGGCCTGGTAGCCGATGGCGGCCATCTCGGCGAGGATGCGCGACAGCTTGACCGTTTCGGGGTCCCAGCTCACCCGCACCCGATGGTGGGTGAGGTTGACGGCGCTGGAGTCGATCCCCGCCAGGGCGTTCAAGCGGTGCTCGATCAACCAGGCGCAGGCGGCGCAGGTGATGCCGTCCACCGCCAGGGTGGCGTGCACCCGATCGCTGTCGGCCTCGGGGTGGACGAACTGGTGCTGCAGGCCCGGGTCGTCGAATACCGACCAGGTCTCGGCACGCACGGATTCCCGCTCATCGGGGCGTTCCGGCAGCTCGGTGCGGAAGCGATAGTAGCTCTCCAGTCCACCGTCGACGATGGCTTGTGCCACCGCCTCACAGCCGGGGCAGCAGAGCGGCTGGCGGGTGTCGTCCATGGTGATCGACCAGGGAGCGCCCCGGGGGACTCGGCTGCCGCAGTGGAAGCATCCCGCCGAGTCGTCGGCAACGTCCTCACTCATGGGCTCAGGGTTTCCTACCCGCTCAGGCATGTCAGGAGTCGTTGGCGGGCGCCGCGCGCCCCGGGGTCAGGCGCACGGCATCCTCATCCGGAAAGCGGCCCTCACCCACCAGCCGCCACTCGGGTTCATCGACCTGGGGCTGCAGTTGCAGATACCAGCGATAGCGCAGGTTGTCAGGTGCCTGGCCCAGGTAACGGCCGTCGCGAACGTGCTCGAGGGTAATCTCGATATCGCGATCATCCCGGGTGGGGAAGATCAGCTCGAAATCGAGTTTCTCGGGGTAGTGGTCGCCCTCCAGGTCCAGCACCACGTCGCTGGTCAGGGGGTCGATACGCACGCTTGCTGCGATCCCCAGCTCGGCGGCGCGCTCCTGTTTGGCCAGCACCATGTTAATGGCACGGCCGTGCTCGTAGTAGTCCTCCTGTACCATACCGTCGGCACTGCGGATCGCCAGAAAGGCGAAGGTGGAGCTGACGCTGATCGAGAGCATCAGCAGCCCGATCAGAAACCAGGGCCAGAACTGCTTGTACCAGGGAGTCACAGGGTGGGACATGTCATCTCCGGATGTCGCCGATGAAGCGGATCTCGCGTTCCAGCGTGATGTTCGAGTCCTCATCGGCCTCGATGCGTAGGGTAATGGGGTGGCTAGGGCGCTCGATTACCGACGGGTCAACGGTGATGGAAATCACGTTGCTGCGGCTGTCTCCAGCGGGCACCGTGATACGGTCAGTGTCCAGGACCAATCCCGGCAGGCCGGAAGCCTCCAGGCGATAGACATGGTCCTCGCTGTCCAGGTTGCGTACCGTCAACACGTAGATGTTGCTTAGGCGGCCATCGCGGGTGAGCTGGTAAAGTTCGGTGCGCTCGCGTTCCACATCGAACCCCAACGGGGTGCGATCGGTCACTGCCCAGGCGAACACGCCTATCATGACAATCAATGCCGCCAGGTAGCCCATCAGACGTGGACGCACGATGTGGGTTGGCTTGCCTTCCAGGGCGTTCTCGGTGGTATAGCGAACCAGACCGCGAGGGTAACCCATCTTGTCCATCACGCTGTCGCAGGCATCGATACAGGCCGCGCAGGTGATGCATTCGTACTGCAGGCCGTCTCGGATATCAATGCCGGTGGGGCAGACCTGTACGCAGAGGTCGCAATCGATGCAGTCGCCGTAGCCCGCCTCTCTGGCCTCGGTGTGGCTGAGGCTCTTCTTGCGGGCGCCACGGGGCTCCCCGCGTTCCGTGTCATAAGAGACAATCAGGGTGTCGCGGTCAAACATCACCGATTGGAATCGCGCGTAGGGGCACATGTAGATGCACACCTGCTCGCGCAACCAGCCGGCATTGAGGTAGGTGAACACCAGGAAAAAGCCGGTCCAGAAATAGGACCAGCCGTGGGCCTGAAGGGTCGGTAGGTCAACGACCAGTTGACGGATCGGCGTGAAGTAACCCACGAAGGACACCCCGGTAGCCAGTGCGATCAGCAGCCAGATGGCGTGCTTTGCCGACTTTCGCCACAGCTTATCGGCGCTCAAGCCGCTACGGTCAAGTTTGATGCGGCGGTTGCGGCTACCCTCGAGTCGGTGCTCGAACCAGATGAACAGGAAGGTCCAGACACTCTGAGGGCAGGTATAGCCGCACCACACTCGGCCGGCGAACACCGTGATGAAGAACAGCCCGAAAGCGCAGATGATCAGCAGCCAGGAGAGAAGCATGAACTCCTGGGGGTAGAAGGTGGCGGCGAAGATGTGGAACTCCCTGCTGGGCAGGTCGAACCAGATGGCCGGACGATCGCCCCAGGGCACCCAGGGGATCAGAAAGAACCCCAGCATCAGGGCCCAGTTGGCGCTGCGCCTCACCTTCTGAAAGAGGCCCTTGATCTCCCGCACGTAGATGTGGCGTCGGCTGGCGTACATCTCCTGTTGCACCTTCGGGCCGGGGGAGTGGTGCTCGACCGGTGACGGCGTGACATCGCGGGCAGGTATCTTGTCGCTCATGGCAGGCTCACGGCAGGAGGGGGGAAGGGCCAGCAGTGATGCTGGGGTGATCATTGTATCGAGATGGCGAACCAACGAGAAAGGGTGCGACGTGGCGCCGCACCCTCAAGGTCTTTCCGGAAGGAGTATCAGTCCCGGAAGCGCAGGCTGTAGACGTAGGCCGCGACCAGGTGGACGCGTTCCTCGCCGATATAGGCGGCCTGAGCCGGCATGTGGCCGTTGCGTCCGTTACGCAGGGTCTGACGCACGGAGTCTGCCACGCTCTGCCCCGGCCTCTGGTAGAGCCAGATGTCGTTGGTCAGGTTGGGCGCGCCCAGCGCCTGGTTGCCGGTGCCGTTGGGCATGTGGCAGGCGGCACAGACAGAGGCATAGGTCGCCGCACCGCGTTCGGCGCGTTCCTCGTCATGCTCAAGCTCGGAGAGCGAGAGGGTGAACTGGGTGAGGTTCTCGATGTTCTCCTCGCCGAGCTGCTGCCAGGAGGGCATCAGACCGTTGCGGCCGCGGACCAGACTGGTAACGATATTGTCCGGTTCGCCGCCGTAGAGCCAGTCGTCGTTGGTCAGGTTGGGGAAGCCGTAGCCGCCCTGAGCGTTGGAGCCGTGACACACCGCACAGTTGTTGAGGTAGATGCGCTCGCCCACCCGCATGGCGTCGGCGTCCCGGGCCAGATCGGGGATCGGGATCTCTTCGTACTGGGCGAAGATCGGTGTGAAGCGCTCTTCGGCGCGGGCCACCTCTTCCTCCCACTGGCCTTCCTGGGTCCAGCCCAGTACGCCGGCGAAGTTGCCAAGCCCCGGGTAGAGCACCAGATAGCCCAGCGAGAAGATCACGGTGCCCACATACAGCTGAAACCACCAGCGCGGCAGCGGGTTGTCGTACTCCTCGATGCCGTCGGCGGCGTGCCCGGTGGTCTCGACGTTGCCTTCGGCGTCGGGAATCTTTTCCGTCTTGCGGTTGGCGTAGAGCAGCCATGTGGCAAAACCGATGGAGCCCAGCGTGATGACAATGATCCAGGTGCTCCAGAACCCGGAAAGGGAGTCACCCCAGAGATTATTCATGCGTTCTTGTCTCCCTTGCTCTTGCGGGAATCGGCCCCGTTTGGCGAGGCGCTCCTGTCACGGTTCGGCTGCTCATCATCATCGGCGAAGGGCAGGTGGGCCGCCTCGTCGAAGTCAGGCTTGCGACGCTTCGAGTAGGCCCACACGGTGATGCCGATGAAGGCCACAATAAGCAGGCCTGTGATGATGCCGCGGAAAGTCCCGGTATCCATGCTCAGCGGGTTCCCTCGAGAACTGTGCCCAACTGCTGAAGGTAGGCGATCAGCGCAATGATTTCCTGTTGGCCGCGTACCTCGCGGGTGGCGCCTGCGATGTCCTCGTCAGTGTAGGGCACGCCCACCATGCGAAGCGCCTCCATCTTCTTGGGCGTGGCGTTGCCATCCAGCGTGCGCTCGAAGAGCCACGGGTAGGCAGGCATGATCGACTCGGGCACCACGTCACGCGGGTTGTACATGTGGGCGCGGTGCCAGTCATCGCTGTAGCGGCCGCCGACGCGGGCCAGATCGGGGCCGGTGCGCTTGGAGCCCCACAGGAAGTTGTGGTCGTAGACGGACTCGCCGGCCACGCTGTAGTGGCCATAGCGCTCGGTTTCGGCGCGGAACGGACGAATCATCTGCGAGTGACAGCCCACACATCCCTCGCGGCGATAGATATCGCGACCTTCCAGTTCCAGGGCGGAGAGCGGGCGCAGCCCGTCTACCGGCTCCGTGGTCTGTTTCTGGAAGAACAGCGGCACGACCTCGGCAAGGCCGCCGAAGCTGATAGCCACCAGGATCAGCACGGCGAGCAGGCCGACGTTCTTTTCGATGATCTCGTGTTTCATTGGTGTCGGTATCCCCGGTTGCTCAGGCGGTCTGCGGAAGCGGCTGGCGAGCGTCTTCACTGCGATTGACGGTCATGTAGACGTTGTAGGCCATGATCAGCATGCCCACGACCCAGCACAGGCCGCCGATCAGGCGCACAATGTAGCCGGGACCGCTGGCCTCGACGGACTCGATGAAGGTGTACATCAGGGTGCCGTCGGCGTTGATGGCGCGCCACATCAGGCCCTGCAGGATACCGTTGACCCACATGGAGGCGATGTATAGCACGGTGCCGATGGTCGCCAGCCAGAAGTGGATTCCGATCATGCCCACGGAGTGCATCTCGGTGCGGCCGAACAGGCGCGGAATCAGGTGGTACATGGACCCGACGGTGATCATCGCCACCCAGCCCAGGGCACCGGCGTGGACGTGACCGATGGTCCAGTCGGTGTAGTGGGACAGCGCGTTGACTGTCTTGATCGCCATCATCGGCCCCTCGAAGGTGGACATGCCGTAGAAGGAGAGGGCCACCACCAAAAAGCGCAGGGTCGGATCGGTGCGCAGCTTATGCCAGGCGCCGGAGAGGGTCATCATGCCGTTGATCATGCCACCCCAGGAGGGCGCCAGCAGGATGATCGACATGACCATGCCCAGGGACTGGGCCCAGTTGGGCAGGGCGGTGTAGTGCAGATGGTGCGGACCGGCCCACATGTAGACCATTATCAGCGACCAGAAGTGTACGATGGAGAGACGGTAGGAGTAGACCGGGCGCTCGGCCTGCTTGGGTACGAAGTAGTACATCATCCCCAGGAAGCCGGCGGTCAGAAAGAAGCCCACCGCGTTGTGCCCGTACCACCACTGCACCATGGCGTCGATGGCGCCGGCATAGACGGAGACGGAATACATGGCGGTGACCGGAATGGCGGCATTGTTGACGATATGCAGCACCGCAACGGTCAAGATGAAGGCGGCGAAGAACCAGTTGGCCACGTAGATGTGGGAGGTCGTGCGCTGCTTGATCGTCATCAGGAAGACGATGGCATAGCTGACCCACACTACAGCGATCAGGATATTGATCGGCCATTCCAGTTCGGCGTACTCCTTGGTGGTGGTGTAGCCCAGCGGCAGGGTGATGACTGCCGAGAGGATCACCGCCTGCCAGCCCCAGAAGGTAAACGCGGCCAGTTTGTCGGACCAAATCCGGGTCTGACAGGTCCGCTGAACCACGTAGTAGGAGGTGGCAAACAGCGCGGAACCCCCGAAGGCAAAGATGACGGCGTTGGTGTGCAGCGGCCGCAGGCGACCGAAGCTTGTCCAGGGTAGATCGAGATTGAGTTGCGGCCATACCAGTTGTGCGGCGAGGATGACACCGAGGAGCATGCCCACGATGCCCCACACCACTGTCATGATCGCGAACTGCCGAACTACCTTGTAGTTGTAGGTCGGGTGTTCAATTGCTGTGCTCATGTCAGGTTCCCATCGAACGCGGTAGCGGGTTGAAGCTGCGTCAGTTTGCCACGGACCCAGCGCCCCGAGGATGATGCAGGTCAAGACGTAATGGATTGTATCGCAGCCCGTCCCAATCCTGAACACGCCAATCGGTGTAGTCGGAGAAATCACGAGGAGATCCCTTGTCACATTACGCCGCTCAGGATTATGAGCCCATTACCCCGGCCCTGTGTCGCGAACGTCTGGCGGCCGGCCAGCTAGGACGCTGGTGGTTGCCTGACGGCCCTCTGGAAGTTCGCGGCGAGGCCCGCGTGGGCCGACTGCTGATGGTCCATGGCGCGGGTTCTGGTCAGGATTCCACATTTCTGCAGCGCTGTCGCGATGCTCTAGCCGAGCAAGGTGTCCAGACGCTCGCCATCGAGTTCGCCTACCTGCAACAGATGCGCCGAGAGGCGCGGCGTCGGCCCCCACCTCGTATAGATCGACTGGTCGAGGAACTGATGCGCTGGTGCGACACTCTGACGCATTCTTCCTTGCCGCCGCTGTGGCTTGGAGGTAAGTCCATGGGAGGACGAGTGGCAAGTCTGCTGGCGGCTCGCGACGGCGCCGCTGGCCTGATCCTGTGTGGTTATCCCTTCCATCCATCGGGCAAGCCCGATTCTTTGCGTCTCTCCCATTGGCCATTGATCTCCTGTCCTACCCTGGTGGTTCAGGGGAGTCGCGACCTTTTCGGTAGCCGGCAAGAGATCGCCGGTTATGATCTTGGCCATGCCCGTGTCCACCTGCTCGAGGATGGCGATCATGACTGGCGGCCGCGCCGCTCCAGCGGCCGCACTCAGGCGTTGCTGATCGATGAGGCGGCCAAGGTCATCGCTGACTTTATGGCCACGCATTGATGGGTGGCCGGGGCAGGGCGAGCCGATAAAATGCTGGCGAAATGACGACTCGGATCGAGTCGGGCAAAAAGCGTTGACATTGATCTCGTCCCCTGTAGAATTCAGCGCCACGTGTCCAGGGGTGGTTAGCTCAGTTGGGAGAGCACCAGCCTTACAAGCTGGGGGTCACAGGTTCGAACCCTGTACCACCCACCACTGCCTGATAGCAGTGCCTGATCACGAGAAGCACGCAGCGGACCGGTAGTTCAGTTGGTTAGAATGCCGGCCTGTCACGCCGGAGGTCGCGGGTTCGAGTCCCGTCCGGTCCGCCACGATGATGGATTGGTAGCACCAGAAAAAAACGCAACGGTTGCATTAGAAGATTCATAAGCTTGTAGTTTACGTGGGTGATTAGCTCAGTTGGTTAGAGCACCAGCCTCACATGCTGGGGGTCACTGGTTCGAATCCGGTATCACCCACCACGCGGACCGGTAGTTCAGTTGGTTAGAATGCCGGCCTGTCACGCCGGAGGTCGCGGGTTCGAGTCCCGTCCGGTCCGCCATTACTACTTGTTGATTCCTTGTGTCTATTGCAACTCAGTGTTGCGCTCGAATTCTCAAGCCCTGGGCCACTCGCCCGGGGTTTCGTGTTTTAAGGCCGCTAGGTTTCTTGTCGAATGTTCTTACCGACGGGGTTTCCCACGGCTTTCGCGGCGCTTACATTCCTCTCTTCTCGTTGCCCTTACCCGGGGCGTCCCTCTTCAACTTTTCTCTCCCACTTTTCTCTTCGACTCCCCCCTGTCATAGCGTTTCGGCCTTGCATCCGCTTTGCACCCCTGGAACAACTATCATACAGTTGTTTGAATTGTCGGCCTTCTCCCCCTTTTTGCCTGCAAACAACCAGGAGCGCAACATGACCGCCTACCCTCATTTGTTCCGGCCCCTGTTGGTAGGTCATCTGACGCTGCCAAATCGGGTGCTGATGGGTTCCATGCACACCAACCTGGAAGAGGCGCCCGGTGGCTTCGAGCGTCTGGCAGCCTTTTATGTCGAGCGGGTTCGGGAGGGCGTGGCGCTTATCATTACCGGTGGCATCGCCCCCAATCCGGAAGGTGCTGTTTTCGAAGGGGCCGCCACCCTGGAGCATGAGGCGCAGCTCCATGACCATCGCCGCGTAGTGAAAGCCGTCCATGCCGAGGGCGGGCGCATCTGCATGCAGATTCTGCATGCCGGGCGCTATGCCTATAGTCCCGCGCTGGTGGCCCCCTCGGCCATTCAGGCGCCGATCAATCCTTTTATACCCCGTGCGCTGAGCGAGAGCGAGGTGGAGCAACAGATCGCCGACTACGTGCGCTGTGCAAGGCTCGCCAAGGAAGCCGGCTATGATGGCGTGGAGGTGATGGGCTCGGAAGGTTATCTGATCAACCAGTTCGTCTGCCGGCGCACCAACCACCGTGACGACGCCTGGGGCGGTGAATTCGTCAGCCGCATACGCTTCCCGGTAGAGATCGTGCGGCGTATTCGCGAGGCGGTGGGCGATGAGTTCCTGATCATCTTCCGGCTCTCCATGATCGACCTGGTGGAGGAGGGCAGTACCCATGACGAGGTGGTCGCCCTGGGCCGCGCTGTCGAAGCTGCCGGGGCCAGCCTGATCAACACCGGTATCGGCTGGCATGAAGCACGGGTGCCAACCATCGTCACGAGTGTGCCGCGGGCGGCCTTCACCGCAGTGACCCGGCGCATGAGAGCAGAGCTGACGGTACCGCTGGTGACCACCAACCGCATCAATATGCCGGAAGTAGCCGAGAAAGTGCTGGCCGAAGGCCACGCGGACATGGTCTCCATGGCGCGGCCCTTCCTGGCCGACCCGGCCTGGGTGAGCAAGGCCGCCGATGGCCGGGCAGAGGAGATCAATACCTGCATCGCCTGCAACCAGGCGTGTCTGGACCACACCTTCCAGGGCAAGGCGACTTCCTGTCTGGTTAACCCCAGAGCTGGCCACGAGACCGAACTGCTGATCACACCCGCCGAGGTGCCCAGGCGGGTCGCCGTGGTAGGTGGTGGTCCAGCGGGGCTGGCGGCGGCGCTCACTGCTGCCCAGCGCGGCCATGTGGTGACCCTTTTCGAGCGCAGTAACGAACTGGGTGGGCAGTTCAACTATGCGCGGCGGATTCCGGGCAAGGAGGAGTTCGACGAGACCCTGCGCTATTTCCGGGTGATGCTCGACCGCCATGGGGTGCGTGTACGCCTCAACTGCGAGGCCGACGTCAAGGCGCTTCGCGACTTCAGTGCGGTGGTGGTGGCCAGCGGGGTACGCCCGCGCCTTCTGGAGCTGCCCGGAAGCGCTCATCCGAAGGTGATGACCTACCCCGCAGCGATCCTGCACCCGGAGCGAGTCGGTCGGAGGGTGGCGATCATCGGCGCCGGCGGCATCGGCTTCGATGTGGCGGAGTTGCTCACTCAGGGCGTTCACTCGTCCTTGGATCGCGATGCCTGGTGCGACGAGTGGGGTGTGGATCTGTCGGTCGCGACTCCGGGCGGCCTCAAGACGCCGCGCAACCCAAGTGTGTTTCGCCAGGTCTTCCTGCTTCAGCGCAAGGCCTCCAAGCCTGGAAAGGACCTCGGCAAGACAACCGGCTGGGTGCATCGGGCTTCGCTCAAGCACCGCGGCGTCGAGACGCTTGTCGATTGCGAGTACCTGGGCGTCGACGATGCCGGTTTGCGTCTGCGGGTCGGTGGAAAAGCTCGACTGCTCGAGGTGGATAGCGTGGTGGTCTGCGCCGGCCAGGAGCCGGTGCGTGAACTATTCGAGCCGCTGCGCGCCGAAGGTTTCGAGGTACACCTGATCGGTGGCGCCGACGAGGCCACCGAGTTGGACGCCAAGCGTGCCATCGATCAGGGAACCCGGGTGGGGGCAGGGCTCTAGCCATCCGAAGGATGGCATCGTCTCATCTTCCGGTTACCGTGCCTGGGGGCCAGTCCCCCGGAACCTTTCGCTGCTCACCTGTAGGCTTACTTTCGTGGCCCGCCGAGTCTTCTCGGCGGGCCACGCTAGTGTTGCGTTGACAAAAACCGCACGGTGGCCAACGAACCCTTGGTCGACATCATGCTCTTAATGGGTAACGTCAGCGTTGATTCGATGTCCGCTAATGCTGTGCCGGACTGTCCTACGCTGAACTTGTCACGATCCGGAGCGCCGCTGACGCATCAGGCGCCGAATCATCGGGCTTTAAGGAGGCATCGATGAGCATCTTTGACCATGTGCAGAATCGCTATGAGCGCGTCCAGCAGGAGGAACTGACCCTGCAGGAGTACCTGGAACTCTGTCATCGGGAGCCAACGACGTTTGCATCGGCCGCCGAGCGGATGCTGGAGGCCATCGGCGAGCCCGAGGTGATCGATACGGCCAAGGACCCACGTCTCTCGCGCATCTTTTCCAACAAGGTCATTCGTCGCTACCCGGCCTTTTCCGAGTTTTACGGTATGGAGGAGGCGATCGAACAGATCGTGTCGTATTTTCGCCATGCCGCCCAAGGCCTCGAGGAGCGAAAGCAGATTCTCTACCTGCTCGGGCCCGTTGGCGGCGGCAAGTCCTCGCTTGCCGAGCGGCTCAAGCTGCTGATGGAGAAGGTCCCCTTCTATGCCATCAAGGGTTCGCCTGTCTACGAGTCACCGCTGGGCCTCTTTTCGCCCGAGGAGGACGGCGAGCTGCTCGAGAAAGAGTACGGTATTCCGCGCCGCTACCTGAAAAGCGTGATGTCGCCCTGGGCGGCCAAGCGCCTCAAGGAATTCGGCGGCGATATCAGCCAGTTTCGTGTGGTACGCCTCTATCCCTCTCGTCTCAACCAGATCGCCATCTCCAAGACCGAGCCCGGAGACGAGAATAATCAGGATATCTCGTCGCTGGTTGGCAAGGTGGATATTCGGCAGTTGGAAATGTATTCCCAGGACGACCCTGACGCCTACAGCTTCTCCGGCGGCCTTTGCCGCGCCAACCAGGGTTTGATGGAGTTCGTGGAGATGTTCAAGGCGCCGATCAAGGTGCTGCATCCGCTGCTTACCGCCACCCAGGAGGGAAACTATAACCCCACCGAGGGCATGGGAGCGATTCCCTTCGAAGGCATCGTGCTGGCCCACTCCAACGAGAGCGAGTGGCAGGCATTCCGCAACAATCGCAACAACGAAGCCTTTCTCGACCGCGTCTATATTGTCAAGGTGCCCTACTGTTTGCGGGCCTCCGAGGAGGTCAAGATCTATCGAAAGCTGCTTGAGCACTCGTCGCTCAACCAGTCGCCCTGCGCTCCGGATACCCTGCGTATGCTGGCACAGTTCACGGTGCTCTCACGGCTCAAGGAGCCGGAAAATTCCAGCGTCTATTCCAAGATGCGGGTCTATGACGGCGAGAACCTCAAGGATACCGATCCCAAGGCCAAGTCGATCCAGGAGTACCGCGATGCCGCCGGAGTGGACGAGGGTATGGACGGGCTTTCCACCCGCTTTGCCTTCAAGATTCTCTCCAAGGTGTTCAACTTCGACAGCCACGAAGTGGCGGCCAATCCGGTGCATCTGCTCTATGTGCTGGAGCAGAGGCTGGAGCAGGAACAGTTGCCACGTGAGACCTTTGAGCGCTACCTGCGCTACATCAAGGAGTACCTGGCGCCGCGCTATGTGGACTTCATCGGCAAGGAGATTCAGACGGCGTACCTCGAGTCCTACTCCGAATATGGCCAGAATATCTTCGATCGCTACGTCACCTATGCCGACTTCTGGATCCAGGATCAGGAGTACCGCGATCCGGAGACCGGCGAGCTGTTCAACCGTCAGTCTCTGAATGAGGAATTGGAGAAGATCGAGAAGCCTGCGGGCATCTCCAATCCCAAGGATTTCCGCCATGAGGTGGTCAATTTCGTGTTGCGGGCCCGCGCCCAGAACAACGGCATGAACCCCAGCTGGCAGTCCTACGAGAAGTTGCGCGGTGTGATCGAGCAGAAGATGTTCGCTAACACTGAGGAGTTGCTGCCGGTGATTTCCTTCAACGCCAAGGCCTCCCAGGCGGACCAGAAGAAGCACGAGGATTTTGTGGCCAGGATGGTCGAGCGCGGTTACACCGAGAAGCAGGTGCGCCTGCTCTCTGAGTGGTACTTGCGGGTGCGCAAGTCGCAGTAGGCCAAGGAGGTCATCCATGACCTATTTCATCGATCGACGGGCCAACGCCAAGCATAAGAGCGCGGTCAACCGGCAGCGTTTCCTGGATCGCTATCGGACCCATATCAAGCGGTCGGTTGAGGAGGCGGTTAACCGACGATCCATTACTGACATGGAGCGCGGCGAGAAGGTATCGATCCCAAGCCGAGATATTTCCGAGCCCGTATTCCAGCATGGTCCGGGTGGGAAGCGTTCGATCGTCGCGCCCGGCAACAAGGAATTCACCGAGGGGGACCGCCTGCGCCGTCCCGGCGGCGGTGGCGGCGCGGGTGGCGCCGGAGAAGGCGGCGCCTCTGACCAGGGCGAGGGTATGGATGAGTTTGCCTTCACCCTGAGTCGCGAAGAGTTTCTTGACTTCGTCTTCGACGGCCTGGAACTGCCCCATCTGGAGCGCAAGGCGCTGGTGGATCTCGACGAGGTGAGGCCGGTGAGGGCGGGGCTCTCCCGTGATGGCGTACCGGCGCGGATCAATATCGTGCGCTCCATGCGAGAGGCTCACGCCCGGCGCATCGCCATGCGGGCGCCCATCCGCCGCGCCCTGCGAGAGGCGCGCGAAGCCCTCGAGATCGAGGAGCGCAAGGACCCTGTGCTGCGTAACCCCTCGCGCATCAAGGAGCTCGAAGCGGAGATCGTACGCCTCGAGAAGCGCCTCGAATCGGTGCCCTTTATCGACACCTTCGACCTGCGCTACAACAACGTGACCAACCAGCCCCAGCCTTCCAGCAAGGCGGTGATGTTCTGTGTGATGGACGTCTCGGGCTCCATGACCCAGGCCCACAAAGACATCGCCAAGCGCTTCTTCCTCCTCCTTTATCTGTTTCTGGAGCGCAGCTACGAGAAGGTCGAACTCGTCTTCGTGCGCCACCACACGGCCGCCAAGGAGGTCGACGAGGAGGAGTTCTTCTACTCACGGGAGACCGGCGGCACTATTGTCTCCAGCGCTCTGACCCTGGTGGACGAGATCATCGCCAAGCGCTACCCGCCGGGACAGTGGAATCTCTACGTGGCTCAAGCCTCGGACGGTGACAACTGGGACGACGACTCCGTTGCCTGTCGAGAGTTGCTGATCAAGAAGTTAATGCCGCGCCTGCAGTATTTCACGTACGTGGAGATCACTCCTCACGCCCACCAGGCGCTATGGGAAGAGTACGAAACGGTGGCCGCCGAGTTTTCGGCGCGTTTTGCCATGCGCCAGATCGTCGAGGCCGGTGATGTCTATTCGGTGTTCCGTGAGCTGTTCAAGCGACGCGCCGTTGGCGGATAGACGCCTGGCGTGTCGCAGAGGAGGAACCATGACACGACGCAAGCCCATTGCCACCGGATCCGACTGGAACTTCGAGATCCTCACCGAGTTCGAGCGCGAGATTGCACGGTTGGCAGACGAGTATCGCCTCGATATCTACCCTAACCAGATCGAGGTGATCACCACCGAACAGATGATGGACGCCTATGCCAGCGTAGGCATGCCGGTCGGCTACCACCACTGGTCCTTCGGCAAACAATTCCTGGCGGTGGAGCAGGCCTACCGGCGGGGCCAGATGGGCCTGGCCTACGAGTTGGTGATCAACTCCGACCCCTGCATCGCCTACCTGATGGAGGAGAACACCCTGATGATGCAGGTGCTGGTGATGGCCCACGCCTGCTACGGCCATAACTCCTTTTTCAAGGGTAACTATCTTTTCCGCACCTGGACCGATGCGAGCTCGATCATCGACTACCTGATGTTTGCTCGGCAGTACGTTGCCGAATGCGAGGAGCGCCACGGCGTCGCGGCGGTGGAGCAACTGCTGGATGCCTGTCATGCCCTGCAGAACTACGGCGTCGATCGCTACAAGCGCCCCTCGCCAATCTCCGCCGCCGAGGAGGCGCGCCGCCAGAAGGAGCGCGAGGCGTATCTGCAGACCCAGGTCAACACCCTGTGGAGCACCATCCCCGGACGGCCTGTGGCGGATGCGCTGGCCGGGGGGCACGACGAGGATGATCCGCTCGGGCTGCACACCGGTGGTCGCTACCCGCCGGAGCCCCAGGAAAACCTGCTCTACTTCATCGAGAAGAACGCCCCTCTACTGGCGCCCTGGCAGCGCGAGGTGGTGCGCATCGTGCGTAAGCTGGCTCAGTACTTCTACCCCCAGCGCCAGACCCAGGTGATGAACGAGGGCTGGGCGACGTTCTGGCACTACACGCTGATGAACCGTCTCTTTGATGAGGGGCTGGTGGACGAGGGGCTGATGCTGGAGTTCCTGCAGTCGCATACCGCAGTAGTGAATCAGCCGGCCTTCGACAGCCCGTGGTACAGCGGGATCAACCCCTACGCGCTGGGCTTTGCCATCTTCAGCGACCTCAGGCGGCTGTGTGAAAATCCAACGGAGGAGGATCGCCAGTGGTTTCCCGACGCCGCCGGCAGCGACTGGCGTGAGACCCTGGAGTTCGCCATGAAGAACTTCAAGGATGAATCCTTCATCCAGCAGTTCCTGTCACCCCAGGTCATCCGGGACCTCAAGCTGTTCACGGTGGTGGACGATGACCAGGAGGAGATGCTGGAGGTCTCGGCGATCCATGACGAGCGCGGTTACCGACGGGTTCGCGAAGCGCTGGCTACTCAGTATGCCCTGTCGCTGCGCGAGCCCAACATTCAGGTCTATGCTGCGGATATACGCGGTGATCGTTCGTTGACGCTACGCCACGTTCAGGACAGCCGCCGCCCTTTGGCGCGCAGCGTCTATCCGGTGATCCGGCATCTGCATCAACTCTGGGGGTTCCCCGTGCGACTGGAGTCAATGGAGGGTGATGAGTTGGTGCGCCGCTATCAGTGGCCGCTGCCGCAGGAGATGGCTCAGACCTGAGTTGCGCGCCCTGAAATGACGAAACCCGCGCCAAAGCGCGGGTTTCCTTCAAACGTGCCGTGTAGCGATCAGGACTGAGCAATCCAGGACTGACACCATCCAGCTGGCTCGACGCTGTTTTGAGGAAACAGCTGGCAACCTTGATTGCCTGCCTGGTAGAACATGCAGTTATCGCAGCGCTCACCCTCTTCATAAGCTGGGTGATCGGCTGCCTCGGCAGCATCCTCGACATAGTTCAGTGCCTGGGCCTGGTCTGCACCCGGGTCGAGGCGCGGAAGATCTTGAGCAAAGGCGCTTCTGGAGAGGATACCAGCGCCCAGCGGCAGGGCAGCGAGGCCGAGCATGCTGTTGCGCATGAAGTCACGACGGCTATGGTTGGCCATGGGATCTCCTTTTCGTCACGGTTTCAGGAACAATTCCTGTTCTTCTTTTTTAGCGAGTGGTGAGCCACCGACGATTAAGACAGGGGCTGCTCCAGACAGTTCGCTGTCCTATGGTAGTAGAGTGACTATGTCGATGCGAACCAGCCAGTCGCTGTGCGGCAATCTGCCGCGTAGCATGCCAGAGTTCAGGAGAGTCGATGATCTTCACCCGTTTTGCTTCCCCCCTTGGTGAAATCCTGCTGTGTGCGGATCCAGCGGGCTTGCGTCAGCTGATTCTCACCGCCGAGGAGTTGACGGACCCCGAGGGGGCTCGCCGAGACGACGATGCCCTGATCGATGCCCGTGAGCAGGTGCTGGCTTATCTGGACGGCCGCCGGCGCAGCTTCAGCCTGCCGTTGGCGCCGGGAGGCAGCGATTTTCAGCGCCAAGTCTGGGCCGCCTTGTTACGCATTCCCTGGGGGGAAACCCGCACTTACGGGGAACTGGCGCGCCGGCTTGGTCGCGAGGGCGCCGCTCGCGCTGTGGGTGCCGCCAATGGTGCCAATCCGCTGCCGCTGCTGATTCCCTGCCACCGAGTGGTTGCCGCCAGCGGCCTGGGCGGCTATAGCGGAGGACTGGCGCTCAAGCGCCGGCTCCTCGAGATGGAAGGCAGTCTTCCTGGCTGAACCGCGATTCTGCCGGGCTGCCGGCACTGGTATACTCGCTTTCTAGCCGGTTGCCACCGACCGCATATCCACCGCGCCCAGTGGGGCCGCATCAAGGAGAGTGCCCGATGCAGAATGCCGTAATCCTGATCAATGCCGAGAAGGGCCAGGTCAAGGCGGTGGCTGAGCGCCTGGCCGACGTGGACGGGATCAGCGAGGTCTATTCTACCTGCGGACGCTATGACCTGGTGGCCATTGCCCGCACCCGCGATTTCGAGAGCCTGGCAGAACTTGTTACTGAAAGGTTGAACGCCGTGGAGGGTGTCCGCGACACCGAGACGCTCAATGCCATGCAGGTGCATTCCCGCCACGACCTGGAAACAATGTTCTCACTGGGCTGGTAACCGTTACGAGCCGGGCGCCAGGGTGTCCGGTCGGTGTTTCCCTGCACTGTTCCCCCACCGCTCGCTGGAAGCCATTCAAGGATGAGTCGTCGTCGTTCCCCCGTTACGCGCTGGCGCCGCCAGGCGCGTCGTTTTGGTATTACTCTGCTCTTCGTGCTGGTTGCCTCCGGTCTCTGGTACGGACAGGAGCGTCAGGTTCGCGATCAGCTGGTGTGGATGGGTGTGCCCGAGTGGCAGAGCCCGACACTCCCCAGCCTGCATCGAGTGCTGCGCAACGAAGGCTTTCTGGTGGGCTGGTCCGACGTTCGGGTCAACCCGCTGTGGGTCAGCTACCAGCTTCGGGCGGTGGAGGATCCCAGCGCCGGCCCGCGGCCTGGTTTTCGAAAGGACTGGCGAACCCTGTGGCCAGTCGGCACTGACCATTACGCCGGCAGCGGTTACGACCGTGGCCATATGGCCCCCAACTACGCTATTGCAGCGGTGCACGGACGGGAGGCGCAGCTCGACACCTTCTACATGAGCAACATGTCGCCCCAGCGCCCGGATCTTAACCGGCGGTTGTGGCAGCGCCTCGAGGAAGTGGTGATCGATCGCTTCGTGCCGCGTTTCGGTGAAGTTCAGGTGATTACCGGGCCGGTATTCCCGGAGCGCTTTTTCGACAATGTCTTCAATCGTGTGGGTCTTGTAGAGGTTCCCGAGGCCTTCTACAAGATCATTGCCGTGCCGGGGGATAAGCCTCGCGTGCTGGCCTTCCTCATGCCCCAGGAGGTGCTTGGCGATGAGCCACTGGATGCCTACCTTGTCAGCGTCGACGAAATCGAGGGGCTTACCGGGCTCAACTTTTTCCCGCGATTGCCCGATGTCGTCGCCGAGGTCCTGGAGGGAGAGGTGATCACCCAAGGCTGGGCTTTGGAGGAGGTGGCGCGCTTGCCGGGGCGTTTCTGAAAAGGGTGTTTCGAGCGGGCACAAAAAAGCCGCGATCCATGTCGCGGCTTCCTGTGATGTTCTTATCTGATTCAGTCGGCACGATGCGTTGATAAGATTGGTGCCCAGGAGAGGACTTGAACCTCCACGTCCATACGGACACTAGCACCTGAAGCTAGCGCGTCTACCAATTCCGCCACCTGGGCGCATCATGCAATATGTCGTGTTCGCGGTAATCCCGAAGGATTCTGGTGCCCAGGAGAGGACTTGAACCTCCACGTCCATACGGACACTAGCACCTGAAGCTAGCGCGTCTACCAATTCCGCCACCTGGGCGAACACGAGCAATACCAACTGATAAAGAGCAGGGAGCGAACTCCGCACCATCATTCCTGAAGAAAGGATGGTGCCCAGAAGAGGACTTGAACCTCCACGTCCTTACGGACACTAGCACCTGAAGCTAGCGCGTCTACCAATTCCGCCATCTGGGCAGGCGATGCGCATGTTACCCGATTTCTTCGCCAATGCAAGCGTCATAGGGGCATCGAGCCGCTGTTTTCTTCCTTTCCGGGGTGGCAGCGAGGGTCACCATGGTTGGGTGGTGGACGGCGCGGCGCTATACTGGGTGTATGACAATTGAAACGATACGCCAGACCTCATGCTTGGGGCGCCTTTGCGCCATTTCTCTCATGCCGTCATCGACCCTGCCAAGGATGCTCAACGCATGACCCATTGGACGCTCAGCGACGACCCGCACGCCAGCCGCGAGGCCCACAAGTACGACAATCCCGCCCCCAGCCGCGAGTACCTGCTCGCTCGGCTCGAGGAAGTTGGTAAACCGATCACCCACGAGACGATGAGCCGCTTGCTGGGCCTCGATGATGAGGATCTGCAGGAGGCGGTGCGTCGTCGCCTGGCCGCCATGGAGCGGGATGGCCAACTGCTGCGCAATCGCGCCGGTGCCTACGCACTGATCGACAAACTTGATCTGATCCGAGGCAAAGTGCTGGGACATCGTGATGGTTTTGGCTTCCTGCTCCGTGAGGACGGAAAGAAGCCCGATCTGGTCCTGCCGCCCAGGCAAATGCGCCGCGCCTTCCACGGTGACTACGTGCTGGCTCGCGTCAGCGGACGGGATCGCCGCGGCCGCGACGAGGCGACCATCGCCGAGGTAATTTCCCACAACACGCAAACCATTGTCGGCGTCTACCGCCAGAACACCTCCGAGTTCGGGGTGCTGATCCCCGAGAACCCGCGCATCACTCAGGAAGTGATCATCCCGCACAGCGCTTGCGGCGGGGCAAAGGACGGCCAGGTGATTTCGGCAAAGATCGTTCAGCAGCCCGAGACCCGAGTGCAGCCGGTTGGCGAGGTGATCGAGGTGCTCGGCGAGCGCATGGATCCGGGGATGGAGATCGACATTGCCATCCGCAGCTATGAGATCCCCGCCGAGTTTCCGCCGGAGGTCGACGACCAGATCGCCAGCATGTCTGCCGAGGTGGCCGATGAGGACAAGCACCGCCGCATCGACTTGCGTGATGTGCCGCTGGTGACGATTGATGACGAGACCGCCAAGGACTTCGACGATGCGGTCTGTGCCTGGAAGACCAAGTCAGGCAGTTGGAAACTGCTGGTGGCCATCGCCGATGTCTCCCATTACGTGCGTCCGGGCAGCGCCCTGGACCAGGAGGCGATTCGACGCGGGAACTCGGTCTATTTCCCCGGGCAGGTCGTGCCGATGCTGCCTGAGCTCCTCTCCAACGGACTTTGCTCGCTGAACCCGTCCGTCGACCGGCTGGCTCTGGTCTGTGAGATGAATATCTCCCAGAGCGGCACCATCAGTCGCTACCGCTTCTACGAGGCGGTGTTCCAGTCGCACGCGCGCCTTACCTATAACAAGGTAGCGGCGATCCTCGACGAGGGCGACTCAGCGGGCGATGCCTTGCGCGAAGAGCATCGCGCGCTGGTGCCATCGCTGCAGAATCTGCATTCCCTCTATCGGGTGCTGCGCGAGGCCCGTGTAGCGCGCGGTGCCATCGATTTCGAAACCACCGAGACGGCCATCGTCTTCAATGATGAGCGCAAGATCGAGAAGATCGTCCCGCGTTCACGCAATGATGCCCATAAGATCATCGAAGAGTGCATGCTGGCGGCCAACGTCGCTACGGCACGCTTCCTTGACAAGCACGACCTGCCGGCACTCTATCGCATCCACGAGAAGCCCTCGCCTGAGCGCCTCGACAAGCTGCGGCTCTTCCTGAATGAGCTGGGTCTGTCACTGGGCGGCGGCGATGATCCCAGTCCTCAGGATTATCGGGAGCTGGCCGAAGTCATCAAGGATCGTCCCGACACCGACGTTATCCAGACCGTGATGCTGAGATCCATGAGCCGGGCGGTCTATTCACCCCAGAATGACGGTCACTTCGGCTTGGCGTATCCGGCCTATGCACACTTTACCTCGCCGATCCGCCGCTACCCGGATCTGCTGGTTCACCGCGCCATCCGCTCGGTGATTCGTGGGCCGCGCCAGACCAATACGGTGCTGCGCGCCGACGGCGCGCTGGTGGAGCCGCCAAGCAAGTGGGCGCCCTATACCTTCGAGCAGATGCTCGAGCTCGGCGAACACTGCTCGATGACAGAACGCCGCGCCGACGACGCCACCCGTGACGTCGAGGACTGGCTCAAGTGCGAGTTCATGTCCGACAAGCTGGGCGATGTATTCGACGGCACCATCGCCTCGGTCACTCAGTTCGGTATCTTCGTACGCCTCGATGAGGTCTATGTTGAGGGGCTGGTGCACGTCACCTCATTGCCTTCTGATTATTACCACTACGAGCCCGAGAAGCACCGCCTCAAGGGTGAGCGCAGCGGCATGAGCTACCGGCTGGGGGATGGGGTCACCGTGCAGGTGGCCCGTGTCGATCTCAATGATCGCAAGATTGACTTCGCCTTGGCTGATGACAAGCCTCGCCCCAAGCGGGCCCCGCGCCGCCGCCGCGGGGCGGATGACGCTCCCGATAAGGGGCGTGCGCGGGCCGGTGGCAAGCCGCCCAAGGCCGAGGCCGCTCCGGTGGCCAAGGCCGAGGAGGGTGACGGCAAGAAGCGCGGGGGTGGACGTCGCCGCCGCTCGCGGCGCTGAGCGTTTTCTCTTCCACCACGGATGTAAGGATGGTCATGAAGCAGAAGCGACCCCGGCGGCCTGCCGGCAGCCTGCCGGCAGTACCTGGCGGCCTGGAGGCGGTGTTCGGCGTGCATGCGGTGCGCGCCCTGCTTGACCGCGGCGAGACGCCGCGGGAGCTGTGGGTCCAGGAGGGCAGCGCGGGCGGCCGTCTCTCCGAGCTGGTCGAATCGGCGGGGAGTCGCGGTGCTCGCATCCAGGTCCGTCCCCGAGATGAGCTCGACCGGCTCGCCCAGGGGGCAGCCCACCAGGGAGTGATCGCCTTCGCCACGCCTCTGACCTTCGAGAGCGAAGCGTCCCTGTGGTTCAAGCTGGAAGCCTGGCCCTTTGAGGCGCCGCCGCTGCTGCTGGTGCTGGATGGCGTCACCGACGTGCACAACTTCGGCGCCTGCCTGCGCAGCGCCGATGCCGCCGGCGTCCACGGTGTCATTGTGCCCAAGGACAAGGCGGCGCCGCTCAACGCCACGGTGCGCAAGGTGGCCTGCGGGGCTGCCGAGAGCGTGCCGGTCTACCAGGTCACCAATCTGGCCCGTGCCTTGGCCAGGCTTAAGGAGTTGGGGGTCTGGATCACCGGAACTGCCGGCGAGGCCGAAACGTTGGTCCATGAGGCCGATCTCACCGGCCCCACCGCACTGGTAATGGGCGCCGAGGGCAAGGGCATGCGTCGCCTTACCCGTGAGGCTTGTGATCTACTGGTCAAGCTGCCCATGGCCGGCAGCGTGTCCAGCCTCAATGTCTCGGTGGCCACCGGCATCTGCCTGTTTGAGGTGGTGCGCCAGCGACGCGGCTGAAGTGCCGGGTGCTTGCTATCGCCTCCGCCACTCTCTACAATTCTTGCGCCCGTTCGTCCTTCGAACGGGTACTCGTGATTTTTTACTATCACCTCCTTGCTTCCCCGGAGCCAGGTCTCACGTGGAAGCTGCCAAACCGCAAGGAGATTTCATGCGTCATTACGAAATCGTGTTCATGGTCCACCCGGACCAGAGCGAGCAGGTCCCGGCCATGGTCGAGCGCTACACCAGCCTCGTTACCGAAAAAGGCGGTATCGTGCATCGTCTCGAAGATTGGGGCCGTCGTCACCTGGCTTACCCGATCAACAAGATTCACAAGGCTCACTATGTGCTGATGAACGTTGAGTGCGAAGGCGAGACTCTCGACGAGGTCGAGAACATCTTCCGCTTCAACGACGCCATCATTCGCAGCCTGGTGGTGCGCTGCAAGGAAGCGGTGACTGAAGCTTCCCCGATGATGAAGCCGGTGGAAGAGAAGCGTGTCCGTCGCGATGATCGCGACGAGAAGCCCCGCGCCGAAACCGCCTGATCTCACCCATCGCACCTCTGAAGGAGTCTTCACATGGCACGCTTTTTCCGTCGCCGCAAGTTTTGCCGCTTCACCGCCGAGGGCGTGAAACAGATCGATTACAAGGATCTGGACACCCTCAAGGCTTACATTACCGAGACCGGCAAGATCGTTCCCAGCCGTATCACGGGTACCAAGGCTCGCTATCAGCGCCAGCTGGCCACCGCCGTAAAGCGCGCCCGTTATCTGGCTCTGCTGCCCTACACCGATAGTCACCAGTAAGCGCCTGGCGTGATGCTCGTAATTGCCCGCTGGATGATGCGGGGCACTCCCTACGCCGTTGGTGGGGCCGCCCTCTCCACACTCATTCCCTGGCTGTTCTGGATGGGGGCTGCCATCGCGGCACTCGTCACCCTTCGTCGGGGTCTTACGGCAGCGCTGCCGGTGATCGTGGCGGCAGGAATTCCGGCAGGCTGGTGGTGGGCCCAGGGCGACGTCATTCCGTTAACCAGCGTGTTGCTGGTTACCCTGATGGCGATTGTACTGCGCTCCCGCATGCGCTGGGGCGAAGCGATGATCATCGGGGCTCTGGTGGGTGCCGGAATGATTCAGCTCGGCGTCTTCCTGCCACCGGGCGGTGCGGGCCCCATGCTGGAGCAGCTGCGGCAGAGTTCGCCCGAGGTGGAGCGTCTGCTCAGCGAGTTGGCCAGCCAGGGGCTCGATACCGAGCAGCTTGCCGGCGTGCTGATCGGCGGCATTACCGGTCTGGTCGTGCTGATCGCCGCGGTAGCCTGCCTGGCGCTCGCGCGCAGCTGGCAGGCGGGACTCTATAATCCCGGCGGCTTCCGCGAAGAGTTTCATGCCCTGCGCCTGACACCCCGCGAGCTTGCTGTGCTGGTGTTTCTAGGGGTGATCGGTGCGGTGCTGGGTCTTCCGGTCTTGGGCATGCTGTTGTGGATTCCGCTGCTGGTGGCTGGCATTGCGCTGGTGCACGGTTATATCGGATTGAAAGGGATGAACGGGCTGTGGCTGATTGTCTTCTATATTTTGCTGATCACCACCTGGCCCATGATTCTGATTGTGCTGCTGCTGGCCTTCATCGACGTTTTCGCGGATTTCCGCAGGCGTGTGGCCAGCCGCAACTGACAAGAGGTTAACGAGATGGAAGTCATTCTGCTCGACAATATCGGCAAGCTCGGCGGCCTGGGTGACCAGGTAACCGTCAAGCCCGGCTACGGCCGTAACTACTTGATGCCCTACGGCCTAGCCGTACCGGCTTCAAAGGAAAATATCGAGGCGTTCCAGGCTCAGCGCGCCGAGCTCGAGGCTCAGTCCGCCGAGCGCAAGGCCGAGGCCCAGGCGCGTGCTGCTCAGCTCAACGAGATCGAACTCTCCCTGGTCTCCAAGGCCGGCGATGAGGGCAAGCTGTTCGGCTCGATTGGTCCCCGCGATCTGGCCGAGGCCATCGCCTCCGCCGGCTTCGATGTGGCCAAGAGCGAAGTGAAAATGCCGGAAGGCCCGATCCGGGCCACCGGCGAGTACGACATCCACCTGCAGCTGCATGCGGAAGTCGACGCCACCGTGCGTGTGGTGGTGGTGGCCGAGTAAGTCCCGGACACCGCCTGACAAGGGGCGCAGGGAGAAATCCCTGCGCCCCTTGTCACGTCTGGACATCGCTGGCCCATGGGGCCCGCTGCCCGTCTGGGGTAGAATGATTTCCCCGCCATGCTCAGGGTGAACTCCCGCGATGCCAGAAATGCTCGTGCACGACAAGGAAACCGCCGCCCTAAAGGTGCCGCCCCATTCACTGGAGGCGGAGCAATCGGTGCTGGGCGGCTTGATGCTCGACAATCAGGCATGGGACAACGTCGCCGACCGCCTTGTGTCCGACGACTTCTATCGCTACGAACATCGGCTGATCTTCAACGTCATGGCGGGGCTCGCCGAGGGAGGGCGACCGCTGGACGTCGTGACCCTTTCCGAGGCGCTGGAAGGCCGCGACCAGCTCGATACCGTGGGTGGCCTGGCCACTCTAGCCGAGCTCGCTCGCAATACCCCTTCCGCCAGCAACATCCGCGCCTACGCCGATATCGTTCGCGAGCGGGCCACCTTGCGCAAGCTGATCCGTGCTGCCAGCCAGATAGCTGACGGCGCCTTCAGTCCCCAGGGTCGGCCGGCGGACGAGCTGGTAGACGAGGCCGAGCGCCTGGTCTTTCAGATAAGTGAGGAGCGCCCCAAGTCAGGGGGCCCCATCGGCATGAGCGAGCTGCTGGCCAAGGCGGTGGACCGCATCGACGAACTGTTCAACATGCAGGGCCAGATGACCGGTCTCTCTACCGGGTTCCGCGACCTGGATGAGATGACCACGGGCCTGCAGCCCTCTGATCTGGTTATCATTGCGGGCCGCCCCTCGATGGGCAAGACCACCTTTGCCATGAATGTGGTGGAGCATGCGGTAATTTCCAGCGATAAACCGGTGATGGTGTTCTCCATGGAGATGCCATCGGAGTCGCTGATGCTGCGCATGCTTTCGTCCCTGGGGCGCATCGACCAGACCCGGGTGCGCACCGGCCAGTTGGAGGACGAGGACTGGCCGCGACTCACCTCGGCGGTCAACCTGCTCAAGGACAAGCAGCTGTTCATCGACGATACCGCGGCGCTATCACCCAACGAGATGCGCTCGCGGGTTCGGCGGTTGGTGCGCGAGCACGGCAACGTCGGCCTGATCATGATCGATTACCTGCAGCTGATGCAGATCCCGGGCTTCTCCGAGAACCGCACCGGCGAGATCTCGGAGATCTCCCGCTCAATGAAGGGGCTGGCCAAGGAGTTCGACTGTCCGGTGGTCTGTCTCTCTCAGCTCAATCGCTCCCTGGAGCAGCGTCCCAACAAGCGCCCGGTGATGTCGGACCTGCGCGAATCGGGTGCCATCGAGCAGGATGCAGACGTGATCGCCTTCGTCTATCGCGACGAGGTTTATAACCCGGACAACCCCGACAATCAGGGATTGGCCGAGCTGATCATCGGCAAACAGCGTAACGGCCCCATCGGCACGGTGCACATGGCTTTCATCGGCAAGTACACCCGCTTCGAGGACCTGGCGCCGGACAGCTACGGTGACACCTTCGGTGAGTAGGGCACATCTTTCGGCAATCCAGTCGACTTGAGCCCGGCGAGTAGGGCCTTATAATTCCCACCCCTGGTAACACGGCATATAAAACCGATTAGAGGAGATGGCATGGCAGGTGGATTTCGGCGCGGCAATCGGCAGCGCACTCCGAAGCTTCAGGCCCGCGGGGAACTGCAGTCCCTGGAGCGGGAAGGCCCCTTCAAGGAGTGGCTGGGTATGCCTGACCTCTACCGTTATCAGCTGGTGGTGGAAGATGAGCTTTACAGCTATCAGACTGAGGACCACGAGCTGCCCGTGAAGGTGGGCGATCTGGTGGTGTTTCGCTACAAGGAGACCAAGGCGGGCAAGTGGATCGATCGCAACTCCTTGGGCAAGGCCATCGATCCCTCAAGCTATCAGTGACTTACGGAACCCTCCGGCGTGTCGATGGTCATAGATTTTATTCTTTGCCGTCACCGTGGCGTCATCCGATGGCGCCATACTGTTCCTCAGTGCACTTACAATAACCCCCGGAGGGAACCATGGAATTCAAGGACCTCAAGGCCTTCGCGGCCCATCACGATAACTATGAGATTCGCGTCATCGGTCATGCCGGCAGTCGTTTCTATCAGATAGAACTGGAAGATATCGAGGCACAGCGCCACATGCTGACCCGTCAGGGAAAGCCGGTATTGTTTCGTTCATTGGATGACGTCTATCTGGAGTTAAAGCGTGCCGGTATTCACCGAGCCTATCTGGTGCAACATGTGCCCCACGACGAGATGATCGGTCGCGAGGCGCACTACCATGACCCGCTCTCTTCGCGCATGCCGCTGGTATTCTGAGTCAACGCACGTTGATATATTCCCGACAATGCTCAAGTTTCTCGTGAGTCCCGAACTGGACGAGTGACCCGATTATTTTTGCTGCCGCTTTTCTATCCAGCGCCCCAGGCGTAGCCGGCGGCGAGCGAACCAGCGATACCCTGCATCCATTAGCGGTGCGATACCTGGAATGCAGCTCAACCATACCAGCCGCCGATAGCCGAGTACGGCATACAGCGCGCGGCTGGCATCCATTCCGATGAACCAGCGTCCACCACCATCCTGCAGATGAAGCCGACCCATCATGGCGTCGAAACTTTTGCCCACTGCTTCAGCGTCAAAGTCTGCCGCCTGGATATCCACCAGCGCCACCCGCTCACGGCGAGGATGCCGCGAGAGCCAGACGACCTCTCTCTGGCACAGCGGACAGTGGCCGTCGTGGTATAGGGTCACCGGTTCGCGTGCATGCAGGGTGTCGCGTCGATTCATGGGGTCTCCTCACGGTAACCGGCCAGGTGAATGTCGCGTTGTCCCTGACTGTTATCGTGCCAGGCGGTTGTGCGCGGCAGGCTAGCAAGAAAGCGTTCGGCCTGGTCGCGGATGGCTTCACGCTTCTCTTCTTTCATCTTGGCAAGGGAGCCGTAGATCAGCTTCATGCGCGGGTTGGCCGAGAGCGTCTCGGCGTGACGCTCAAGAAAGTGCCAATAAAGACTGTTGAGGGGGCAGGCGCCCTCACCGGTGACTTTTTTGGGATCGAAGCGGCAGTGCCGGCAGTGATCCGACATGCGATCGATGTACTTGCCCGAAGCACAGTAGGGCTTGGAGCCCATCAAGCCGCCATCGGCGTGCAACACCATGCCAAGCACGTTGGGCAGCTCCACCCACTCGTAGGCATCGGCGTAGACGGCCAGATACCAGTCACCCAGGGCTTCGGGGGAGACGTCGCAGAGCAGGGCGAAGTTGCCGGTGACCATCAGCCTTTGGATGTGATGGGCATAGGCGTTATCTCGGGTCATCTCGATGGCTCGCCGCAGGCAGCGCAGCTCGGTATCGCCGCTCCAGTAGCAGGCAGGAAGCGGTTGGTTTGCCCCCAGGGCGTTGCCGCGCTTGTAGTCGGGCATCTGCGTCCAGTAGAGGCCGCGGACATACTCCCGCCAACCCAGTATCTGGCGGATAAACCCTTCCACCGCATTGAGCGGGGCTCGCCCCTCGAGATATTCACGCTCGGCAGCTTCGCACAGCTCTCGGGGCGATAGCAGCCCCATGTTGAGCGCCGGGGCGAGTCGCGAGTGAAACAGAAAGGGCTCGCTGTCGCTGATGGCATCCTGGTAGCGGCCGAAGTCGGGCAGCAGGTGGTCGATGAAGTGGCGAAGATCCACCAGCGCCTGGCGCCGTGTCACCGGCCAGTGGAAACCCTCCAGGGTGCCGAAGTGGTCGCCGAAGTGTTCTGCCACCAGAGCGAGCACCGCCTGGGTGATGGCGTCTTGGCCATGACGTGGAGGCTCGGGTACCGCCAGGTTGGCAGGTACCGGCTTGCGGTTGTCGTGGTCGTAGTTCCACTTGCCACCGGCGGGTTTGTCATCCTCCATCAGCAGGCCGGTGCCACGACGCCGCTCACGATAGAAGTACTCCAGACGCAGGGACTTGCGACCTTTCGCCCAGGCGGCGAAGTCGTCCGGTGTGGTAAAGAAGCGGTCATCCTCCAGCAGCCTCCAGGGCAGGGTAGCCATGTCGCGCGCCTGAATGTCATGCCAAAGTCGCCACTCGCCGGGACGCACGGTGCGAATCTCGTCACAGCCATACAGGGTGGCCAGGCGTTCCGCTTCAGGGATCAGCGCCTGGACATTGTCGGTGTCGTCCAGAGCGCTGTAGTGAATTCGGTAACCTCGCTCGCGCAGTTCCTGGGCGAAGTGCCGCATGGCCGCCAGGATCATGGCGATCTTCTGGGGATGATGGGGCACGTAGGTGCCTTCCGCGGCCACCTCGCAGAGTGCCACCACGGCCCCATCGGGCAGGTCGCGCAGGCTGGCCAGGTCGAGTGTGAGCTGGTCGCCGAGTACCAACACCAGGGGGCGGGACATGGACTAGCCTCAAGTTGTACAAGTTTGATAGATGGTACAACTTAATGCCCGCCGCCGCGAGGGCCTGATACACTAGAGATCGATCTCGACCAAACCCCGCGCGCATCGACCAAGGAGCCAACCCATGACCAACGCGACCACGGACTCGGCCAACCCCGACATGAACTCTCCCGGTAGCGGCCGCCTGGCCCACGCGGACAGTGACCATCCGCCGGTCCCGCGCGCGAGAGTGGGCGTACTGCTCGCCAATCTGGGCACGCCGGATGCCACCGACTACTGGTCGATGCGCCGCTACCTGAGCGAGTTCCTCTCCGACAAGCGAGTGGTCGACTACGCAGACTGGAAGTGGCAGCCGCTGCTGCAGCTGATCATCCTGTCGCGGCGGCCCTTCAAGTCCGGCGAGGCCTATCGGAGCATCTGGAACACCGAGAAGGACGAGAGCCCGCTGCTGACCACCACCCGAGAACAGACCCGCAGGGTGGCAGAGGGTTTACAGGCGATGTATGGCGACCAGGTAATGGTCGACTTCTGCATGCGCTACGGCAATCCCTCCACCGACAGCGTGATCAAGCGCATGCAGACGGCTGGCTGCGAGAAGATCCTGTTCTTCCCGCTTTATCCGCAGTACGCCTCGCCGACTACCGCCACCGCCAACGACCAGGCGTTCCGCACCCTGATGACGCTCAAGTGGCAGCCCGCCCTGCGGACCGTGCCTGCCTACTTCGATCATCCGCAGTATATCGAGGCATTGGCCAACACTGTGCGCGAGGCCTACACGGCCGCCGCAACGCCGCCCGAGGTGCTGGTCGCTTCCTACCATGGCGTGCCCAAGCGCTATCTGCTGGAGGGAGATCCCTACCACTGCCAGTGCCAGAAGACGACGCGGCTGCTGCGCGAGACGCTGGGCTGGGAGAAGGAAGCGATCCAGACCGCCTTTCAGTCCAAGTTCGGACCCGAGGAGTGGGTGGGACCGGCCACCGTGGAGCATGTGGCGGACCTGGCCCGGCAGGGCAAGAAGCACATCGCGGTGATCTCGCCGGCGTTCTCTTCCGACTGCGTGGAGACCCTGGAGGAGATCGAGGAGGAGATTCGCGATGCCTTCCTCGAAGCCGGCGGCGAGACTTTCACCTATGTACCTTGCCTCAACGAGCGCGACGACCATATAGACGCGCTGCTCGCCATCATCGACAACGAGCTGTCCGGCTGGGTCTCTCCCCGAGCATGACGGCTGTCAGTCCTGCCCCGGTGCTAGCGGGGCAGGCGTGACTTCCGACGGGACTTCATCTGCAGGGACTTGCGGCGTGTGCGCCAGGGATGGCGAGCCTTGGCGGGACGCGCCACTCGGCTCTGTCCCACGTCCTCGTCGCGAAGCTCCGGCAGCGAACCACGGGTGCCGGTGATGAAGCGCAGGTGCATGTGCAGGCCGGTCTTGGCCAGCATGTGGCCGGTCACCGGTGCGGTGATGAACAAGAACAGGGTGATCAGCAGTTCCTGCACGTGGAACTCTCGCTGGGTCACCGTGAAATAGAGCATCGAGGCGATCAGTATGCAGCCAATTCCCAGGGTGGTGCCCTTGGTCGGGCCGTGCAGGCGCATGAAGAAATCCTTGAGCTGCAGCATGCCCAGCGAGCCGGTGAAGGCGAACACGCCGCCTGCCACCAGCAGGAGGGCGACGACGCCTTCGGCCAAGAGGGTGAAGGTCATGTTTGCTTCCTCACTCGATGATGTCGCCGCGCAGCAGATAGCGACAGATTGCCATGGTGCCGACGAACCCCAGCATCGCGATCAGTATCGCCGCCTCGAAGTAGGTCTTGGTGTTGAGCCATAGCCCCAGCAGCACGATAAGCGCAATGGAATTGACGTAGAGGGTATCCAGGGCCAGCAGGCGATCGGGGACATCGGGGCCCATGGCCAGGCGCACGACATTCATCGCCATGGCCGCGACGATGAGACCCAGGCTGATCATCAGCGCGATGTCTAGCATTCGAAGATCTCCTTCAGCGGACGCTCGTAGCGCTCATGTATCTCGCGCACCAGCGCCTGTTCGTCCTCCATGTCGAGCACGTGGATCAGCAGCGATGAGCGATCCAGGCGGACATTGGTGGAGACGGTGCCCGGGGTCATGGTCACGGTGTTGGCCAGCAGGGTAATGGTCAGAGGCTCCTTGACCTGCAGGGGATATTCGATGAAGCCAGGGTGGGGTTCGCGCTTTGGCGACAGGATCAGCAGGCTGACCTGGATGTTGGCCCTGACGATGTCATAGAGCACCACGAGCACGAACCGGACCAGCTTGAGGGGATGCCTGACCCGGGGCAGTGGATCCCAGAAGCCTTTGGTGAGTTGGGGAATGACCACCGCCAGGAAGGCACCGAGGATCAACTGGCCGGGGGCAATGCTGCGCACCAGCAGCAGCCAGACAACCAGTAACACCAGTGACAGGGTGGGGGTGGGCAGCAGGCGACCCATGGCTTTCATGGTGACTCTCCCTCGTCAGTGGCGAGCCGGCCGAACTGCAGGGCAGGCGCCTCGCCGAGTAGCCGGAAGATCACGACCTGCGGCTCCGCCAGCTGTTCGGCGGTGGCCCGGGCATAATCGCTGACCGGGCCGGCGAAGCCCACCAGCAGCGGCGCGCTGGCCAGCAGCCAGAGCACACCGGCAAGCTGTGGGCGCGTGACTCGGCCGCTGTCCACCTGACCCTTGTGGCTAGCCCAGAAGAACACCGAGCCGGCCCGGGACATGGCGATCAGGGCGGACAGCCCGGCCAGCAGCAGCAGCGGCCATAACCAGAGCCGGGCGGCCCCGTCGGCGGCCTGCATCAGCAACAGCTTGCCCAGGGAGCCGGCCAGTGGCGGCAGCCCGGCCACCGCCACCGCGGCGACCAGGAACATGCCGCCCAGCAGGTGGCGCTGATGGAGGCGGCGGCCGCGCACCAGTCGTGTGCCCGCCTTGCCGCGCTGCTGGCTGATCAGCTCGGCGATCAGATAGAGGGCGCCGCACGCCAGGGTGGTGTGGGGCAGGTAATAGAGCAGGGCGCCGACCGCCTCGGTCGACCCCAGGGCCTTGCCGGCCAGCAGGGTGCCCACCGAGACCAGCACCAGATAGGCCACCAGGTTGCGCAGGTCGCGTGCGGCGAGCACGCCCACGCCGGCCAGGGCGATGGTGGCCAGACCCGACCACCACAGCCAGGTGGTGATTGCCTCGGCGGCGGGGGTGTCGCCGAAGATGAGAGACTGTACGCGCAAGATGGCGTAGAGCCCGACCTTGGTCATGATCGCGAACAGCGCGGCCACCGGTGCCGGGGCAGCAGCGTAGGTGCGTGGCAGCCAGAAATAGAGCGGCAGCAGGGCCGCCTTGAGGCTGAATACCACGATCAGCAGCAGAGCGCCGGCGGTCACCAGCGCCGTCTGATCGCCGTCCATGACCGCCACCCGACGCGCCATGTCGGCCATGTTGAGGGTGCCGGTGGCACCGTAGAGCACGCCGAGTGCCACCAGGAACAGCGCCGAACCCGCCAGGTTCAGGATCACGTAGTGCAGCCCGGCACCGATGCGCTCCTTGCCGCCGCCATGCATCAGCAGGGCATAGGAGGCCAGCAGCAGGATCTCGAAGAAGACGAAGAGGTTGAACAGATCGCCGGTGAGAAAGGCGCCGTTGAGACCCATCAGCTGCAGCTGGAAGAGGCCGTGGAAGTTGCTGCCTTTGATATCCTCGCCGGCGCAGGCGAACAGCACGCAGCCCAGGGCCAGGACCGCGGTCAGGGTGAGCATCAGCGCGGACAAGCGGTCGAGCATCAGCACGATGCCGAAGGGGGCCTGCCAGTTGCCCAGGGCGTAGAAGAGCATTTCACCGCTGGCCGCCCGGGAGAGCAGCCAGGCGCTGACCAGCACCTGGGCCACGCACAGCGCAATGCTCAACTGACGACGACGGGAATCACTGGCCTGGCTGACCAGCAGCAGGACCACGGCGCCGATCATCGGGATCAGGACCGGCAGGGTGACCAGGTGCTGGATCATTTGGCGTCTCCCGCCTCACCCTGTTGGCCGTCGACGTGGTCGCTGCCCAGTTCGCTGCGCGCCCGAATCGCCAGGATCACCACGAAGGCGGTCATGGCGAAGCCGATGACGATAGCAGTGAGCACCAGTGCCTGGGGCAGTGGGTCGGCCGGGCTGATCGACTCGCCGATGACCGCCGCGGCGTGGGTATGCAGGCCGCCGGTGGAAAAGAGGAAAAGGTTTACCGCATACCCCAGCAGGGCGAGGCCGACGATGACCGGGAAGGTGCGTCCGCGCAGCAGCAGGTAGATGCCGCAGGCGGTAAGCACGCCGACTACAAGCGAGAACAGGGCTTCCATCAGCGTTCCTCCAGCGTCGGGCGGTGGATCGTGGTGACCCGGCCCAGGTTGATCAGGATCATCAGTGTGGCGCCGACCACGGCCAGGTAGACCCCCAGGTCGAAGAGCATCGCCGAGGCCAACTCGATCTCGCCGATCAGCGGGATGTAGAAGTGACCGAAGGCAGAGGTCAGGAAGGGGTAGCCAAACAGCCAGCTGGCCATCCCGGTGGCCACGGCGATGGCCAGGCCGGAGACCGCCACCACCGGGTATGAGACCGGCAGACGTTCGCGTGTCCAGTCATAGCCTCGGGCCATGTACTGGAGGATCAGTGCCACCGCGGTGATCAGGCCGGCAATGAAGCCGCCGCCGGGCTGGTTGTGGCCGCGCAGGAAGATGTAGACAGAGACCAGCAGTGCCAGGGGCAGCAGAATCTGGGCCACCACGGCGAGGATCATCGGGTGGCGGTGCCGCGACCAGCGGACGCCTTCGACGTTGCCCGCCGGCATGAACAGCTTCATGCGGTTGAGCAGCTTGAAGGTGGCCAGGCCCGCCAGGGTCAATACGGTGATCTCGCCAAGGGTGTCGAAGCCGCGGAAGTCCACCAGGATGACGTTGACCACATTGGTGCCGCCGCCTCCGGGAAGTGCCTCGCGCAGGAAGTAGTCGGCAATGGAGATGGTTTCACGGGTCAGCAGCGCATAGTTGAGCATTGCCACCACCAGGCCCAGCGACACGGCAAGCAGCAGGTCGCGCAGGATGCGTCGACCCGAAACCAGCAGCGGCGGGCGCTGGGGCAGGAAGAACAGCGCCAGGATGAACAGGATCATCGACACCACCTCCACCGAGAGCTGGGTCAGCGCCAGGTCGGGGGCGGAGAAGCGCACGAAGGTGAGCGAGACGGTGAGGCCTACCACCGAGAGCATCAGCAGCGAGACCAGCCGCCAGCGGTGGCTCAGGGCGCTGCCGATGGCGCCGAACACCATCAGCGCCGCCCCCAGCACCAGCATCGCATCCACCGGCTGGAGACCCAGCGGGCCGGTCAGGGCATCCAGGTTGGCCAGCCCCACCGCCACCATGACCAGGGCGCACAGCAGGAGCAGCGCCTGGTAGCGCTGCAGGGAGCCATTTTCCAGGCGCTGGGTGAGCCACAGGGCCGCCTTGACCACCCGCAGTACGGCGGCCTCGAAGATTCGTCCGGCATCCCGAGCCGGAAACAGCGCGGCGATGTCGGCCAGCCGCTTGTGCTGGCGCAGCACCAGTACCCCGGCAGCTACCGCTACCAGACTCATGGCCAGCGGAAGGTTGAGGCCGTGCCACAGCGACAGGGCGATCAGCGGCGTGGTGTCCCCCTGTACGGCGAGACTGGCGGCGTTGACCAGGGGCGCGGCCAGGATCATGGGGAACAGGCCCACCGCCAGGCTCATGACGGCCAGGAACAGCCCGGGTGCCAGCATCCCGCGGGCCGGATCGTGCACCTCGAGCGGCGGCTGGGCCTTCTGCTCACGGGTCAGCTTGGGTGCCGCGAAGAACAGGCTCCAGATGAGTCGCAGCGAGTAGGCCACAGAGAGGGTGGCCGCCAGCATCACCAGCAGGGGGATCAGGGCGCTCAACGCCCCCAGCACGTTGTTGAGCAGGCTCTGCTCGAAGAGCATCTCCTTGGAGAGGAAGCCGTTGAAGGGCGGGAAGCCGGCCATGGCGGCACCGGCCAGGATCGTCATGGTGCCGGTAAGCGGCATCATCGACCACAGGGCGCCCAGGCGGTCGATGTCACGGGTGCCGGTCTCGTGGTCGATGATGCCCACGCTCATGAAGAGCGCCGCCTTGAAGGTGGCATGGTTGAGGATATGAAACACCGCGGCGACGATGGCCAGCGGGCTGCCCAGACCCAGCAGCAGAGTGATCAGGCCCAGGTGGCTTATCGTCGAGAAGGCCAGGATGCCCTTGAGATCGCGCTCCAGCAAGGCAAACCAGGCGGCATAGAGCATGGTGGCGAGGCCCACCAGGGAGAGGGATACCGCCCACAGTTGGCTATCGCCCAGCGCCGGGGTGAATCTCGCCATGAGGAAGACGCCGGCCTTGACCATGGTGGCCGAGTGCAGGAAGGCCGATACCGGGGTGGGAGCGGCCATGGCATGGGGCAGCCAGAAATGAAAGGGGAACTGGGCGGATTTGGTGAAGGCGCCGAACAGCACCAGGGCCAGGATCAACGAGTAGTGATCCGAGGCGCGGATAAGGTCGCCGGCGGCCAGCACCTCGCTCATGTCGAAGCTGCCCACCGTCTGGCCGATCAGCAGCAGGCCTGCCAGCAGCGCCAGGCCGCCGGCGCCGGTCACCGCCAACGCCATGCGCGCCCCGCGCCGGGCATCGCTGCGGTGGCCCCAGAACCCGATCAGCAGGAATGAGGTAATGCTGGTCAGCTCCCAGAACAGCCACAGCAGAAGCAGGTTGTCGGCCATGGCGATGCCGATCATGGCGGTCATGAACAGCATCATGTAGGAAAGGAAGCGGCCGTCATCCTCATCGGCACTCAGATAGTGGCCGGCGTAATAAAGGATCAGGCTGCCGATGCCGAGGATCAGCAGGGCAAACAGCATCGTCAGCCCATCGATGCGAAGCGCGAGATCGAGACCCAGCAGTGGCATCCAGGTCAGCGAGAAGCGGGCAATTTCACCGTCCATCACCGCCGGCCCGTGGAGCAGCACCAGGCCCAGCGCGAGCAGTGGAGCGATCAGGGTGGCAAGGGTGCAGGCGCGGCGGCCATAGCGAGATGTGAATACCGGCACCAGGGCACCGAGTAGGGTGAGGAGGGGTATCCACAGAAGTGCCATCGGTCAGCTCGTCCACGCAATGGCGGGGGGACGCAGTTGGCCAGGCCGGGCACCGAAGGAAAAGGGGTGCGCTGGGGCCCAGGCAGCACGTCACCGCCTGGCTCGTCTTTCATCGACGGATGCAGCGTCGTCGAAGCGTTGGCGCGCGACAAAGGGTTGCGCCGAAAACGACAGGATAATCATTCACTAATGATAAAACGCCGCCTTTCGTTTAAGGTGTGGTCACGCCCTTACTTGCCACTCGCCGGCGTGAGTCTATAGGCTTTCACTATTGTTATAAAGGCTGCTGGGTGCTGCGCTGCGTCATCCATTAGGCGAATGCTCGTGCATGCTCCGTCCCCACCGCTGGGCGGCTGATCAAGATCAGGAGAACGTCGTGTGATGCAATTAGCCGTGCTGTCGGGGTTCGTGCTGGCCGCCTTCGCGCCCCTTTTCCATCGCTGGTTTGGTGATCGTGCCAGCTTCGTGTTCGCCGCTTACCCGGCGGCGCTGGCGCTGTGGTTCCTGAGTCAGCTGCCGGCGGTGATGGCGGGCGAGACCCTGGTCCTCGCCATGGAGTGGGTGCCTTCCCTGGGCATGAGCCTGACCTTCGTGGTCGACGGGCTATCGCTGCTGTTTGCCCTGCTGGTTACGGGGATCGGCACCCTGGTGCTCATCTATGCCGGGGGCTATCTGAAGGGGCACCCGGACCTCATGCGCTTTCACCTGGCGATACTGGCCTTCATGGTCTCCATGCTGGGGCTGGTGCTGGCCGACGGACTGTTCACCCTGTTCGTGTTCTGGGAGTTGACCAGCATCACCTCCTACCTGCTGATCGGCTTCAATCACACCGATCTCGAGGCTCGTAAATCGGCCCGCCAGGGGCTCTTCGTCACCGTGGCGGGGGGGTTGGCGTTGATGGCGGGGCTGGCGATGCTGGGTGTGGCCGGGGATAGCTGGTCGCTGCGCGAACTCAATGCCATGGGTGATGTGCTGCGCGAGCACGACCTCTACACACCGCTGCTGATCTGCCTGCTCCTCGGCGCATTCACCAAGTCGGCGCAGTTCCCTTTCCACTTCTGGCTACCCAACGCCATGGCGGCACCCACGCCGGTCTCCGCCTACCTTCACTCGGCCACCATGGTCAAGGCGGGTATCTACCTGTTGGCGCGATTGCAGCCGAGCCTGGGCGGTACCGAGATGTGGACGGTGACGCTCTCGGTGGTGGGGGCGCTGACGATGTTCACCGGCGCCTTCCTGGCCATTCGCCACACCAACATCAAGAAACTGCTGGCCTACTCCACGATCATGGCGCTGGGCACCCTGACCATGCTGCTGGGCATCGGAACCGAGGGGGCGTTGATCGCCTTCGTCACTTTCCTGCTGGCCCACTCCCTCTACAAGGGCTCACTGTTCATGGTGGCCGGCATTCTCGACCATGAGACCGGCACCAAGGACGTCACCGCCATGGGGGGGTTGCGCCCGCTGATGCCGATCACCGCGGTGGTGGCCATGGTGGCGGCCCTGTCACTGGCGGGGGTACCACCGCTGTTCGGCTTCATCGGCAAGGAACTGATGTTCGAGTCGGTGCTCGAGGCAAGCGCCTGGGGATGGCTGGTCCTCCTGCTGGCCTTCAGTGCGGCGATCCTGACCATCGCCGTGGCGGCAATCGTGGCGCTGCGACCCTTCTTCGGGCAGCGTCGGCAGACCCCCCGGGTGGCCCACGAGGCGCCGGCTTCCATGCTCCTGGGGCCGGCGGTGCTGGCCGCGCTCTCACTGGTTCTGGGGCTGCTGCCGGTGCTGGCAGGGACCGGGCTCTTGACCGCGGCGGCCTCGGCGGTGGCCGGTACGCCGGTTGAGGTCAAGCTGTCGCTGTGGCACGGCATCAACTTGCCGCTGCTTATGTCGCTGGTCAGCCTGGCGCTGGGTTATCTGCTGTTCAAGCGCTGGGATCGCGTCCGGGCGCGGTTGGCACGTCTCGACCCGCTGCTCTCCCGCGGCCCGGAAGCCGGCTACGATGCCCTGATGGACGGCGTGGTGGTGGTCTCCGAGTGGCAGACCCGGGTGCTGCAGAATGGATATATGCGAAACTACATCCTGGTGATGATCCTTACCCTGATCGCCCTGATCGGCAATTCGCTGCTGCTGCGCCACGCGCCCCAGTTCCATATTGCTCTGGATGTCCAGTTCCACGAGGTCGTCGTGGTCGGCACCATGGTGATGGGTGCCCTGTTTGCCACCATCTCCCGCTCGCGGCTCGGTGCCGTGGTGTCGGTGGGCATCATGGGCTTCTCCATCGCGCTGCTCTTTATTCTGTTCAGCGCGCCCGATCTGGGCATCACCCAGTTGCTGGTGGAGACCCTGACGGTGATCCTGCTGGTGCTGGTGCTGTTTCGACTGCCGCGCTTCTCGAGCCTCTCCACTCCCCTGGAGCGTGTGCGCGACGTGGCGGTGGCCGGTAGCCTGGGTGGGCTGATCACCCTGCTGATTCTCACCTCCTGGAGTATCGACCAGTTCGTGCCGATCTCCGACTACATGATTGCCAACAGCGCGCCGCTGGCCCATGGGCGCAACATCGTCAACGTGATTCTGGTGGACTACCGAGCGCTGGACACCCTGGGTGAGATATTCGTGCTGGCCCTGGCCGCCATCGGGGTCTTCGCCATGCTCAAGCTGCGCGCCCCGGAGAAGCCGAAGAAGAACGCCCCGGCCAAGGAGAACGCCGATGGTTAAGTCCGGCACCATCATCCTCAACACGGCGGCCCGGCTGTTGATGCCGCTGCAGCTGCTGTTCTCCATCTTCCTGCTGCTGCGCGGTCACGATGAGCCCGGCGGCGGCTTCATCGCCGGCCTGGTCGCGGCTGGCGCCTTCACCCTCTATCTGTTTGCCTTCGGGGTCAGTGCCACCAAGGAGGTGCTGCGCATGCTCGATCCCCGAGACCTTATCGGGATGGGGCTGCTGCTGGGCATGATCTCGGTCGTGCCGGCCTGGTTCATGGGCGAAGCCTTTCTCACGGCCCAGTGGTGGACCATCCCCGGTATCGACTTCAAGGCCTCGACGCCGCTGATCTTCGATATCGGCGTCTACCTGGCCGTGCTGGGCTCGGTGCTTACCATGGTGATGACGCTGATGGAGGTGGACAAGGATGAGCCCTGAGAACGCCGCCCACCTGACAGGAGATGCCTCATGGAACCCTTGATGGCCGTCGCCATTGGCTTCATGTATGCCGCCGCGATCTTCCTGATGCTGCGCCGCTCCATCGTCAAGCTGGTGATCGGATTGATGCTGCTGACCAATGCTGCCAACCTGCTGATCTTCACCTCGGCGGGGATGACCCGCGGCGCGCCGCCGCTCATTCCCGAGGGCATGCTGGCGCCGGAGGGAGTAGTGGCCGACCCCTTGCCCCAGGCGGTGGTGCTGACCGCCATCGTGATTGCCTTCGGCGTGCTGGCCTTCGCCGTGGTGCTGATTCGCCGGGCCTACGAGATCGTCAAGGCCGATGACCTGGACAAGATGAAGGATACCGATACGTGAGGCCTGAAGTCGCACTTCCCGTCCTCCTGCCGCTGCTGTCGGGTGCCATCTCGCTGCTGTTCTGGCGTTCGCGCCCCATGCAGCGCTTCACTGCCGTGGCCGGCAACCTGGCGCTGCTGGCGGTAGCGCTGTGGCTGTTTATCTCGGTGTATCAGGAAGGCTACGTGACCATCCAGATGGGCGGCTGGGAGGCCCCCTACGGCATCACCCTGGTGGCCGACATGCTCAGCGCGGTGATGATCGTGCTCACCGGACTGATCGGCATGGCCCTCGCCATCTACTCGCTGGCCTCCACCGGGCCGGATCACGAAAAGTTCGGCTACTACCCGCTGATGCACCTGCTGCTGGCCGGGGTCTCCGGCGCCTTCCTCACTGGGGACATCTTCAACCTCTACGTGTGGTTCGAGGTGATGCTGGTGGCCAGCTTCGCGCTGCTGATCCTCGGCGGCGAGAAGGCGCAGATGGAGGGGGCCATCAAGTATGTCACCCTCAACCTGCTGGCCTCGGTGATCTTCCTCACCGCCATCGGCCTGCTCTATGGCATGGTGGGTACCCTCAACATGGCCGACATCGCCCTGCGCCTCCACGAGGCGGAACATCAGGGCATGGTGGAGGTGCTGGCGGTGATGTTCATGGTGGCCTTCGGCATCAAGGCGGCGGCCTTTCCGCTGTTCTTCTGGCTGCCGGCCTCCTATCACACGCCGCCGGTGGCAGTGTCGGCACTGTTCGCCGGCCTGCTCACCAAGGTGGGGGTCTATTCGCTGTTCCGGGTCTTCACCCTGATGTTCGACGAGACCATGGACTACACTCAGGATCTGCTGATCTGGGGGGCCGCCCTGACCATGGTGACCGGGGTGCTGGGCGCGGCGGCCCAGTACGAGTTCCGTCGCATCCTGTCGTTTCATATCGTCAGTCAGATCGGTTATATGATCCTCGGCCTGGCACTCTATACGCCGCTGGCGATCGCCGGCGGCGTTTTCGCGATCATGCACAACATCGTGGTCAAGACCAACCTGTTCCTGATCAGCGGCATCACCCGGCGTCTGCAGGGCACCTATCAGCTCAAGAAGATGGGCGGCCTCTACAAGGAGCGCCCCTGGCTGGCCGTGGCCTTCTTCCTCTCCGCCTTCTCGCTGGCCGGGATCCCGCCGCTGTCCGGCTTCTTCGCCAAGTTCGTGATCGTGCGCGCCGGCATCGAGGCCGAGGCCTATGTGGTTACCGGCATCGCCCTGGCGGTTGGCTTCATGACCCTCTACTCCATGGTCAAGATCTGGAACGAGGTATTCTGGAAGTCGCTGCCGGAGGATAATCTGGTGCCCGAACGCGAGACCGTGGTGGGCGACGACGGCCGCATGGTCAAGCCCAACCTGTGGCTGATGACCATGCCGGTGGGGGTGCTGGCCGCGATGTCGCTGCTGATCGGCATCTTTGCCGAACCGCTGATGGGCTTGATGAATACCATCGGCGAGCAGCTGTTGAACCCGCAGGGCTACATCGATGCTGTGCTCGGCGATAACGTGGATATCATCGAGGCCCTCATCGAGACGCCGGCATCCGAGGAGGTGAGCCCATGACCGGCGCCATCTGGAACCTTCTGCTGGCCCTCGCCTGGGTGGTGCTGAGCGGGGATTTCACCGGACTCAACCTGGTAGTGGGGCTGGTATTCGGCTACATCGCCCTGCTGCTGATCGAGCCTCAGGTGGAATCCCTCAAGGGCTATCCGGCGCGAATTCCGAGAATCCTGGGTTTCATCGGCTTCTTCATCAAGGAGCTGCTGATGGCCAACCTCAAGGTGGGCTTCGATATCCTGACCCCGCCCTGGCATATGAAGCCCGGCGTGATCGCCATGCCACTGGAGGCCCGCACCGAGCTGGAGATCACCATGGTGGCCAACCTGATCTCCCTGACCCCCGGCACCCTGAGCCTGGACGTTTCCGACGACCGCAAGGTGCTCTACATCCACGCCATGTTCCTCGACGATGAGGAGGAGCTGCGCCGCAACCTCAAGGAAATGGAATACCGTGCCCTGGAACTGTTTCGCTGAGACTGGCCGCGAGGTGCCGACATGGATATCGTGATCCTGATCAGTCAGGTCATCATGAGCCTGGCCCTGATCCTGTGTTTCGTGCGCGTGGTGCGCGGGCCGAGCCTGCCAGACCGGGTGGTGGCCCTCGAGCTGTTTGCCAGCATCATCGTGGGTCTGGTGGGTGTCTACGCCATCCAGTCCGACGTCTCGAGCTTTATCGATGCCGCCATCGTCATCGCCCTGATGGGCTTTCTGGCCGCCATCGGTTTCGCCCGTTTCCTGGAACGGGGAGGACCGCGCGATGATTGAGTTTATCAAGGGAACCTTAATCATCGGCGGCGCGCTGCTGATGCTGCTGGCCTCGCTGGGGATCCTGCGCCTGCCCGACCTGCTGACCCGCATGCATGCCACCACCAAGGCCGCGGCCCTGGGGGTGATCCTGATCATGCTGGCGGTGGCGATGCATTTCGCCGAGGTGGGGGTAGCGGCGCGCGCCTTCGCCATCATCGTGTTCATCCTGATGACCGCGCCGGTGGCGGCACATGTGATCGGCCGGGCCGGCTATTTCGTCGGCTCCAAACTATGGAGCGGCACGGTCAAGGACGAACTGCGACCCAACTACGACCCGCTGACCCATGAACTCAAGAGCGGCCGTGAAACCGAGGCCAATGCAAGGCGCGAGCCGAAGCAGACCGACCCCTCCTGAAGCATCGCATCGCCCTGTTACTGAAGGCCGCCCCTGGGGCGGCCTTCTGCCGTCATGGGCCCGGAAAAGGGCCAGGGCTTTAAGTTATACACTTATTGTACGATAATGAAGTCCTGTCCATGATGATAGGCTTCTACCGTGCATTGCAAACTACACCTGCCCAGCAAGCCCTGCGGCCACTGCCAACGACCCTTTGCCTGGCGCCGCAAGTGGGCGCGCTGCTGGGAAGAGGTGCGCTACTGCAGTGAGCGCTGTCGGCGCGAGGCGCGTCGCCCAGGAGTTACTCCATGAGCCTGACACTCATCTGGCTGCGCCACGATCTGCGCCTGGCAGACAACCCGCTTTTTCAGTTCGAGACGCCGCCAGAGCACTTGATGTGCGTCTATGTGCTCGATCGCTCCTGGCTGACGCCGCTGCAAGGGCTCGATGTCCCGCGGATCGGTCCTGCCCGGCTGCGCTTTCTGTGGGAGAGCCTGATTGCCCTGCGCGGTGAATTGCTCAAACGCGGCAGTGACCTGCTGGTTCGCGTTGGTGATCCGGAGACGGAAGTGGCCGAGCTGGCCGCCCACCACGGGGCCCGCCAGGTGCGGGTGCGTCGCGAGGCGGGCTGGGACGAGACCCAGGCCACGGCGCGGTTGGAAGAACGGTTGGGAGAGGGCGTCGCGCTTTGGCAGTCCGACGGTGGGCTGCTGTTCAACGAGGCCTGCCTGCCGATGCCGGTGAGTGCCCTGCCGGTTGGCTTCTCGGCCTTTCGGCGCAAGGTGGAACGTACCGGAACAGTACCCGACGCCGCCCCGGCACCGGTGACCCTGCCGCCCTGGCCCGATGCGGCGCCGCGAGGCTTTCCGGCGCTGGTCAAGGTGTGCAGCAGGGCGGCTACCTGGACGTGCGATGGTCGCGCCGGTCTACACTTTGCCGGCGGCGAGGCGGAGGGTCTTGCACGCCTCGACCACTACCTCTGGCAGAGCGGCGCCGTCTCCCGCTACAAGAAGACCCGCAACGGCCTGCTCGGTGCCGATTTCTCCACACGATTCTCACCCTGGCTGGCCCACGGCTGCATGTCGGCACGCCAGGTGCATGATGCGGTGCGCGCCTGGGAAGCTCAGCACGGCGCCAACGAATCGAGCTACTGGGTCATCTTCGAGCTGCTGTGGCGCGATTATTTTCACTGGGCGGCACGTCAGGAGGGACCGTCGCTGTTCGGCGTGCGCCGGCTTCCCCAAGCCGATGAGCCCTTCCGGGCCTGGTGCGAGGGCCGCACCGGCCTGCCCTTCATCGACGCGGCCATGGGGGAGCTCGCCGTTACCGGCTGGCTCTCCAACCGGGCACGCCAGAACGTGGCGAGCTATCTGGTGCATGAACTGGGGGGTGACTGGCGCATGGGGGCGGCCTGGTTCGAGCATGCGCTGCTCGATTACGACGCGGCCAGCAACTGGGGCAACTGGCGCTACGTGGCCGGCGTCGGCCGTGACCCGCGAGGGCATCGCTTCGATGTCCTCTGGCAGGCCGAGCGCTACGACCCCGATGGGGCCTACGTGGCGCACTGGCTACCTGACATCGCCAAGTTGCCCGCCGGGAGCGCTCGCCATCGGCCCTGGTCGGTGGCCCCCGAACACTTCTCTCCGCCCCTGACCGTGCCACAGGTTGTCCCGGAGGCCGGTCAGTCCTCCCTGATTCCACCGGGTGTCCAGGGTGCCTAATCCGCCGGTCCAGGTGGTCTGGTTCAAGCGCGACCTGCGCACCCACGACCACTCGCCGCTGGTGAAGGCCTGCGCGGCGGGCGAGGTTCTGCCGCTCTACGTGATCGAACCGGGACTGTGGGGGGAGCCCGACAGCGCCCAGCGACACTGGGACTTCATCGCCGAGAGCCTGGATGAGCTGTCAGACGACCTGATGTCGCTGGGTCTTCCGCTTTGCGTCGTGGAGGGGGACATCTCTAACGTGCTCTCGAGGGTTATCGCGTGCTTGGGTCCGATCACTTTGTACTCCCACCAGGAAACCGGTAATGCCTGGACCTTCGCCCGGGACCGACGCGTGTCTGCTTGGTGTCGCAAACATCGCGTGTCCTGGCACCAGTGTCGGCAGCAGGGCGTGGTTCGCGGCCTCGGACAACGTCGCGGCTGGGTAGGGCAATGGGAAGCGCTGGTCGAGGCGCCCCTCGCGTCGCCATCGCCGGCATCGCCACCCGCCGGCTGGAAAGGCTTGCCCTGCCTACCGCGTGAGCAGTGGAGGTGGCGTGCACTGGGAGTCGGCCGCGAGGCCTGTCCTGGCCGTCAGTCTGGCGGCCGGCGCGCAGGCCTGGCCACTTGGCGCTCCTTTCTGGCCGGCCGCGGTGAGCGCTTTCATCGTGATATTGGCAGTCCCGAGCGGGCTCGAAACGCCAGCTCCCGGCTGTCCCCCCACCTGGCCTGGGGCACCCTGTCGCTGCGCGAGGTGGTAAAGGAATTGCGCCTGGCGCGATCCGAGCGCCGTGGCGAGGCCGAGTGGGGCAGGGCGCTTGCGGCGCTGGAATCCCGGCTGCATTGGCACTGCCACTTTATCCAGAAGTTGGAAAGCCAGCCCGACCTCGAGCATCAAACGATGCACCCCGCCCTGAAAGGCCTTCGGGAGCACCCGCACCCTGGAAGGCTGGCTGCCTGGTGCGAAGGTCGTACCGGCGTGCCTCTGGTCGATGCTGGCATGGTAGCGCTGCGCGAAACCGGTTGGCTCAACTTTCGCATGCGGGCAATGCTGGTTTCCTTTGCCACCTTCGGACTGGGGCTCCCCTGGCGGGAGCCGGCTCTGCATTTGGCTCGGCTCTTCGTCGACTACGAGCCCGGCATCCACTACCCTCAGGTGCAGATGCAGGCGGGGCTCACCGGAACCAACGCCCTGCGCGTTTACAATCCGCTCAAGCAGGCCGATGAGCGTGATCCCCAGGGGCGCTTCGTGATGCGGTGGCTCCCCGCGCTGGCCGGTCTGCCCGAGGCCTGGCGCCAGCGCCCCTGGGCACTGCCGACCGCCGAGCGCGCCGAGTTGGGGTTCGTTCCGGGGCGGGATTATCCGCTGCCAGTGCATGACTTCGAGGCGGAATCGCGGCGTTGGAAACGTATCATTCATGACGCCCGGCAAACCCCGGAGGCGCGTCGGGACAGCGACGTGCTACTCGATCGACTCTCCAGCCGCCGTGGCACTCGGCCCCGGCGCCTAGTGCCTCCTCCGTCTCCCCAGCTTTCGCTCTTTTCCGAACCCGATCAGGAGACGTCATGACTGCCGCCTGCTTTCCTCGACTGCCATGGGGCCTCGGTCTCGCCGGTCTGATTCCGTTTCTGGCGCTGTCGAGTGCATCCTGGCTGGCGCCGATGGCCTGGCAAGTCATCGCCGTTCCAGCTTTTCTCTATTACAGCGCCGTGATTCTCTCGTTTCTGGGCGGAGTGCAGTGGGGCGTTGCAATGTCCCTGGAGTCCGACGACAGCGGGGGATTCCGGTCTCGACTGGCCCTGAGCATGGTCCCCAGTCTGATCGCCTGGCCGGCACTGCTGCTGCATCCGGTCATCGGGGCTTGGGTGCTGATTGCCGGCTTCCTGCTGGTGCGCCTTCACGAGTGCGGAAAGATGAGCCGTGAACTGCTGCCCGTCTGGTACCAGTCACTGCGTAACGTGCTGACGGCGGTGGTGGTGGTCTGCCACGGGCTGGTGATCTGGCGACTCGCTTACGGGTAGATGGGGCTGGTGGCGTCGCCGATTCTGGGCGATGATCGCCCCTGACCCTGCCATGGAGAGCGCAAGCGTGATGAAACGGACCCTAATCCTGGGCCTGCTGCTGGGCCTGACGGCTGGCTGTCAGAGTGGCCCGGCTCGACAAGCCAATGCGGCGGATGAGCCATCCCCCGAATCTAGCCAGACGGCGGCGTCCGCGCAGTCAGGCACAATCGCTGCTACGGCCGTACCTGCATCTCCCGCCGACTTCGACGGCTGGTTGGCCCAGTTCCGCCGGGAGGCTCGCCGAGAAGGCATTTCCGAGGCGACCCTGGCCGGCGCCCTGGATGGCGTCCGCTATCTCCCACGTGTGATCGAGCTCGACCGCTCCCAGCCGGAGTTCGTGCGTCCCATCTGGCAGTACCTGGATAGCGCTGTCTCAACTCAGCGAGTGACCCAGGGCCGAGACAAGCTGGCTGAGCACCGCGATACCGCACGCCGCATGCAGGACCGCTATGGGGTACCCGCTGAAGTCATCGTGGCGATCTGGGGCATCGAGAGCAACTACGGCGGCAATTTCGGCAGCTTTTCCACCCTGGAGTCGCTGGCGACCCTGGCCTATGACGGTCGCCGCCGCGACTTCGCCCGGGGTGAGCTGCTCGCTGCCCTGCGCATCATCGAGAAGGGCGATATCGCCCCACAGCGCATGATCGGCTCCTGGGCCGGCGCCATGGGCCATACCCAGTTCATTCCGTCGAGCTTCGAGGCCTACGCTGTCGACGGCGATGGCGACGGTCGCCGTGACATCTGGGGCAGCATTCCCGACGTCATGGCCTCCACCGCCAACTACCTGGCCCGGGCTAACTGGCGAGCCGGCGAGCCATGGGGAGTAGAGGTCGCGATCCCCGACGGCTTCGATTATGCCCAGGCAGAGCTTGCCACCCGTCGCAGTGCCCGGGAGTGGGCAGAGCTTGGCGTGCGGCCGATCGCTGGCGGCAGTTTGCCAGCGTTCGACGCCGCCTCGGTGATCGTGCCGGCGGGTGCTCGTGGTCCCTCTTTTCTGGTAGGCCCCAACTATCGGTCGATCCTGCGCTACAACAATGCCACCAGCTATGCCCTGGCGGTGGGTACTCTGGCCAACGAAATTGCCGGTCGTGGCGGCATCCTGGCCGGCTGGCCTCGAGACGAGCAGCCGCTTAGCCGTGCCCAGGTTCGAGAGATGCAGCGATCGCTCAACGCCCGCGGCTTCGAGGTGGGCACCCCTGATGGCATCATGGGCCCCAACACCCGGCGCGGCCTGCGTGCCTACCAGCGCACTATCGGTACGGCGCCGGACGGCTTCGCTACGCTGAGCCTGCTGGAACGTCTGACCCGATGATGTCTTGATGCCCCGGTTTTCTGTTAGGGAGTAAGCCAATGAAACGAGTGGCTAATACGCTGATGCTGGTGGCGGGGTTCCTGATGCTCGGCGCGGCTCCCGCAGCGCTGGCCGACAAGGTGTTCGGCTGGGTGGAGCGCGCCACCATCGAGCCATGGGGGGTGGCGGTCAAGGCAAAGCTGGACAGCGGTGCCCTGACATCGTCGCTGGATGCCCGTAATATCGAGACGTTCGAGCGTGAGGACGAGGAGTGGGTGCGCTTTCGTCTCAAGCTGGAGGATACCGCCAGCGGCGAGGTCTTTTCCGAGGATCTCGAGCTGCCGCTCTATCGCGATTTGCGCGTGCGCGGCGCCGGAGGCAGCGATGAGCGTCCGGTGGTACTGATGAAGGTCTGCCTGGGCGATACCATTTATGAGGAGCAGTTCAGCCTGCGCGATCGCGAGGAGATGAACTATCCGCTGCTGCTGGGACGGCGCACTCTCGCTCACCTGGGGCTGCTGGATGTGCGCGAGACATTCCTGCAGCGCCCGAATTGCAACGAGGAATCGCGGCTTCGCGAGCATGAGCCGGGCGAATCGGAAAAGGGCCACGACGGCTAAGTCGTCGATGTGCTCCCGGCATTAGAACAGACGTGCCAGCAGAGCGGTGACCGCGGTCTCTACCCGCAGGATTCGGGGCCCCAGATGGATCCCCTCGCAGCCGGCCTCGAGCAATTTTTCCACCTCCCACGGAATGAATCCTCCCTCAGGCCCCACCAGGAGCAGGGTGGGAGTTTCTATCCCTCGAGGGCAGGCAGTGGCCATGCCCGGATGGGCCAGCAGGCCTCGCCGCTGCTTGAGCAGGCCAGGCAGGCGATCCTCCACGAAGGGGCGGAAGCCCTTCTCCAGGGTGACCGTCGGCAGCAGAGTGTCACGAGCCTGCTCCAGCCCCAGCACCAGGTGCTGATGGATCTTCTCCGCGGCGAGTTCGGGCGATTGCCAGTAGCTCTTCTCCACCCGGCGGGTGTGCAGCAGAGTGATCGACTTCACGCCCAGGGCGGTGACATGCTCCAGGCTTCTCGCCAGCATGCGCGGGCGCGGCAGGGCCAGCACCAGATGCACCGGTAGGGCTGGCGGCGGCGATTGGTCGAGTCCCTCCAGGGCAAAGGTGGCCTCCCGGTCATTCAGAGTGAGCAACTCCCCCTGACCGATGCCGCCACCCATGACGCCAAGGGTGAGGCGGTCACCGGAGGCGGCACGATGCACCTCGCGCAGGTGGCGCAGCCGGCGCGGGTCGGTTACCCGGGCCAGGCGGTGGTTCTCGATATCCTCCGGAGCAAGCAGGATCAGGTTCATCGGAGCCTCGCGTTAGCGGTAATGTCGTGCATGGCCTTGCATGGATGGTGTCGCGGTGCACAATGGTCGCATGGGAGCAGTTGCCCCCACATTGACCGAGGAGCAGCGCCGTGCGCGTGATTCGCAAGTATGCCAACCGCAGGCTCTATGATACCGAACAGAGCCGCTATGTGACGCTAGAGGATCTGCGCAAGCTGATTCTCGACGAAGTGCCGTTTCGGGTCGAGGACGCCAAGAGCGGCGAGGATCTGACGCGCACAATCCTGCTGTCGATCATCATCGAGCAGGAGCAGGCCGACGGTGATTCGGAAGTGTTCTCCAACGATCTGCTGGCGCAGTTCATCCGCGTCTACGACATGACCCAGCCGCTGCCGCTGGCGCGCTATCTGGAACAGGGCACCCAGCTTATGCTGGAGCAGCAGAAGCGCGTGAAGGACCAGTGGCAGCAGGCCATGCGCCATACCCCAATAGAGCTGATGCGCGAGCTGACCGAGGAGAACATGAAGTTCTGGCAGAAGACCATCGGCCAGGCCGGCACCCAGGACGACGACGAGAAGTCGTGAAGTGACCGGCAGAGATGGGGCGGGCGTCGGCACTTTCTGACATAATGCCGCGACTTTTCCCGTGGCCCGGCGGGAGATCGCCATCGGGTATCGGGGAAGACTTCGGTTTGCAGAACAAGGTGTAACGGATGAAGGTGTTGATCATCGGCGGCGGTGGCCGCGAACATGCCCTGGCCTGGAAGGTGGCTCAGTCACCCCTGGTGACGTCTGTCCTGGTGGCGCCCGGCAATGCCGGAACCGCCCGGGAGCCGGGCATGGCCAATGTCGACATCGCGGTGGATGACCTCGATGGCCTGGTGGCCTTCGCCGGCGACGAGGGTGTTGACCTGACCATCGTTGGACCCGAGGCGCCGCTGGTGGCCGGCGTGGTCGATCGCTTCCGCGATGCGGGGCTGGCGATTTTCGGTCCCGCCGCCGGTGCCGCGCAGCTGGAGGGCTCCAAGTCCTTCACCAAGGACTTTCTGGCCCGCCACGCTATCCCCAGCGCAGACTATCGGACCTTCACCGAGGTCGCGCCGGCGCTCGGGTATCTCTCCGACAAGGGTGCCCCCATCGTCGTCAAGGCCGACGGCCTGGCCGCCGGCAAGGGGGTCATCGTTGCCATGACCCTCGACGAGGCCGAGGCAGCGGTGCGGGACATGCTCGAGGCTAACGCCTTCGGCGATGCCGGCGCTCGGGTGGTCATCGAGGAATTCCTCGACGGCGAGGAGGCCAGCTTCATCGTCATGGTGGACGGCGAGACCGTGCTACCCATGGCCACCAGCCAGGATCACAAGCGGGTGGGCGAGGGTGATACCGGCCCCAATACCGGCGGCATGGGCGCCTACTCCCCGGCACCGGTGGTCACCGATGAAGTGCATGACCGGATCATGGATCGGGTCATCCTGCCCACGGTGCGCGGCATGGCCGAGGAGGGTCATCCCTACACCGGCTTCCTCTATGCCGGCCTGATGATCGATGCCGAGGGCAACCCCAGGGTGATCGAGTACAACTGCCGCTTCGGCGATCCCGAGACTCAGCCGATCATGCTGCGCCTTGCGTCCGACCTCGCCGAACTCTGCCTGGCCGGCGCCACCGGCAAGCTGGCTGGAAAGACCTGCGACTGGGATCCTCGCGCCGCGGTGGGCGTGGTGCTGGCCGCAGGCGGCTACCCCGGCAGCTATCGCAAGCATGACCCCATCGAGGGCATCGAGGCCGCCGAGGCCACCGGCTGCAAGGTATTCCATGCCGGCACTGCCGATCAGGACGGCCAGCTGGTCACTGCCGGCGGGCGCGTTCTCTGTGTCACTGCCCTGGGCGAGGGCGTCTCGGCCGCGACCGAGCAGGCCTATAGAGGCGTCGACGCCATTCACTGGGAGGGCGTGCTGTGCCGCCGCGACATCGCCTACCGGGCCATTGCTCGAGAACGCGGCGAGCGCTGAGCTGCCACGATCCCCAGCGGGACCATCCTTCTCGATTCAGTACAAGACAACTATAAGGAGGCGAGCATGGAGCGCGTCAGGCTCGAGTTTCCCGAGGCGGACATCGTGCACCGCCATCCGCTGACGGTGCGTGTCACCGATATGAACTACGGCCGCCACCTGGGGCACGACACCCTGGTGTCGTTGCTCCATGAGGCACGCATCCAGGCTTTCGGTGCCCTGGGGCTCACCGAGTGGGACATGGGCGGCTATCCTAGCGTGGTGGCGGATCTCGCCGTGCAGTACCAATCCGAGGCCCGCTGGCCCGATGCCCTGGTGGTGGAGACGGCAATCCAGATGCCCACCGGACGCGCGATTACCGTTTACCACCGTGTCTGCCATGCTGAAGGCGGCCGCCCCGTGGCGACGGCCCGGCTCAACGTGATGCTGATCGACCCGGTTGCAGGGCGTCCAGTGGCGGTGCCCCAGGCCGTGGCGGCGGCGCTTGCCGGAGCAGAGGGCGCCTGATGTCCCGCGAATATCCGATCATCGCCGTGACCGGTTCCTCCGGGGCCGGCACCACCACAGTCAAGCGCACCTTCGAGCGTATGTTTGCCCGAGAGGATGTCCACGCCGCCGTTGTCGACGGCGACGCCTTCCACCGCTACACCCGGGAAGAGCTGGCGCGGATCTTCCGCGAAGAGCCAGAGCGGAAGGACGAACTCTCCCACTTTGCCGTGGAGGCCAATCTGCTCGACGAACTCGAGGCGCTGTTCCAGGAGTATGGCGAGCAGGGCAGCGGTACCTTTCGCCACTATATCCACGCCGAGGACAAGCAGATGATCGAAGCCGGCTATCGAGTCGGCACCTTTACCGAGTGGCAGCCGCTGCCCTTTGGCACCGACCTGCTCTTCTACGAGGGGTTGCACGGTGGTCTGGTTACGCCCGAGCACGATGTCGCGCGCCATGTAGACCTGTTGGTGGGCGTGGCGCCGACCATCAACCTGGAGTGGATCCAGAAGATCGTGCGCGATACCAAGCTTCGCGGCCACTCCCAGGAGGCGGTGATCGACACCATCCTCGGGCGTATGGATGACTACGTGCGTTACATACAGCCGCAATTTTCCCGCACCCATATCAATTTTCAGCGGGTACCCACGGTGGACACCTCCAACCCCTTCGAGGTGCAGGACATCCCTGCTGACGCTGAATCCTTTGCGGTGATCCGCTTCCGTGAGCCGGCCACCGTGGACTTCCCCTACCTGCTGGCGATGATTCCGGATGCCTTCATGAGTCGCCCCCACACCCTGGTGGTGCCGGGCGCGCGGGTGTCCCTGGCCATGGAGCTGATTCTCGCACCGCTGGTGCGCCATCTGCTGGCCCAGCGCCGCTTTCGCTAAGCCCTGAAAAACCGAGCCCTGAAGAAAAAAGCCAAGCCCCGAACAAGGAGAGACGCCATGGCCTGCCTGTTCTGCAAGATCATCAATCGAGAGATTCCCGCCGAGATCGTCTTCGAGGATGACGAGGTGCTGGCGTTCGAGGACATCGCTCCCCAGGCGCCGACCCATCTGCTGGTTATCCCCAAGCGCCATGTTGCGACCCTCAACGACCTCGAGGAGAGCGACCAGGCCCTGGTCGGCCGTCTACCCATCGTGGCCGCCAGACTGGCCAGGGAGCGTGGCTTCGCCGATGAGGGTTACCGAGTGGTGATGAACTGCAACGACGACGGCGGCCAGACGGTCTACCATATTCATATGCACCTGATGGGCGGTCGTCGCTTCACTTGGCCGGCTGGCTAGCCGACGCTCTGCGGACAACCGCGCGAGATAAAGCGCTCTACGCATCGGGTGCTGTTCCCTTCGACGCCACCGCCAGGTGGCGTCGGTCGTGCCGGGCAGCGCTTCTGATGGCAAGAGCCCTCCGCTACAATGGGGTATCCATTCCGGATCGAGGCGCGACGAGGTCGTTATGAACCGCAATTCCTCACGAAGCGACACCCTGATCCACCAGTTCGATACCGTGCTGCGCACTTTGGTGCCCCATGCCGCCCAGGCGTCTCGATCATCCCCGGCCACTCCCGAGGTGCATGACGACCCCATGGACGAGGAGGAGTGCCGCCACGCGGCCGGGCTGATGCGTATCAACCACACCGGTGAAGTGTGTGCCCAGGCGCTCTACCAGGGCCAGGGGCTGACCGCCAAGCTGTCCGCTGTACGTAGTCAGATGAGGGAGGCGGCCAGGGAGGAGATCGACCATCTGGCCTGGTGCGATGAGCGTCTCGAGGAGCTGCATGATCGGCCCAGCCTGCTCAATCCGCTCTTCTATGCCGCGTCCTTTGGCATCGGTGCCGTGGCAGGGGGCGTGGGCGACCGCTTGAGCCTTGGCCTCGTGTCCGCCACCGAACAGCAGATGGGCCGCCATCTGGAGGAGCACCTGGTGGAACTGCCGTCCGCGGACCGGCGCTCCCGGGCGGTGCTGCGTCAGATGGCCATCGACGAGGCCCACCACGCCCAGTTGGCGCTGGAAGCCGGCGGCGCCCGCTTCCCCGCCCCGGTCAAGTTCGGCATGTCGCTGATGGCCAAGGTGATGACCAAGAGCGTCTACCGAGTCTAATTCCTGCTTTCGGATCAGCGTTGAGAGCTGGCTTATTCCTCCACAATCGTGAAGGAGTGGGTCACCTCGACGCCGCCCTTTACCAGCATGATCGAGGCGCTGCAGTACTTCTCTGCGGAGAGCTCCACGGCACGTGCCACCTGCTTCTCCTTCAGTCCCTTGCCACTCACGGTGAAGTGCACGTGGATCTTCGTGAATACGCTGGGCGTGGTGTCGGCGCGCTCCGCCTCTAGGCTGGCCACGCAGTCGGTCACCGGGGCTCGAGCCTTTTCTAGGATGTTGAGGATGTCGAAGGAGGTGCAGCCGCCCAGGCCCATCAGCAGCAGTTCCATGGGGCGCGGGCCGGTGTTGTGCCCGCCGTGGTCGGGCGGGCCGTCGATTACCACGCTGTGACCGCTACCGCTCTCGGCAACGAACTGACGACCATCGGTCCATTTCACAGTGGCTTTCATGATTCGGGGTTCCTTTTCGATTATCGGAAAACGGGGGGCAGCATAGCACTCCCGTTGAGGAGGCTCAGCCCCGAAGGCGTCGGTCCAGTTCGACCAGCCGCTCGGGGGTGCCCACGTCGACCCACTGGCCGAGGTGGTGGTGGCCGCCCACGCGTCCCTCCGCCATGGCGCGGCGCAGCAGGGGCGCCAGGGCAAAGACGCCTGGAGACTCCTTGGCCACCAGCGTCGGATCGAGCAAGCTGATCCCGGCGAAGGTGAGACGCGGTTCGCCCTCGGCGTGAATCCGACCGTCATGCGTCAGGTGAAAGTCGCCCCCCGGATGGTGATCGGGGTTGTCCACCAGGGTCAGCTGGGCCAGGTCGCCGTCGCGAAGCGTGAGATGGGTCGGGTTCAGATCGCACCAGACGTCGCCGTTGACCAGCAGGAAGGGCGCCTCGCCCAGGAGGCCCAGCGCCTGGCGGATGCCGCCGCCGGTCTCCAGCGGCAGCTCCTCACGGCTCCAGGCGATGCTTACCCCGTAGTCGGCGCCGTCGCCAAGGGCTGCCATGATCTGCTCGGCCCGGTAGCTGACGTTGATCACTATCTCGACGATGCCCGCTGATCGCAGGCGTGCCAGGTGGTGAACGATGAGCGGCTGACCGGCCACCGGCAGCAGTGGCTTGGGGCAGCGGTCGGTCAGGGGACGCATGCGGGTGCCGAGCCCCGCGGCGAGGATCATCGCCTTCATGGCGTACTCTCCAGCCTTGCCATCAGCGCAGGGCGGAAGGTCTCGGCCAGCCACCCCTTGAAGGCCTCGTGGCCTTCAAGCCCCGCCAGGCTGTCTTCCAGGTGGGTGAGGAAGTGCGGCAGCCGCGCGAGATAGCCGGATTTGGCGTCGCGCAGGGTCAGCCGGCAGAAGATCCCCAGCACCTTCAGCGAGCGCTGGGCGGCCATGGCCTGGGCCTGGGCCAGAAAGGTTTCGGCATCGACCCGGGAGAGAAGACGGCCGTCTGCCGCGGCGCGCTGCCGGAAGCCCTCTACCCAGGCGGCGAAACAGGTGGCGTCGAAGTGGCAATAGCGTCCGCGCAACAGCGAAATCAGATCGTAGCTGATTGGGCCGGCCACGGCGTCCTGGAAGTCGATCAGATGTAGGGCATTGCCCTGGACCATCAGGTTCATCGCGTCATAGTCGCGGTGCACGGTAACCACTGGCTGGGCCAGGGCCGAGGCGACCAGTTTCTCACGTAGCGCCGCCCAGCCCGGCGGTGTCTCCATGCCCAGCCACTCACCCAGGCACCACTCGGGGAAGAGGTCGAGTTCGCGGCCCAGCAGGTCGGCATCGAAGGAAGGCAGCTCGTCCGGCCCCGCCCGATTCTGCAACTCATGGATCAGCGCTATGGCGCGCTCGTGCCAGCCCAGTGTCATGGCGTCGGCTTCGCTGCCGAGGCAGGCCTGTAGGGGGGTGTCGCCCAGGTCATCGAGCTCGAGGAACCCCTGGGACAGGTCGACTTCGTGAAGCGTAGGCACCGCCAAGCCGGCGGCGGCCCAGCGCCGGGCGATGGACACGAAGGGGCGGCTATTCTCCTGCTCCGGCGGGGCGTCCATCAACATGCGGGTGGTGCCGTCCGGAAGATGCAGCCGGTAATAGCGGCGGAAGCTGGCGTCGCCGGCGGCCAGGCGCAGGTCGACCATCTGCCGGGAGAGGCCGTGGCGCTGGGCGGCCCACTGGCTGAGGAGGTCGAGGCGCGAAGGGTCGGCATCGGACATGGTGGGCGGGCTCCTGAGTGGTGTGAAAGGTTCCGGTGGCGAGTCGGTTGACGGCTGGTGGGGGGCGCCGCATGCTGAGTGCATCATGGCCCGCCGGCAGCACAGGTGCGATTCGGCCTGTATAATACCGACTCACCCCGCCAAGGACATCGAGGAACATGGGTAATCGACTCTCATGGACGGCTCTTGCCGGCCTGGCGACTCTGAGCTTGGGCGGCGCTCCCTTTGTTTCGGCCGCGCCCGATTCCCTTCCGGCCGAGTCCCTGGATTTCCGTCCCTGGGGCGACGACCGTTCCGCCGGTGCGCTGTGTCGAGGCGTTTACGTGATGCCCGACTATCGCCTTCCCGAGCCACCTCCGGGCCAGGTGGCCAGCGAGTCAAACAGCGCCAACTATGGCGAAGATGGCGAGACGATCCTGCTCGGCGAAGTGGTCCTGCGCCGTGATACTGCCCAGCTCGAGACGCCCGAGGTGCGGGTGCCCGGCAGCCGTGAACGCGCTTTTGCCAAGGGCCCGCTGGCGCTGCGCGACTTGAACCTGCTGGTGCGTGGCGACGCTGCCGAACTATCGTTGGTCAGCGACGCCGCGCGTATCGATAACGCCCACTACGTTATTCATGATCGCCACCTGCGTGGCGATGCTGTTCAACTCGAGCGCCTGGAGGACGGTCGCTACCGGCTCACCTCGGCAAGCTTTACCACCTGTGACCCGGGGGACAATTTCTGGCGGCTGGTGGGAGGCGACGTGGTGCTCGACCGTGAGCGAGGTTTGGGTACCGCCCGCCATGCTCGGCTGGAAATGGGGGGGGTGCCGGTTTTCTACTGGCCCTGGGTACGCTTCCCCATCGACGACCGTCGCCAAACCGGCTTCCTGTGGCCGGCGGTAGGGGTCTCCAGTGGTGATCTGGACTACGCCCAACCCTTCTACTGGAACATCGCGCCCAACCAGGACGCCACCATCACTCCGCGCTGGATCACCGATCGTGGCATGTTGCTGGGCGGCGAGTACCGTTATCTGCTGCCCAGCGACGCTGGGCAGATTGAGGGGGCCTTCCTCGGCAGCGACGACGGCGGCTCCAGCGACAACCCCAACGATGCCGCCCGCCGCTTCGAAGGCGAGGACCGCTGGTATGTCGACTACCGCCATGCCGGAACCCTCAATACCCGCAGCCGTTACCAGCTGCGCTACGGGGGGGCCAGCGACGGGCGCTATTTCGACGACTTCGGAAGCGATTTCTCCGATCAGAACACCTCCGCCATGCCCCGTCTGGCGCAGATCGACTATCGCGGCGACGTCTGGCGACTCGACGCCCGAGCCCAGGGTTTCCAGAAGCTCGACGACCCCCTGGCCGATCGTGATAAGCCCTTCTACCGGCTGCCGAGTCTCTCCGCCAGCGCGCGCTGGCGCCAGGGCGGCTTCTACCAGCAGTGGGGCTCCAACTATAGCTACTTCTGGCGCGACGTGGATCAGAACGAGATTCCCCTGGACCGTGAGTCTGCGGTGGGCTCGCGACTGCATCTCTCACCGGCGGTCGGCTGGCGAGTGGACGAGCGTTGGGGACATCTGGAGCCTCGACTGGAGTGGCTGGCCACTGCCTATGAGCTCGACTACGGCGCCCGCCGCAATGTCGAAGACCGCGACACCAGCCTGACCCGCGAGGTGCCGATCGTTTCCCTCAACGGCGGGCTTATCTTCGAACGCGAGCTGGCGCTCGGCGGGCGCGGCTACCGCCAGACCCTGGAGCCTCGCGCCAACTACGCCTATGTGCCGGCCCGGGATCAGTCGGAGTTTCCCGACTTCGACACCAGCGAACGTGCCTTTTCCTGGAATCAGCTTTGGTCACCGTACCGGTTCTCTGGCAGTGATCGGGTAGGCGATCTCAATCGTCTCTCTCTGGGCGTCGACTCGCGTCTGCTGGAAGATGCGCGCGGCCGGCAGCGCCTCGCCGTGGGGTTGGGTCAGGCCTACTATTTTGAGGATCGCACCATCGATATGGTGGGCGATCCCGATGTGATTCCCGATCGCGACCGCGACTTTCCTGGCTGGTACCGAGCCACCCGCGACCGCTCTCCCCTGGTGGCCCGTGCCGACTGGCAGGTCACCGACCGATGGCGCACCCGCTGGCAGTGGCTTTATGACGATAGCCTCGAGCAGACCGAACGCACCTCCGTGGATCTTCAGTACCGATCCCCGGCGGGCCATGCGTTGAACCTCGGCTACCGCTGGGAACTCCAAGGCTTCGATCCCTCGGCGGAGCCAGGGGATGATGAGTTCCGTGATTTCAACCGTGAAGAGTACGACCTGTCGTTTGCCTGGAAGGCTAACCGTCGCGTCGATCTGATCGGTCGTTTCCTTTACGACAACACCAACGACCGCGCCCTGGAGCAGCTGGCGGGTGTGCAGTGGAACGACTGCTGCTATGGTCTACAGCTGGTCTGGCGGGAGTGGATCGACGACAACGACACGGCGATCGCGATCGACGACTTTACCGATCGCGGTATCTTTCTGCGTTTCGTGTTCAAGGGCCTGGGCGGCGTGGGCCGCGAGGCAGACAGCTATTTCGAGCAGGCCATACCTGGCTATCGCTCCACCGCCTTTTGACCGTGCGACACCTGCTGTTGCCAACTTCTAGAGAGGAAAGATGAAACAGAAGCAGACAGTGAGCCGCCGACGTACCGCCGTGCTGGCCGCCGGCCTGGCCATGGCGCTGGGTCTCGCCGCGGTGCCGCTGAGCCTCCAGGCTCAGCAGTTCCAGTCAACTCAGCGCCAGGCGCTGGACCGCATCGTGGCCGTGGTCAATCAGAGCGCCATCATGGCGAGCGAGTTGGAGGAGCGAGTGATTCAGACCCGCAGCCAGCTCGCCACACAGCAGATCGACCTGCCCCCGGAGCGAATACTGCGCGAGCAGCTCCTCGAACAGATGATCCTCGAGGAGATTCAGCTGCAGATGGCCCGCGAGGCCGGACTCACCATTGACGATACCGAGCTCAACCGACAGGTAAGGTCCATCGCCGAAAGCAACGGCATGAGTCTGGAGCAGTTCGCCGACGCCTTGGAGACCGATGGTCTGGCACTGGCCACCGTTCGCGAGGATATCCGTCGCGAGCTGGTGCTGCGTGAGCTGCAGCAGCGCCAGGTCGGCAGCCGCGTCAATCTCTCCGAGCGGGAGGTAGAACGCCTGATGGAGCAGGAGGGTGCCAGCCGACAGCAGGCTCAGCAGGCGCTGTTTCAGCGTCGGGCCAACGAGGAGTTGGAGGTCTGGCTGCAGGAGATCCGCTCTCAGGCCTTCGTCGACAATCGGCTCGACGACCGCTGATGTCTGTGTCTCCGGTGCTGGCGCTGACCACCGGTGAGCCCGCCGGCATCGGCCCGGAGTTGGCCGCCATGCTGGCTGTGGCGCCGGTGGCGGGCTCTCGGGTGGTGGCAGTGGGAGATCCGGAACTGCTGGCCGAACGTGCCGCTCGGCTGGGCCTGGCCCTCGAGATTGTTGAACTGGCTCAGCATGAAGCGGTGCCTGCGGCGGCACCTGGCCGACTGCTCGTGTGGCCGGTAGCGCTGCGTGCGCCGGCGAGGCCAGGCGTACTGAACACCGCCAATGCCGACTACGTGCTCGAGACCCTGGACGTGGCGATCGCCGCCTGCCGGGACGGTCACGCAGCGGGCATGGTCACCGCGCCGCTGCACAAAGGGGTGATTCTCGACGCTGGGCATGCGGGGTTCAGGGGGCATACCGAGTATCTGCGCGACGCCTGTGGCGTGGAAGAGGTGGTGATGATGCTCGCCACCGATTCTGCCCTGCACGCCTTACGCCCCGGCTGGCGGGGTCCTGCTGCGCTGCGCGTGGCGCTGGCCACCACCCATCTTCCGCTTCGCGAGGTGGCCGACGCCATCACCGGCGAGAGCCTGACGCGGGTGCTGCGCATCCTCGATATCGACCTGAAGCGCTGGTATGGCCTAACCGCGCCGCGCATCGCAGTGTGCGGGTTGAACCCCCACGCCGGTGAGGGAGGTCATCTGGGACGCGAGGAGCTCGAGGTGATCGAGCCGGTGCTCGCGGCGTTGCGCGCCGAGGGGCTGAGGCTTGACGGCCCGCTGCCCGCCGATACCCTGTTCACGCCACGCCATCTCGAAGGCGTCGATGCGGTGCTGGCCATGTATCATGATCAGGGCCTGCCGGTGCTCAAGTACGCCGGTTTTGGCAGTGCGGCCAATATCACCCTGGGGCTCCCTTTCCCGCGCACCTCGGTGGATCATGGCACCGCCCTGGACCTGGCCGGCAGCGGCCGCGCCGACCCCGGCAGTCTGAGGGTGGCCGTGGCCCTGGCCGCCCAGATGGCCAGCCGCAGCATCATCCAATAGCGATAGAAGGACACCCCCTGAATGTCATCTCGACCCCCGGCTCACCGGGCTCGCAAGCGCTTCGGCCAGAACTTTCTGCGCGACCGCGGCATCATCTCGCGCATTGTGCGCGCCGTCGGGCCTCGCCCCGGCGAGCGCCTGGTGGAGATCGGTCCCGGCCAGGGCGCCCTCACCGAACCGTTGCTGGAGGCTGCCGGGGGATATCTCGAGGTGATCGAGCTCGATCGGGACCTGATCCCCGGGCTGCGGGTGCAGTTCTTCAACTATCCCGACTTCGTGATTCATGAAGGCGACGCCCTCAAGTTCGACTTCCGCTCCCTGCGGGGGGAGGGCGAGCCGCTGCGGGTAGTGGGAAACCTGCCCTATAACATCTCTACTCCGCTCATCGCCCACCTGCTCCAGGCAGGCGACGCCATTGCCGACATGCACTTCATGCTGCAGAAGGAGGTGGTGGACCGCTTGGCCGCCGCGCCCGGCGGGCCCGACTGGGGACGGCTGTCGGTGATGGCCCAGTACCGCTGCCAGGTGGAGTCATTGTTCATGGTGCCGCCAGAGGCCTTTGTGCCGCAGCCCAAGGTGGATTCCGCCATTGTGCGCCTGACGCCCCATGCAGAGCTGCCGCACCCGGCGTCCGACGAGACGCTGCTCTTCACCCTGGTCCGCGAAGCCTTCGGCCAGCGCCGCAAGACCCTGCGCAACAACCTCAAGGGACGCATTGCGGTAGATGACCTGGAGGCGTTGGGCATCGACCCCGCCCGTCGACCCCAGACCCTGACGGTGGAAGAGTTCGTGCGTATCGCCAACCACCTGGCCGCCATCGGCGCCAAGGGTGCCGAGGAGGTGCCTCAATGACCCCTATGTTGCCGGAGGCTTTGCAGAGTCAGATCAATGTCGACGTCGAGCCTGAGTACCGCGAGGAGGAGTCTGCGCCGACCGAGGGTCGCTTCGTGTTCAGCTACACGGTGACGGTGCACAACGCCTCACGCCACAGCATTCAGCTCATGGCCCGCCACTGGAAGATCACCCAGGGCAGCGGCAATGTGCAGGAGGTGCGCGGCAAGGGGGTGGTGGGGCAGCAGCCGATGATCGGACCAGGGCAGCAGTTCCGATACACCAGCCGGGCGATTCTCGATGGTCCGGTAGGCGTGATGGAAGGCGACTATACCTGCGTGGACACTGCCAGCCAGCGCCCCTTCGAAGTGGCCATCTCGCCCTTCCGCCTGGCCAGTCCCAATCAGGTGCACTGAATCCCCCAAGTCTGAAACAGGGAGAGTCCATGAACACCTATGCGATCGGCGATCTTCAGGGCTGTCATGCCGAATTCGTTGACTTGCTCGAGGCCATCGACTTCGACCCCGGCCGGGATCGGCTGTGGCTGGCCGGCGACATTGTCAATCGCGGGCCGGGGTCGCTTGATTGCCTGCGCGAGGTGACGGCGCTGGGTGATGCCGCGGTGACGGTGTTGGGCAACCATGACCTGCATCTGCTGGCGGTAGCCCGGGGTGGGGCGGCCCTCAACCGCAAGGACACCCTGGATGATATTCTCGCCGCCCCGGACCGCGAAGCGCTGCTGGACTGGCTGCAGACCCGTCCACTGCTGGTGCGCGAGACGCTGGGTCACGACACCCTGATGGTCCACGCCGGCTTGCTGCCCCAGTGGTCGCTGGATCAGGCCGCCCGGCTTGCCGGCGAGGTCGAGACGGTGCTCGACAGCGAGCGCGCTGGCACCTTCCTTGCGCGGATGTACGGTAACGCACCAGCGCTTTGGTGTGACGATCTCGACGGCATCGACCGGCTGCGCGGGATCGTCAACGTCTTTACGCGGATGCGCTTCATCGACGCCGCCGGCAGGCTAGACTTTGCCGCCAAGGAGGGGCTCGACAGCGCGCCGTCGGGCTTCGCTCCCTGGTTCCAGTACCCTCGCGCCGACGACGTCCAGCTTCTCTTCGGTCACTGGGCCGCCCTGGAAGGAAAGACCCCGGATAGTCGCATCAACGCACAGGCTCTTGACACTGGCTGCGTCTGGGGCGGCTCGCTTACCGCCTTGAACCTCGCGAGCGGAGAACGTACCAGCGTGCCCAGCCGTAAACGCAACTGATGCCGGCCGTTGTCCTGCCATGAAAGACACTACGACGAGAGGTCACCATGAGCTTTCAGCACCTCGCTATCCCGACCCTGCAGGCCTGGCTTGATGAGGGTCGCGATCTGGCCCTGGTCGATATACGCGATCCCATGAGCTTCTCTCAGGGTCACATCCCCGCCAGTCGTCGCCTCGGCAACGACAGCGTCGATGTCTTCCTCGATGAAACGCCGGCTGAACGGCCGGTGGTGGTGGTTTGCTATCACGGCCACTCCAGTCAGCAGGCTGCCGCCTGGTTGGCCGGGCAGGGGCTTGCCGAGGTCTACAGCCTGGACGGTGGCTTCACCGAGTGGCAGCTACGTCATCCCGACCGTGTGGAGGCCTGACGCGTGGGCATGAAACGGGATCCTGCCGTGGATGGCCTGGAGGTCTACTGCGTAGGAGGAGCGGTACGCGATGCGCGCCTCGGCTGGCCGGTGTACGACCATGACTGGGTGGTGGTGGGTGCCACGCCGCAAGAGATGCGCCGTCGAGGCTTCAAGCCAGTGGGGCGCGATTTTCCGGTCTTCCTGCACCCCGAAAGTCATGAGGAGTACGCCCTGGCGCGAACCGAGCGCAAGGCCGGCCATGGTTATACCGGTTTCGTTGTGCACGCCAGTCCCGAGGTGACTCTGGAGGAGGACCTGGTTCGCCGGGATTTGACCATCAACGCCATGGCCGAGACCCCCGAGGGCGAACTGATCGACCCCTATGGCGGCCTGTCCGACCTGGAGGCGCGAGTGCTTCGCCACGTGTCGTCGGCCTTCGTGGAGGATCCGCTGCGGGTGCTGCGCGCCGCGCGCTTCCTGGCGCGCTACGCCGGGCTGGGCTTTACCATCGCCGAGGAGACCCGGGGGCTGATGCGCCAGCTGGTCACGAGCGGCGAAATTGGCCACCTGGTGGCCGAGCGGGTATGGACCGAGACCGAGAAGGCGCTCTCCGAGCCCTGGCCGGAGGTCTATTTTCAGACCCTGGCCGATTGCGGTGCCCTGGCGGTACTGACGCCTGAACTGGCTGACGACTCGGAAGCCCTGGACGACGCCCTGGGTCGGCTCCACTGCCTGCCGGAAGAAATCGGCGGCGAGGTTAGGGCACGCTGGCGCTGGGCGCGACTGACGGAGCATCTGGATGAGGCAGCACGCTGTTCTCTTGCCGAGCGGTTGCGTCTGCCCAAGGCGCATGCGGCGCTGGCCCGCCAGGCGGCCCTGACTCGCGATCTGTGTCGGGAAGCCCAGGCAGGACCACTCACGGGGGAGCGGATCCTGGCCTGGTTGGATGCCATTGACGCCTGGCGGCGCAGCGAGCGGGTGGCGCCTCTGCTCGGTCTAGTAAGCCTGGAGGCGCCGGCGCTGGCTGACGATCTGGCACTGGCCTGGCGGCTGTCCGCACAGATACTGCCCAAGACCCTGATAGGGGAGGGCTTCCAGGGCCGGGAACTTGGCGAGGAGCTGACGCGGCGTCGCCGTGAGGCCATCGAGGCGGCGCTGGCTCCTCCTGTACCTTGAGCCGGGTCAGTCGGCTTGTGAGATCACTCTTCCGGCCCAGGTAAAGTCCACCGCCCACAGGCGCTGGTCGCCGGGCTCAAAGCCATCCCATAGTGCCGCATAGGTCTCGCCGCTCTGGGGATGTTTGACCTCGGGAAGCAGCTCGGCCAGGGGCTTGAGCACGAAAGCGTGGTGGGTGATCTCGTCACGAGGCAGGGCGACGCCGTCGTGTTCTCCAACCCGCTCTCCTACGGTAAGCAGGTCGATGTCCAGGGTGCGCGGGCTGAACTTTGGGCTGCCCTTGGAGCGGCCATTGGCGAATTCCAGCCGCTTGCACCAGGCCTGCAGCTCACCCACCGACCAGTCGCTCTCGAAGGCGGCCACCAGGTTGTAGAAGTTGCGCCCGTCCTCGAATCCTACCGGTTCACTCTCGAAGACACGCGAGATCTCCAATTTCCCGAAGGTGTTCGCCAAGGCGTCCAGGCAGGCATCTACGTGGTGGTCGCGTTCGATATTACTGCCGATGCTCACCGTGACCTGAACCATTACGCGGCTCCCGTTCGGATGCCGCGCTCGATCTGCACGCCGACAGTCGTCGCAGCGGGCACTGCGCCGGGCTTGCGTACGGTTAGCCGCAGCCAGGGGATGGTGAACTCCTCGCGCAGGGTGTCTGCAAGCCGCTCGGCGAAGGTCTCCACCAGGGCGAAGTCGTGCGCATTGGCGAAGGCGTCGATGTGCTCGCTGATGGCGGCATAGTCCAGCGTCAAGGCGACATCATCGCCGGCCGCCGCCGCACAGATATCGTGGGCCATCGCCAGGTCGAGCACCAGGCGCTGGGTGATGGTGCGTTCCCAATCATAGACTCCGATGACAGTGTCGACGCAGAGGGATTCGATCAGCACTAGATCCATGGTGGGATTCCGGGCGGGTGCGTGGCGAATGTGGCAAAGATTGTACGCGAGGGGCCGATCCGCGAATACCTCGGCGGCCGTGCAGGCGAGGGTTATCGCCGGGAGGGGGGATCGCATCGCATTGCTCCGGCGCCCTTCGCGCTATGCCGCCCTGACAGCTCCGCTGGGCTCACCGATGTCGGGCTGTCAGAATGAGCCTGATTCCCCTCTGGAGGCCGGCCATGGAGGCGCCACTAATCCTGTTGCTGCCGCTGGTGCTGCTGGGCTATCTCAGCGGCAGTTGGCTGGGTGCCCTGACCGTCTGTCGTTTGGCCGGCGCAGATGATCCGCGCCTGGCCGGTTCCTTCAACCCCGGTTTCTCCAATGTGCTCAGGCTATATGGACGTCGCCTGGCACTGGCCACCTTGCTGGTGGATGCCGGCAAGGGAATGCCGGTGCTGGTGCTGGCGATCCTCCTGGAGCTGCCTCCCTGGGCTCAGGGCGTGGTAGGTCTGGCCGTGCTCATGGGCCATAGCTACCCACTCTGGCATCGCTTTCGCGGTGGCAAGGCAGTGGCCAGTGCCTTCGGTATAATGCTCGTACTAACCCCCGGTGTTGCTCTGGTTTGCGCCACACTGTGGGCGCTGCTCGCCTGGCGGGTACGTACCGCCGCCGTGGCGTCGCTGGCCAGTGCGGCCGTCGCCCCCATGGCCAGCCTGTGGCTCGCCCCGGACTACGTCATCGTGGTGATTGGCTTTACCTTGCTGGTGCTGGCGCGCCACGTGCTCAATATCCAGCGGCTTGGCCGGGGCGACGAACCGGGGCTTTAGCCTTGTCTGGCGTGTGCCGAGGACGGCAGGGTTTCGCCCCCGGGATCGCGAGTCTCGTTACCCGGCCTTCAGGCAGGGGAGGAGGAGGGAGCTTCCAGCCTATCCATTGGCCAGCGCGGCACCGCCTTCATCACGCCGATATCGTCGTGTTCGCCGGACAGCAGTCTCTGCGCTCCCACGTAGGCGATCATCGCCCCGTTGTCGGTGCAGAACCGTCCGCGGGGATAGTAGGCCCGGGCGTCACGCTTGGCGCACTCCTGCTCCAGCCGCTCGCGCAGGCGCACGTTGGCACTCACGCCGCCGGCCACCACCAGGCGCTTGAGACCGGTCTGGTCCAAGGCGCGACGGCATTTGATCACCAGGGTGTCCGCTACCGCCTCTTCGAAGGCGCGGGCTACATCGGCGCGGGCCTGATCGTCGAGGGCGCCACGGGCGTCCAATTGACGGATGGCGGTAAGAGTGTGGGTCTTGAGACCCGAGAAGCTGAAGTCGAGCCCTGGGCGGTCGGTCATCGGCCGCGGGAATCGGAAACGCGTGGCGTCACCGCCTTCTGCCAGTCGCGCCACCAGGGGGCCGCCCGGGTAGTCCAGGCCAAGCATCTTGGCGGCCTTGTCGAAGGCCTCGCCGGCGGCGTCGTCCACGGATTCGCCGAGCAGGGTGTAGTACCCGAGGCCGCGCACTTCGACCAGCTGGGTATGGCCGCCGGAGACCAGCAGGGCCACGAAGGGGAAGTCGGGGCGCTCCTCCTCCAGCATGGGGGCCAGCAGATGCCCCTCCATATGATGGACACCCAGCACCGGTATGCCCAGAGCGCGAGCCATGCCGTGAGCGGTGGCAGCGCCCACCATCAGAGCGCCTACCAGCCCGGGGCCGGCGGTATAGGCGATGGCGTCGAGTTCGTCGCGGGAAAGTCCGGCCTCGTCGAGCACCTGCTGAATCAGCGGCAGCAGGCGACGGGTGTGGTCCCGGGACGCCAGTTCCGGCACGACGCCGCCGTATTCCGCATGCATGGCAATCTGGCTGTAGAGGGCGTCGGCCACGAGGCCTCGCTCGGTGTCGAAGAGGGCGACGCCGGTCTCGTCGCAGGAGGTCTCGATGCCCAGTACGCGCATGGTGTCGGCTCGGTTGTTCAGGACAATCAGGCATTCTACGTGGTTTGCGGTGGTAAAGCATTTGCAAAGGGAGAAGGGCGGGACTAGACTACTGTGCGCTGCAATACTGGGTCGTACACCCAGGTGGCGAACTCCCGCGACCGTCTCTGCCTTCCGGCTCGCTACCCTGCGTTCCGGGCGAATTTTTCGTCGCGAAAGCTGCCACCCACAGGGGTGTGCGTACTAACCGAACTCTAGTTACCTAAGGTAGGTGAGTGCTTAATGCCTTCTGTTAAAGTACGTGATAACGAGCCGTTTGACGTCGCACTGCGTCGTTTCAAGCGTTCCTGCGAAAAAGCCGGTGTTCTCTCCGAGGTACGTCGTCGCGAGTCCTACGAGAAGCCCACCGCGGAGCGCAAGCGCAAGGCGGCAGCTGCCGTCAAGCGTCACGCCAAGAAGCTTCAGCGTGAGCGTAAGCGTTTCGAACGGCTCTATTGATCCGTGCTGGAGATGACCGGGGCTTCGGGCCCGGTCATCTCAGGAGGATGCCAAGCGGCCGCCACCCGGCGGTCGCTTGTTTTTCGGGGTGTCGATATCCAACAGATGCCGGCATTCTGCAGCGATCGCATCGCGGCTTGTCGAGGTGATCCGATTTCATGGCAGGACAGATTCCCCAGCGCTTTCTCGATGACCTGATGGCCCGCGTCGACGTGGTCGAGGTGGTGGGCGAACGGGTCAAGTTAAAGAAGGCCGGTCGCAATTACTCCGGACTGTGTCCCTTCCATCAAGAGAAAACGCCCTCGTTCACCGTCAGTGCTGATAAGCAGTTCTATCACTGCTTCGGCTGTGGCGCCCATGGCAACGCCCTGGGCTTCTTGATGGAGTACGACAAGCTGCGCTTCCCCGAGGCGGTGGAGCAGCTGGCTGGGAGGCTAGGTCTGGAGGTGCTCCGTGAGGGTGCCGACGATCCTCGCGCCCAGGCACGAGAGCGCAAGCGCAAGGAGGGGGTCAATCTGCTTGAGCTGGCGGCCAGCTTCTTCCGCGAGAGGCTGAAGATGCCTGAGGGAGAGGGAGCTCGGCAGTATCTTGAACGGCGTGGCCTTTCCCCGGATGTGCAGCAGATTTTTGGCATCGGTTACGCCCCGGATGACTGGGAGGCGCTCAAGCGCCACCTTACCGAGCGTGGCATCAGCGATGCGGTACAGGTGGAATATGGCCTGCTAGTGCACCGCGAGGAGAGCGGGCGCACTTATGACCGTTTTCGAGACCGGGTGATGTTTCCGATACGCGACGTCAAGGGGCGTACCATCGCCTTTGGCGGGCGGGTGCTGGGCGATGCCAAGCCCAAGTATCTCAACTCTCCCGAGACCCCGGTGTTTCACAAGGGGCGTGAACTTTATGGCCTCTACGAGGCGCGTCAGGCAGATCATCGTCTGGAGCGGGTGGTAATCGTCGAGGGCTACACGGATGTGGTGGCTCTGGCCCAGTTCGGTATCCGCAACGCGGTCGCTACCCTGGGCACTTCCACCAGTGAAGAGCACCTGACCCGGCTGTTTCGCATGGTGAGCGAAGTCGTGTTCTGCTTCGACGGCGACCGCGCCGGGCGCCAGGCAGCAACACGGGCCCTGGAGACGGTGCTCCCGCTGATGATTGACGGGCGCCAGGTGCGCTTCCTGTTCCTGCCCGAGGGAGAGGATCCCGACACCCTGGTACGTCGCGAGGGAGCCGAGGCGTTTCAGGACCGCATCACCTGCGCCAATCCGCTGTCGGAATTTCTCTTCGACCAGGCGGCGGCGGGACGAGATCTGGCCCGCATCGAAGATCGCGAGCGCTATGCCAGTCAGGTGCTGGCGGCGCTGGCCAGGCTGCCGGAGGGCGTACTCAAGTCGCTGTTGCTCAGTGAGCTTTCGCGGCGAACCGGCGTGGAGGCGTCGAACTTCAGCGCCCTGCTGGCGAGGGCCAAGGCTACCGCTGTCGAGCCTGCTCCGGTCCGGGATATGGCCAGCAAGGATGGAGCGGCCCAGGCCGCTGGCATGCCCGAAACGGCCCCGCCGCTGGGAGAGCGCTCTCCGCCCACGGCCCGTTCAGGCGGGGCGCTAAGCCTTGCCGCTCGCGCCTTGCAGCTGCTGGTGCACGAGCCGTCGCTGGTGGCGCAACTACCGGAAGAGGACGGATGGTGTCCCGAAGATGACCCCGACGGGCGCCTGTGTCGTGAAGTGGTCCGCCTGCTGAGGGCGGGACGCTACCGCAGTGCTCAGGTGTTGCTGGCCCACTTTCATGGCAGCGCTGAGGGCGAGCGCCTCGCGGTCTTGGCCCGCCGTGAGCTGCTGATCCCGAAAGAAGCGCGCGGCGCCGAATTGGAGGGGTTGGTCAACCACTTTCGCCGCACTCGGCAGCGACGTTCTCCGCAGGAAGAGATCGATGCGCTGCTGGCCAGGGAGCGGGGCGGCGAGCGATTGTCACGGGAAGACAAGCAGCGGCTGATGGCCCTGCTTACTGAACTGCATGGCTGACTCCAGGGTCAATCGTGATTATTCAGAGGGTCAATCGTGATTATTCAGATTGGCCTTGGGGTTGATTTTTCTCCTACCATCACCACATAGGAGAGATCGTCTAAAAACGGCGCAACCTGACAAACTAACACACCTGATTGACCGCGCAAATAGAGCAAACTGGCAGAAATAGGCGTTACGGCGCTATACTGTTTGGCTTCACGAGTTTCTCCACCCAGCGCTTCAGGTGCTTCATTCTTCTTCGTCGAGATAGGGTTTCTATGGCTGGAAATGCGCAGCAGCAGTCACGTCTGAAGGAGTTGATCGCGCGCGGCAAGGAACAGGGCTACCTGACCTACGCCGAGGTCAACGATCATCTACCCGAGGATATCGCCGACCCCGATCAGGTGGAAGACATCATCGGCATGATCAACGACATGGGTATCAGCGTCGTCGAGGAAGCGCCCGATGAAGACACCCTGATGATGTCGGATCATTCCACCGACGAGTCCGCTGCCGAGGAAGCTGTGGCGGCACTGGCTGCAGTGGAGAGCGACGTAGGCCGAACCACCGACCCGGTGCGTATGTACATGCGCGAGATGGGAACCGTGGAATTGTTGACCCGCGAGGGTGAGATCTTGATCGCCAAGCGCATCGAGGAGGGTACTCGCGAGGTCATGTCCGCGCTTGCCTATCTCCCTGGCGCTGTCGAGTCGATTCTCGATGCCTACGACACCACCCAGAACGAGGAGGCCCCCGGTCGGCTTTCCGACCTCTTCTCCGGCTTTATTGATCCCGATGAAGGGATACCCGGTGTGGCCGAGGCAGAGGTGCCCGAGGAGGAGCCTCAAGACGAAAGCGATGCCGACGAGGAGGATGGCGAAGCGGAAGAAGAGAGCGTCGGCGGCCCCGATCCCGAGGAAGCCCGAGCCCGCTTCGAACAGATTCGTGAGCAGAACGCCGCGGTTCAGGCTGCTATCGAGGCGCACGGACGCCATGCCAAGGAGGCCCAGGAAGAACTGGCGCGTCTGGCCGAGCTGTTTTCCCCGATCAAGCTGGTGCCCAAGCATTTCGAACGTCTGGTGAACCAGGTGCGCATCAGCGTCGAGCAGGTGCGTGCCCAGGAAAAGGCGGTGATGCAGCTGTGCGTCAAGAAGGCACGGATCCCCCGCAAAACCTTCATCAAGGCTTTCCCCGGCAGCGAGGCCGATGCAGGATGGCTTGACGCCTTCGGCAAGGACTTCCCGAAGTACGCCGATCGTCTGGAGCCGCTGCGCGTTGATATCATGCGCGCTCAGCGCAAGATTGCCTTCGAGGAGGCGATGGTTCGTCTGCCGGTACAGGAGATCAAGGAGGTCAACCGGCGCCTTTCCATCGGCGAGGCCAAGGCACGCCGCGCCAAGAAGGAAATGGTCGAGGCTAACCTGCGGCTGGTGATCTCCATCGCCAAGAAGTATACCAACCGCGGCCTGCAGTTCCTGGACCTGATCCAGGAAGGCAACATCGGCCTGATGAAGGCGGTGGACAAGTTCGAATATCGCCGCGGCTACAAGTTCTCTACCTATGCCACCTGGTGGATTCGCCAGGCGATCACTCGCTCCATCGCCGACCAGGCGCGCACCATCCGTATTCCGGTGCACATGATCGAGACCATTAACAAGCTCAACCGGGTCTCCCGGCAGATGCTTCAGGAGATGGGCCGCGAGCCCACCCCCGAGGAGTTGGGCGAGCGTCTCGAGATGCCCGAGGACAAGGTGCGAAAGGTGCTCAAGATCGCCAAGGAGCCGATCTCCATGGAAACCCCCATTGGTGACGACGACGATTCGCACCTGGGTGACTTCATCGAGGACGGCACCATGATCCTGCCCATCGACTCCGCTACCGGAGAGGGGCTGATCGAGGCGACACGTAACGTGCTCGGCGGCCTCACCGCCCGTGAGGCAAAGGTGCTGCGCATGCGTTTCGGCATCGACATGAATACCGACCACACCCTCGAGGAGGTCGGTAAGCAGTTCGACGTCACCCGCGAGCGGATTCGTCAGATCGAAGCCAAGGCGCTGCGCAAGCTCCGCCATCCCAGCCGCTCCGAGCCGCTACGCTCCTTTCTGGACGAATAGCAGCTAACACCCGGCCGTCATGAAAAGCCCCTGCAGGCATTGCCTGCAGGGGCTTTTTGCTGGTGCGCAGGACGCCCCAGGAAGGCCTGCATGCTGATGTCAGCTTGCGCGGCGTGCCATCGCCCAGCGCCGAGCCAGTAGCGTCAGCTCGATCACCGCGATCAGGATCAGCGCGTAGCCAAGCAGTTCCACCACTTCCTCGGCGGCGTCCTTGAAGGTGCGCACGTAGTGCTCTTGAAGCACGGCCTCCCAAAAGTCGCTGCGGCCATAGAGGCGCGAGAAGACGAAGGTGGTCAGCACCCCGGCGGCGAACAGGCCGAAGGAGAAGCTGTTGGCGTAGTTCGCGAATTCCGCAGCAAAATGCTGTCGTTCTCGGATTACCCAGTACAGCACCGGCACGATCACCAGAGCTACCAGCACCTTCCAGGTGTGGCGAGCCACCCAGGTGTCCAGAAAATAGTCCTGCTCGCGGATCAGTGAGGCGAACACGAAGCCGAACATCAACAGGCTGACAGTGGGCAGTACGTTGAGAACCTGGCGAGTATAGAGAAGTAGCACCGAGGCAAGCGCCAGCACGGCTGTTTGGGCGAGTTCGGTGAAGCCGTACTCTGAGAAGCGCACGTCGGGGAAGTGCTGCGCTTCGATAAAGGCGCCCTGAGCCAAACCCGCGATAAACAGGATATAGAGCGCGGCGCGGAGGCAAGTCGCGGTGAAGTTGATCGGCCAGGGGTGGTCGGGGGGGGGAGTCTGGGTCATGACAAGAGGGATTCCCTAGGATCGCGTGCAGTAGTGCTTGTGATTCTAATCGGTTGGCTTCCGGCTGCCCATGATCGCCTGATCGGCAATGTCGTCATCGACGACGGGTGTCGTCTGTCACCTGGGCCGTATACGACGCGAAACCGAGCTGTTCGGGAAATGCCTTGTGCATCAAGGGAGTGACGCACCTGGAATGTTTGTTTGCAAGCTATTGAAAAGCCAGGCCCTACGCCATTGGTCGAGTCATGCCCATCGGGCTATTGCCGAGTCGCGCTGACTCATCTAGTTTACGTTAACGTAAAGTGCCGGAGCGCCTCGCAGCACAGGTGCCCGACCAGTCCGATACCGAGATGGCCACAACAATGACAACGACAATGACAACGGCATACAACGACAACAACAGCACCAACGGCGGATCGTTTACACGATCCTGAGAGGACGTCACATGACTCAGGACTTCATTCTGGAGACTCGGGGGCTGACCAAGGAATTCCGCGGCTTTACCGCCGTGGACGATGTCAACCTGCAGGTTCAGGAAGGCCATATCCACGCCCTGATCGGCCCCAATGGGGCCGGTAAGACCACCGTCTTCAACCTGCTCACCAAATTCTTGCCACCCACTCGCGGCGAGATTCTCTATCGCGGCAAGGCGATCACCGGCATGAAGGCTAACGAGATCGCCCGCCTGGGTCTCGTACGTTCCTTCCAGATCTCCGCGGTGTTCGGCCACATGACGGCCATGGAAAACGTGCGCGTGGCCCTGCAGCGGCCCATGGGCACTTCCTTTCACTTCTGGAAGTCCGAACGCAGCCTCGACCACCTCAATGATCGTGCCATCGAGCTTCTCGACGAGGTAGGCCTGCGCGAGTATGCCGACGTGCTCACCGTGGAGATGCCCTACGGGCGCAAGCGCGCTCTGGAAGTGGCCACTACCCTGGCCATGGATCCCACGATGATGCTGCTCGACGAGCCGACCCAGGGCATGGGCGCCGAGGACGTTGACCGCATCGTCGAGTTGATACGCCGCGTGGCCAAAGGGCGCACCGTGCTGATGGTGGAGCACAATCTCAGCGTGGTGAGCCGACTGTGCGATCGCATCACCGTGCTGGCCCGCGGCGCAGTGTTGGCCGAGGGCGACTACGCCACGGTCTCTGCGGACCCGCTGGTCAAGGAAGCTTACATGGGCAGCGAAGCGGCGGAAGAGGAGGCCAGCGCATGAACCAGCCAGCCGAGAGCCTGACAGACCACCAGCACCACGATGCCGCCGAGATGTTGCGGGTCAGCGATCTGCACGCGTTTTATGGCGAGTCCCATATCCTCCATGGCGTCGATTTCGACGTGAAGCGCGGCGAGTTGGTCACCCTGCTGGGGCGTAACGGTGCCGGTCGTAGCACCACGCTCAAGTCGATCATGAACATGGTCGGCCGGCGTACCGGCTCGATCATGATCAACGGCAACGAGACCCTCAACATGAGGCCTCACCACATACCACGGCTGGGTATCGGCTACTGCCCCGAGGAGCGTGGTATTTTCGCTAGCCTCGACGTCGAAGAGAACCTGCTGCTGCCGCCTACGGTTCGCTCTGGTGGCATGTCGATCGACGAGATATACGAGATGTTCCCCAACCTCTACGAGCGCCGACGCAGCCCGGGCACGCGGCTCTCCGGGGGTGAACAGCAGATGCTGGCCATGGCGCGCATCCTGCGCACCGGGGCGCGGCTGCTGCTGCTCGACGAGATCACTGAGGGGCTGGCGCCGGTTATCGTCCAGGCGCTGGGCCGTGTGCTGGTCAAACTCAAGGAACGCGGCATGACCATCGTGTTGGTTGAGCAGAACTTCCGCTTTGCGGCACCGCTGGCCGACCGCCACTTCGTGATGGATCACGGCCTGATTGTCGAGGAGATCTCGGCGGCTGAGCTGCCGAGCAAGCGCGAGCATCTGCACACCCTGCTGGGCGTGTGAATCGGCGCCGCCGCTGTTTTTCGCAGTGGCAACAACAAACGCAACACCCGTCGTAACAACAACAAAGCCCCGTTTCGGGGCAGAGGAGAGCCACATGACCTTCATCAAGAAGAGCCTCACCACCGCCGTCGCTCTGGCTGCTACCGCCGCCATGGCTACCACCGCCCAGGCCCAGATGAGCGACGGCGAGATCCGCATCGGCTACCTGGCCGACATGTCTGGCACCTACCGCGATCTGGCCGGTCCCGGTGGTCTGGAAGCCCTCAACATGGCCGTTGAGGACTTCGGCGGCAGTGTTAACGGCACCCCGATCGAAGTTTTCAGCGCCGACGACCGCAACAGCGCCGACGTGGGCGCCAACACCGTGCGCGAATGGTTTGATACCCGCAACGTCGATCTGGTGGCTGGTATGGTGGCCTCCTCCGTGACCATCGCCGCGACGCGGGTGATCGAGGAGAACAATGGCCTGGGTATTGTCTCGGGTTCTGCCGCCTCCAGCATCACCAACGAGCACTGCACCCCGAATCACATCCACTGGGTGTATGACACCTACCCGCTGGCCAACGGTACCGCTAAGGCGATCGTCGATCAGGGTGGCGACAGCTGGTTCATGCTGACCGCCGACTACGCCTTCGGCCATGCGCTTGAGGGCGACGTGAGCAAGGTAGTGGAAGAGAGCGGCGGCGAAATCGTCGGTGGCGTGCGCCACCCGTTCCCCACCAACGACTTTTCCTCCTACATCCTCCAGGCCCAGGGCTCCGGGGCCAAGATCATCGGCCTGGCCAATGCCGGCGCCGATACCGTCAATGCCATCAACACCGCCAGCCAATTTGGTGTGGTCGAGGCAGGGCAGCAGCTCGCCGGCTTGCTGGTGTTCCTGAACGACGTCTATGCCATGGGCCTGCCGACCACACAGGGTCTGCTGCTGACCACCGGCTGGTATTGGAACATGGACGATGAGTCCCGCGAGTGGGCCGAGCGCTACTACGAGCGCATGGGCCGCATGCCGACCATGGTTCAAGCCGGCATCTACTCCAGCACGATGAATTATCTGGAGACCGTGGCCGAGTTGGGTAGCGATGACCCTGAGGCGGTGCGCGCGGCCATGGGCGAGAAGCCGATCAACGATTTCTTCTCACGCAACGGTCGTGTTCGCGAAGATGGACGCATGGTTCACGACATGTTCCTGGCTCAGGTTAAGTCGCCTGCCGACAGTGAGCACGAGTGGGACCTCTACGAGATCCTCGCCACCATCCCCGCCGAGGAAGCGTTCCGTCCGCTCTCCGAAAGCCAGTGCGAGCTGGTACAGAACTGAAGCGCGCAAGACCGGCGGCGGCGCAAGCCGCCGCCCCCTCTGACGGGAGATTCCTGACATGACGATGATATTCGGGGTGCCGGCGGCGGTATTCCTCGGCCAGCTGCTGCTGGGCCTGATCAACGGCGCCTTCTACGCCCTGCTCAGCCTGGGCCTGGCGGTGATCTTCGGCCTGCTGAAGATCGTCAACTTCGCCCACGGCGCCATGTACATGCTGGGGGCCTTCGCCACCCTGCTGGGCATGCGCTATTTGGGCATTAACTACTGGGCGGCGCTGCTGCTGGCGCCGCTCTTTGTCGGCCTGTTCGGCATGCTGCTCGAGCGGACGATGCTGCGTCGCATCGCCCACCTGGACCATCTCTACGGCCTGCTGCTGACCTTTGGCCTGGCGCTGATCTTCGAGGGTACGCTGGTCAACTTTTTCGGCGTCTCGGGGGCACGCTACCCGACACCCGAGTTGCTGCAGGGCGGTTTCCAGCTGGGCTTCATGTTCCTGCCCAAGTATCGCGCCTTCGTGCTGCTGGCAGCCATCGTTGTGTGCGTGTTCACCTGGTTCATGATCGAACGTACCCGGCTCGGCGCCTATCTGCGCGCCGGTACCGAGAATCCGGGGCTGATGCAGGCCTTCGGGGTCAATGTGCCTCTGTTGATTACCCTCACGTACGGCTTTGGCGTGGCCCTGGCTGCCTTCGCCGGGGTGTTGGCCGCGCCGCTCTATCCGGTGTCGCCCACCATGGGCTCCAGCCTCTTGATCGTGGTCTTCGCCGTGGTGGTGATCGGTGGCATGGGCTCGATTCTCGGCGCCGTACTTACCGGCTTGGGCATGGGCCTGATCGAAGGCCTGACCAAGGTGTACTACCCCGAGGCGGCCAACACCGTGATCTTCCTGGTGATGATCCTGGTGCTGCTGATTCGACCCGCCGGCCTGTTCGGCAAGGAGGCATGACCATGTCCGTGACTCAGACACAGACGCTGACCCCCTCCATGAAGCGTCAGCGCCGAGCCGATATGCGCCGTAACGCTCTTTACCTGGTGCTGATTGCCATCGGTCTGGTGGCGCCCTTCGTGGCCTATCCGGTGTTCCTGATGAAGGTGCTGTGTTTCGCGCTGTTCGCCTGCTCCTTCAACCTGCTGCTTGGCTACGCGGGGCTGCTTTCCTTCGGGCATGCGGCTTTCCTGGCCACCGGCGGCTATATCACCGGTTACCTGCTGGCTAGCCACCCGGGACTGACCCCGGAGCTGGGCATTATCGCCGGGACTCTGGTTGCGGTGGCGCTGGGGGCGGTATTCGGTGCCCTGTCGATCCGTCGCCAAGGCATTTACTTTGCCATGGTGACTCTGGCGCTGGCCCAGCTGGTGTTCTTCGTCTACGTCCAGTCGCCCTTCACCGGCGGTGAGGATGGCCTGCACGGAGTGCCACGTGGTCACCTGTTCGGCTTCATCAGCCTGAGCAGCAACCTGGCGATGTATTACTTCGTTTTCGCCATCTTCCTGATCGGTTTCGCGATCATCCAGCGGGCCGTGCATTCGCCCTATGGGCAGGTACTCAAGGCGATCCGCGAAAATGAACCGCGCGCGGTGTCGCTGGGCTACAACGTCGATGCCTACAAGTGGGTGGCCTTCATCCTCTCCGCGGGCCTGGCGGGCCTGGCCGGCTCCACCAAGACGGTGGTGTTCCAGCTGGCCTCGCTGACCGATGCCCACTGGCACATGTCCGGTGAGGTAATTCTGATGACCCTGCTGGGCGGGGTAGGCACGCTGTTCGGCCCGATGGTCGGTGCCGGCATCGTGGTCAGCCTGCAGCATCTGCTGGCGCAGTCACCGCTGGGTAACTGGGTGGGGCCGATTCTCGGGGTGATATTCGTGGTCTGCGTGCTGAGCTTCCGTAGCGGCATCGTTGGCGAGATCCTCAAGTCCTACCGCAAGAACTTCAAGTGAGCTACCGGTCAGCCGCGTCAGGCTGACACAGCTCCTCATGCTTCGGGCGCCCTGCGGGGCGCCTTTTTCATGATGAGTGCTGGCCGGGCAGTCGGTTCGACAGGTTGGCGACCAGGTGGTCGAGGAAGCGATGAACTTTTGGCGAGCGCTGTCGGTGGCGGGGGAAGACCGCCCATACTGCGGTATCGGCATGGCGGTAGGCATCCAGCACCGAGATCAGCGCGCCGCTGGCGAGGTGTTCCTCTACGTAATAGTCGGGAAGCTGTGCCAGCCCCAGCCCCTTGAGCGAGGCGTCCAGGAGGGCGGGCCCGGAGTTGGCCTGCCAGGCACCCCGCACGCGTACCTCTCGGCGCACGCCCTCCACGGCGAAACGCCAGTGGTCTCGGCTGCCCACCAGACAGCGGTGATGGACTAGCTCTGCCAAGGCGTGGGGCTGGGAGATGTGCGCGAAGTAGGCGGGAGCCCCGACCACGTATTCGTGCCGCTCGCAGAGCCGTCTTGCCACCAGGCTGGAGTCCTCCAGGCGGCCCATGCGGATGGCGATATCGAAGCCCTCATCGATGATGTCCACCTGGCGATTGGTGAACTGCATGCGCACCTCGAGCCGCGGGTGCTCGAGAAGGAAGTCGTTGACCAGAGGCGCGATGAAACGCTCTCCGAAGGTGGTGGCCGAGGTCAGGCTGAGCAGGCCCCGGGGCCGCGCCTGGAGGTCATTGAGGGCGGCTTCGGCCTCACGGAAACCGTCGAATAGCTGGCGGCATTGATGGTAGTAAAGCCGACCCTCGTCGGTGAGATGGATCTGGCGAGTGGTACGGTAGAGCAATGCGGTGCCCAGCTGGGTCTCCAACTGGCTGACCAGTCGGCTGACGTGGGAGGGGGATACCGACAGCTCACCGGCGGCAGCGGCAAAAGTGCCCAGGCGCACCACTGCCACGAAGGCTTCGATACGATCCCAGCGCTGCATGGCGTCTCCTGACCTATTGTTGCTGTGTGGCAATAATGTTGTGCGTTTGGTGCAGTTTATCTTAGGTGGCGGTGTTGATTAGACTGCAGTCAGACATTTTCCATAAAGTGAGGAGATTCATCATGAAGTCACGCGCCGCTATCGCGCTGGAAGCCGGCAAGCCGCTGGAATTGGTCGACATCGACGTAGAGGGTCCCAAGGCTGGTGAGGTGCTGGTCAAGATCGCCGCTACCAGCGTCTGCCACACCGACGCCTTTACACTTTCCGGTGCCGACCCGGAGGGGAATTTCCCGGCCGTGCTGGGCCACGAAGGAGCCGGCATCGTCCAGGAAGTTGGTGAGGGGGTGACCAGCGTGCGCCCCGGTGACCACGTCATCCCTCTCTATACCGCTGAGTGCGGCAAGTGCAAGTTCTGCCTCTCTGGCAAGACCAACCTATGCGGCGCGGTGCGCGCCACTCAGGGCAAGGGCCTGATGCCCGACGGCACCAGCCGCTTTTCGCTGGATGGGAAGATGCTGCATCACTATATGGGCACTTCCACCTTCAGCGAGTTCACCGTGGTGCCCGAGGTCTCCCTGGCAGTGGTCTCCCAGCAGGCACCACTGGACAAGATCTGCCTGCTTGGCTGCGGCGTGACCACCGGCATCGGTGCAGTAATGAACACCGCCAAGGTGGAGCCGGGCTCCACCGTGGCGGTCTTCGGCCTGGGCGCCATCGGCCTGGCGGTGATCCAGGGGGCGCAGATGGCAAAGGCTAGCCGTATCATTGCCATCGATGTGAATCCGGAAAAGTTCAAGCTCGCCGAGCAGTTCGGCGCCACCGAGTTCGTCAACCCCAAGGAGTACAGCGATCCGATCCAGGAGGTGATTGTCGACCTGACCGATGGCGGCGTCGACTATTCCTTCGAGTGCATCGGCAACGTCAATGTCATGCGCTCGGCACTGGAGTGCTGCCACAAGGGCTGGGGCGAGTCGATCATCATCGGCGTGGCCGGAGCCGGTGAGGAGATCTCCACTCGCCCGTTCCAACTGGTGACCGGCCGGGTCTGGAAGGGCTCCGCCTTCGGCGGGGTCAAGGGGCGCACGGAACTGCCGGGCTATGTCGAGCAGTATATGAAGGGCGAGATCAATATCGACGACTTCATTACCCATGACATGCCGTTCGCGCAGATCAACGAAGCCTTCGAACTGCTGCATGCCGGCAAGAGCATCCGCACCGTGCTTCACTTCTAATACGCACTCGCTGCCGTGCGACTGAGGGCTTTTATTATGACCATGACGGAAAATCTCGAGCTGGTATCGGCCAACAAGAGCTTCGGCGGCTGGCACAAGCGCTACCGCCATCGTTCCCGGGCGCTGGACTGCGAGATGGTCTTCGCCATCTACCTGCCGCCCCAGGCCGAGACCGAGCGGGTGCCGCTGCTTTGGTGGCTCTCCGGGCTGACCTGCACCGACGAGAACTTCATGCAGAAGGCCGGTGCGCACCGTCTGGCCGCCGAGCTGGGCATTGCCATCCTTTGCCCGGATACCAGCCCGCGAGGTACCGACCTGCCCGGCGAGCACGACAGCTACGATTTCGGCTCCGGCGCCGGCTTCTACGTCAACGCCACCCGGGAGCCGTGGAAGAAGCACTACCGGATGTACGACTATGTCACCGAGGAGCTGCCCTCGGTGGTGCGCCAGCACTTCCCGGTCAATGGCCGCGAGTCGATCAGCGGCCACTCCATGGGCGGCCACGGCGCGCTGATCATGGCCCTGCGTCGGCCCGGCCACTACCGCTCGGTGTCGGCCTTCTCCCCCGTCGTCAACCCCTCGGAGTCCCCCTGGGGCCAGAAGGCCTTCGCAGAGTATCTGGGCGAGGATCGCGGCAAATGGACTCAGTACGATGCCTGTGAGCTGGTGGCCCGTGGCGCCTCCAGCCAGTCGCTGTTCATCGACCAGGGCGAGGCCGATGACTTCCTCGAGGAGCAGCTCAGGCCCGAGCGGCTGGAAGCGGTGTGCGCCGAGCACGATCACCCGCTGACTCTGCGGCGTCAGCCCGGCTATGACCATAGCTACTACTTTATCGCTTCGTTTATCGAGGACCATCTGCGCTATCACGCCGAACGCCTGCACAAGAAGCGCTAGGGCGTTGAGGCTAGGGCGTCGATGCTAGGGCGTTGAGGCAACGCCGGCCGCTTGTCTCACGGCTCGGACGACGAGTCCGTATACTGACGGCCTGGCATTCGGCACGCGGGGGCGAGCGGCAGTGGGGCAAAAGAGAGAGGCAAGAGGCAGCATGATCCGGGCCTGGGGTCGCTGGCTATGGGGTTGGCTGTGGCGCACGCTGCTGGGCTTCATGCTGCTTTCGGTGCTGCTGGTGCTGTTGTTCCGTCAGGCGCCGGTGTTCGGTTCCATGGTGATGGTCGAGCGCAAGGTGCAGTCGTGGATCGCCCGAGAGCCCATTGATATTCGCCACCGGTGGCGCCCTTGGGGCGAGCTCTCCGACCACGCCAAGCTGGCGGTGATCGCCGCCGAGGACCAGCGCTTCCCCGAGCATCGCGGCTTCGACCTGGTGGAGATGCGTCGTGCCTGGGAGTCGAACCGCGCCGGTGGCAGCCTGCGCGGGGCCAGCACTCTGACCCAGCAGACGGCCAAGAACCTCTTCTTGTGGACCGGGCGTAGCTGGGCACGCAAGGGGTTAGAAACCTGGTTCACGCTGCTGATCGAGGCCCTGTGGCCCAAGCAGCGTATTCTCGAGGTCTATCTCAACATCGTCGAGTGGGATAGCGGCGTGTTCGGCCTGGAGGCCGCGGCCCAGCACTACTTTGGCGTCACGGCAGGGCAGCTCAATGCCGTTCAGGCCAGTCGCCTGGCGGCCATCCTTCCGAACCCGCGGGCCTGGGATGCGGCTCGCCCCGGCCCCCACGTGGAACGACGCAGCACCTGGATCCGCCAGCAGGTGAACAACCTGGGCGGTGCAGCCTATCTTGAAAGGCTCTGAAACCCTGACTCATTCATCCGAGAGCCATCTGCCATGCCCCGGCGCTGTTCCTTTCGGCAAGAGACCTAGGCGCCATCCCGCTGCTTGCCGATTGGCGCTGGCTTGCCCCTGACCACCAGCGCCACGCCGGCGATGGCAAGGGCCATGCCGGCAAGCGACACCGGCGGCAGGGCCTCGTCGAACAGCCACCAGGCCTGCAGGGCGGTGACCGGCGGCACGAGGTAGAAGAGGCTCGCCACCCGCGAGGCCTCTCCGCGTTTGATCAGCGCCATCAGCAGCAGAATGGCGGCGATGGAGAGCACCATCACCAGCCAGCCCAGCGTGAGGGCGAAGGTGGGCGTCCAGGTGACGCTGCGCTCCTCGAAGAGTAGGGCACCAAGCCCCAGCAGCGCACCCGCCGACAGGTACTGCACCACGGTGCCCGATAGCAGCGGCATGCCGGTGCAGTAGCGCTTCTGGTAGAGGGTGCCACCTGAGATGCCGACCAGAGCCACCAGGATGGCCAGCAGGGCACCTGCGCCGAAGCCCTGGAACAGCGCTCCGCCGGGATCCAGCTTTCCGCCGAGCACCAGGGCCACACCGACCAGACCCAGCAACAGCCCGAGCCACTGGCGTCGGCTCAGCCGCTCGCCCAGCAGCGGTCCGGCGAGCCCGGCCGTCAGCAGCGGTTGCAGCCCCACCAGAAGCGAAGCGAGCCCTGCCGGCATGCCCAGGTAGATGCCGTAGAAGACGCCGCCCAGATAGCCGCCGTGCACCAGCAGGCCGGAGACGGCGATATGCCCCCACAGTCGCGGGCCTTGAGGCCACTCGCCCGAGAGCCAATGGGCCAGCGGAATAAGCAGCGTCAGAGTCAGGGCGAAGCGGATAAACAGAAACGTGAAGGGCTCTGCGTAGGGCAAGCCGAACTTGGCGCCTATGAAGCCGGTGCTCCACAGGGCCACAAAGAGAAGCGGCATGGCGAAGAGCCAGGCCTGGCGTTGACGTTCCGATGTCATGTCGAGTGGCTACCAGGGTCAGAGGGTGTGGGCATCATCGCGACTGAGGGCTTGGGATGCCAATGTCTTGGCTCGTGCTTTGGTCGTAGGTGCGATCTTGGCGGAAAAATGGTCAGACCAAAATTTTACCTTATTGTATAAGGTGTTGCCGCCTGAAGCCGCGAGATCAGCCCAAGTTATTGCGGTGGTTTGCGTTGAAAGTCGCTATTGGCCATAGCCGGTCTTTTCGCTAGTTTCTGGAGTGGAAGACGTTTCCAAATTGAGTCGTCTTTTGCTCGGCCCCGAAGGGAAGTCGGTGACAGTTGCGTATGAGCCCTCAGGGCCTCCGCCTTCGCCTACGAAGTGCTCGTCCGCTATGCCTTCAACTCGCCGACCAACTGGGTCCATGAGTCGATGACCCTGATGTTCGGCATGCAGTATCTGGTGGCCGGGGCCTATGCCCTGCGCGAGGGGGGATGTTCGTGTCGATATCCTCTACAGTCGCGCCAGACCGCTTAACAAGGCGGCCCTGGACCTGGTGACATCAGTGTTCTTCTTCATCTTCACCATCGCGCTGCTGGTGACCGGCTGGAAATTCTTTTCCCAGTCAGTGAGTGATGCGTTCTTCTTCGGCTCAAGCTACTCCAACGAGACCTCCTTTACCGAGTGGGCCATCCAGTTCTACCCGGTAAAGTTCATGTTCTTCTTCGGCGCATTGTTACTGCTGCTCCAGGGATTCGGGCAACTGGTTCGTGACGCCCAGTCGTACCGTTACTTCTGGCGCTGGCATGAAGGGAGCCGGACCTTCGCCCGTGTGCTGCTGATCGTCGCTGCCTTGCTGGCGGCATGGGTGGTCTTCGAGATGGTCAATATTGCCGTCACCGAATACGAGAGCCTGGCTGGCAGCCTAGAGAACAGCCTGAGCAGCGTGGGCATCGGCGGATTGACTCTGGTCATGTTCGGTTCGTTGATGGTGGTGCTGGTGGCGGGTCTACCGCTGGCTTTCGTTACCGGCGGTCTGGGGGTGGCCTTCCTCTATCTGATCGGCGATCAGAACATGCTCAACCTGATGCCCTCGCGCATCTTCCCGATGATGACCAACTACCAGCTCTCGGCCATTCCGCTGTTCATCTTCATGGCCTCGGTACTGGAGAAGGCGGGGATCATCGAAGAGCTGTTCGATGTCGTCTACAAGTGGATGGGGGGGCTCAAGGCAGGCTTGGCTATTGCCACCATCATTGCCTCCACGCTGTTGGCCGCCATGGTCGGCGTGATCGGTGCAGCGGTGGTGACCATGGGCCTGATCGCCCTGCCGGCGATGCTCAAGCGCAACTATGACCCGGAGATCGCCATCGGCTCGATCATGGCCGGGGGCACCCTGGGCATCCTGATCCCGCCATCGATCCTGGCTATTATCTATGGCGTCATCGCCCAGCAGTCGGTGGGTGAACTCTACCTCGGTTCTCTGATCCCCGGTCTGCTGCTGGCCTTCATGTACGGTTTCTACTGCTGGATGCGCGGCACCTTGAACATCAAGATGGCGCCGCCGATGCCGGTCGAGGATCGGGTCGACATGAAAGAGAAGCTGCGACTGCTGCGCAACATGTTCCTCGACTGGGTCGGTATCCTGCTGCTGGCCGTGCCGATCTTCGTGCCGCTGATCAAGGGCCGGCGCTGGTCACCTGGCTGCCCAACCTGGCGTACGGTTGACGCCATGCGCCGTTAATCGATGAAATGTGGTAGGCGCTCCCTGAGGGGGCGCCTTCTTACAGCCCGTTACAACACTCTGTGAACTCGTCGCGACGGCGGGCGGTCACAGGGGGGCACATTCACAACGCAATTATAGAGGTATTCATGCAACGGATGACCGCACTTTTCTCGGCCGCACTGCTCGCCCTCGGCCTCGCTGCCACCCAGGCCCATGCACAGCAAGATTCTGCAGCTGCTTCCGAGCAGCCCCAGGCCGCCGCTCCGGCGATGGACTTTTCCGACGTCCAGCTCCAGCAGTTTGCTGATGCCTCTCAGGAAATTGCCGTGCTTTCTCAGGAGTATTCCGAGCGTCTTCACGCCGCAGAGGATGAGGCGACTCAGCAGGAAGTTCGTACTGAAGCCAACGATATGATGGTTCAGGTCGTCGAAGACAGCGGCCTCGACGTTGATACCTTCAACGCCATCGGCCAGGCCATCCAGCAGGATCCCGAACTGATGCAGCGCGTTCAGGATATGGTTCAGTCGTAAAAAACGTCGTTGAACCAACGCCGACTTTCGTCGGCAGCGTGAACGGCCACCCGCGGGGTGGCCGTTTTTCTGTGGGTGCCCCTTGCTGCGCTCATGGTGGCCGAATCATCGCGCGTCGCTGCTTTACAGCGCCCTGCCGAGCTCTCAGACTTGGCAGCAGATAGCCTGCCGGAAGGGAGCGTGACCGATGGAAGTGGAACTACTGGAAATCCGCCAGCATATGGGGCGCTTTCCGCCCTTCGATGCCCTTTCCGACGACCTGCTTGACGAGATCGCCGGCGAGGTGGAGGTCGCCTACTACCGTGCCGGCAGCGAGATCTTGACGCTTGACCAGGAGATCCATGAACTCGCTTATATCCGCAGCGGCGCGGTGGAGGTCCATCGACGCAATGGCGACCTCTACAATCGCCTGGGAGAAGGCGATATCTTCGGCCAATTCAGCCTGCTGGGTAATCATCGGGTGCGTTTCCCGGCCCAGGCGCTGGAAGACACCCTGATCTACTTCCTTCCGGATGTGCTCTTCCAGCGACTCTGCACAGAGGATGAGCACTTCGCCGACTTCGTGGAACTGCAGCGGCCGCGCCTCGAATCCGCGGTCGAACACCATAAGAAGCAGAACGACATGATGATCACCCGGGTGCGCAAGTTGCTGACCCGCTACCCGGTGATGGTGGAGGCGAGCACCACGGTGCAGGAGGCCGCTCGGCAGGTGGGTGATTCCGGCGCTTCTGCGGTGCTGGTGCTGGATGCCCCCGGCGACAACCCTCGCTACACCTTCCGCGACAGCGAAGAGCGCGCCTGGCAGGTGCGAGGCATCCTCACCGACAGCGACTTTCGCCGCCTGGTGGCAGAGGGGCGCGCGCCCGATACCCCGGTGGGTGACATAGTGGGTGATCGGCTGGTGGCGATACAGTCTGACGAATCGGTGCACGAGGCGATGCTCACCATGCTGCGCAATAACATTCACCACCTGCCGGTGATGCACCGCCGACATCCGGTGGGCATTGTGCACCTCTCCGATATCATTCGCCACGAGACACATTCCAGCCTTTATCTCGTCAGCAATATCTTCAATCAGTCCTCGGCCGAAGGGCTGGCCAAGCTGGCCCCGGATGTGCGTTCGGCCTTCGTTCGCATGGTGGAGGATGGCGCCGACTCCCGGATGATAGGCAGCGCCCTTTCCACCATTGGCCGCAGCTTCACTCGCCGCCTGCTGGAACTGGCGGAAGAGGCGCTGGGCCCGCCACCCGTTCCCTATTGCTTCATGGCCATGGGCTCTATGGCGCGCAACGAGCAGAGCCTGGTGACCGACCAGGACAACGCCCTGGTACTCGACGATGCCTTCGACCCCAAGGCTCATGACGCCTACTTCCTCGAGATGGCGAAGATCGTCAGTGACGGCCTTCACGCCTGCGGCTACACCTACTGCACCGGTGACATCATGGCCACCAACTCGCGCTGGCGGCAGCCGCTCTCCGTGTGGAAGCGCTACTTTCATGACTGGATCCGCGATCCGACCCCGGAGCGACTGCTGCACAGTTCGATCTTCTTCGACCTCGACGCCGTCTACGGCGAGAACGTCTACGTCGAGCAGCTCCAGGATCTGGTGGCCGAGCAGGCCCCGAAAAGTGCGCTTTTCCTCGCTGCCATGGCCCGCAACGCCGTCAATCGTACGCCGCCGCTGGGGTTCTTCCGGACCTTTGTAATGGAAAAGGACGGCAAGCAGAACAACTCCATCAACCTAAAGCGCCGCGGTACCGCGCCGCTCACCGATCTGATCCGGGTTCATGCGCTGGCCTGTGGCTCCCGGGCCCAGAACAGCTTCGCTCGCCTGGACGACATCGACCGCACCCAACTGCTGGCGCAGGGGGTCAGCGGGAAGCTGCGCTATGCCCTGGAGTTTCTTTCCATGGCGCGTATCCACCACCAAATGATCGACATTCAGCACGATCGAACCCCGGACAACAACATCGAGCCGGAGAACGTCAGCGACACGGAGCGCCACACCCTCAAGGACGCCTTCCAGGTGCTCAGCAACGCCCAGAAATTTCTCAAATTCCGCTATCCGGTCCCTTCCAATGCGGTGCGCCGCCCGCAAGGGTCTCAGTGATGTGGCTGCCAGGCAAAGCGCGGCAACAGGCCCCTGGCTGGCCTGACTACTTGGCCGACCGCGCTGCCAGGGCCGAACATCCGCTGCTCAACGACTATTTTTCAGCGGGCTGCCCCGATCCGGCCACTCCTATTGGCGAAGTGCCGATGGCGGCGCTGGATATCGAGACCACCGGGCTGGATCCGCGTCGCCACGCCATTGTCAGCGTCGGGGTGGTGCCCTTCAGCCTGGCGCGCATTCCGCTGCGGGAGAGGCGCTACTGGGTGCTCAAACCAGCCAGGGTGCTCACCGAGAAATCGGTGACCCTTCACCGTATCACCCATGCCGAAGTGGAAAACGCCCCCGATCTTGCCGAGATTCTGCCCGAGTTGCTCGGGCTGCTGAAGGGGAAGGTCACGGTGGTGCACTATCGCCACATCGAGCGACCCTTTCTGGATAGTGGTATCCAGGCTCGGCTGGGGGAGGGGGTGCGCTTTCCGATGATCGACACCATGTCGTTGGAGGCGCGGCTGCATCGCCAATCGCTGTGGTCGCGTTTTCGCCGCTGGCTGGGCCGCCCGCCGGTATCGATCCGCTTGCACAACAGCCGAGAGCGCTATGGTCTGCCTGCCTATCAGGGGCATCACGCGCTGGTAGACGCCTTGGCAACCGCCGAACTGCTGCAAGCTCAGGTGGCAAACCGCTATTCCCCCGAGACCCCGGTCAGCGAGCTGTGGAGCTGAACGCAGGAGGGCGGCCATTGGCCGCCCTCCTGCGTTCATGCTGCGATACCGGCTAGCATCAGCGCGGTTCGCTCATCAACCCCTTGACGATGGCGTAGCAGCCGACCAGCAGCACCAGGGTGAAGGGCAACCCGGTGGTGAGGGCGGCCGTCTGCAGGGCGGCGAGACCGCCACCGAGCAGCAGGGCGATGGCGAGCGCACCCTCGATCAGCGCCCAGAAGATACGCTGGGGCTTGGGGGCATCTACTTTGCCGCCGGCGGTGATGGAGTCGATCACCAGTGAGCCGGAGTCCGACGAAGTGATGAAGAACACGATCACCAGAATGATGCCGATGAATGAGGTAATACCACTCAGCGGCAGGTACTCCAGCATGGTGAAGAGCTGCAGCTCCAAGGCGGCATCCTGCACCTCGGTGATGCCGGAATTGACCACCTGATCGATGGCGGTCGTGCCGAAAGCGGTCATCCACACCACCGATGCCAGGGTCGGGATCAGCAACACCGAGATCAGGAACTCACGCACGGTACGGCCACGGCTGACGCGAGCAATGAACATGCCGACGAAGGGCGACCAGGCAATCCACCAGGCCCAGTAGAAGGCCGTCCAGCCTTGGCTGAAGTTGGCATCTTCGCGCCCGAACGGCATGGAGAGTGCCGGCAGATGAGTCACGTAGCCGACCAGGTTATCGAAGATACCCGTCGCGATCATCAGTGTCGGACCCACGATGATAACGAAGCCCAGCAGCAGGGCGGCGAGCACCATGTTCAACTGGGAGAGGCGCTGCACGCCCTTATCGACGCCGAGCATGATCGAGCCCAGGGCCACTAGGGTAATGCCCAGAATCAGCAGCACCAGGGTGGTGTCGCCGGAAGGAATGCCGAACAGATACTCAAGGCCCCCGGCTGCCTGGGTGGCGCCGATGCCCAGCGACGTCGTCAAGCCAAACAGGGTGGCAAATACCGCCAGGATGTCGATGACATGTCCTGGCCAACCCCAGATGCGCTCACCCAGAATCGGGTAGAAAATCGAGCGCATGGTCAGCGGCAGGCCCTTGTTGAAGGAGAAGATCGCCAGCGACAGGCCCACAATGGCGTAGGCCCCCCAGGGGTGGAAGCCCCAGTGGAAGATAGTCGCCGCCATGCCCAGGTCGATGGCACCGGCCTGATCCCCTGCGGCTGCACCCAGCGGGGCCCAGTCAGTGCGTATGCCATCTTCGCCCACGCTGATACCGCCCATGGCGGTACCGAAGTGGCCCAGGGGCTCCGCCACACCGTAGAACATCAGCCCGATGCCCATGCCGGCGGCGAACAGCATCGAGAACCAGCCCAGGTAGCCGAAGTCCGGCGTGGCATCGGCGCCGCCGATGCGCACCTTGCCCAGGGGCGTGAAGATCAGGACCAGCGCCAGGAGCGCGAAGACGTTGGCGCCGAGCAAGAAAAACCAGCCCAGGTTGGTGGTCAGGAAGCTGAACATGCTGTTGAAGATCGGCTCCATCTGATCCTGCAAGGCCAGCGTCAGGATCACGAACAGCAGAATCACGATCGAGGAAAAGATGAAGACCTTGCCGTGCAGGTCAACATTTACCCCCAGCGGCGAGGCGGTAATGTTGTCCTGCCCGATCACGTAGTCCGTGTCTATGAGGTTCGCCGCCCCCTCCGGGGCGGGGATGCCCTCGGAGCCGTTGTTCGGCTCTTTGGGTTTATCTTGATTGGGTGGTTTTGCCATCTAGCTGTCTCCCTTGCGTTGCGTAGAGTCGCGCTGAGGTTATTTCATTGCGCAAAGTATTACGTGGCGCGGGGTATTACGTGGCGCAGGTTCAGTGGTTCCTGGGACGAACCAGGAATACCGAGACATCGGTGTGGGTGGCCACCTTGCCGCCATGGGACGGCATGATAACGTCCAGGTTCTTGGGCGGATGGGTGGGCATCACCACCAGATCGGCGCCCACTTCCTTGATCACCTTGATCAGATCGTTATCGAGATCGGCGATGGGGTCGGGGCTGACGATGGTGTGGGTGCTCACCGGCTGTCCATGCACATCGGAGCGTTTCTGAGCGAAAGCTTTCAGCTTCTGAGTGAACTCCTCCGGCGTGCGGGCGACGCTGCCCGGTGCACTGGAGGTAACGCCTACGTAACAAACCTCGGCGTCGTAATGCCGCGCCAGGTCCGCTACCGTTTCAAGAGTCGGCTCGATCAATTCGATGTGGGCGAGGTCGATCGGCACCATGATCTTGTGATACATCACGTTATCTCCTTTGTCGGCTGCAATCGTTGTCGGCTGCAAGAGCCCTCGAATAAGCCTCCTTCCAGAGGGCTTATTTAGCTTAGTCGGCATCTTGTGGAACGGCGATTCAACGCCCGGCTCGACTCAGGGGCATGACTATACCTTCGTAGAGCGTTGATTCCGAACCTGCGGGGATGATTCACCGAGCTGTCAGTTCGCCGGCACCATGCGGAAGAGGCTGCCGCGGGGGGCATCGTTGAGCAGGTAGAGGGCGCCGTCGCGGCCTTGGCGCACGTCGCGGATGCGCCCGATCTCGCCGTCGAGAATCACCTCGCTATCGACCACGGCATCGCCTTCCAGCACCAGGCGCTTGAGCCGTTGGCTGCGCAGACCGCCGGCCAGCAGGTTGCCTTCCCATCGCGGAAACTGCCCGCTTGCTACCTCGGCCAGCCCGGAGGGGGCGAAACGGCCCTCGAATATGTACTGGGCGTCGCGCATGCCGGGCAGTGAATCGGCGCCGATGGGCCGGCGTGTGGAGTAATCCACCCCTAGGCTCACTTCGGGCCAGCCGTAGTTCTTGCCGCCTTCGATCAAATTGAGCTCGTCGCCGCCCAGCGGGCCGTGCTCGGTGGCCCAGGTGCGGCCGTCCGCCGTCACGGTCATGCCCTGGATATTGCGGTTCCCGCTACTGAACAGCGCGTTCAGGGCGCCATCGTCGTTAACGAAGGGGTTATCGTTCGGCACTCCGCCTCTGTCGGTAAGACGCAGCACGCTGCCGGCATGATCGCCGCGGTCCTGGGCGCGGGGCGGCTGACGGCCGCGGTCGCCGATGCTCATCATCAGGGTGCCGTCGGGCAGCCAGGCCAGGCGCGACCCATAGTGGCGGCCGGGGGCGGAGAAACGGTCCTGAACGAAGAGTTCCTCGACGCTCACCAGGGCGTCTCCTTCCAGGCGAGCGCGGGAGAGAGCGGTGGCGGTGCCGCCGCTGCCGGCCTTGCTCCAGGTGAAGTAGAGCCAGTCCTCCTCGCCGCCCTCCTGGCCGTAATCAGGGTGCAGCGCTACGTCGAGCAGGCCACCCTGGCCGTTGGCGCTGACCCGGGGCACGCCGTCCAGGTGGGTGACGTCGCCCGCCTCGCTGACATGGGCCAGGCGGCCGGGGCGCTCGCTGACCAAGAAACTGCCGTCGGGAAGCTGAGCCAGCGCCCAGGGATGTTCGAGCCCACCGGCGATTCGCTCCAGGCGCAGGTCGTGGTGCTCAGTGCCAATCCGCTCGACGGTTATTTCGGGCAGGGTCTCGGCGGCCAGCGCCTGGCCGCTGACGGCGAGCCCCCACAGCAGCAAGGCGGCGGGCAGTGTCTTCAAGTAGGCAGGCATTCCCATCTCCCCCTCGTGGGTATCGCGTGGTGCGCTTGGACCATTGCGGTGGCTTTTCCAACAGTCTAGCGACTCACAGGAGGCTCCGGCGAGGTTTAGGCGCTCAACCGCCCTTCGGTGATCGGGCCGGCTACATCAGCCAGGCCAGCAGCAGCGGCAGGTAGAGCAGCGACATCAGGGTCGAGCAGAACACCAGGCTGGCCACGTATTCAGGCTCGCGGCCGGCCTTCTGGGCAAACAGGTAGTTGAACACCGCAACCGGCATGCTCATCTGCAGCACCAGAACGCTCAAGGCCAGGGGCGGTAGCCCCAGCAGGGCACCGATGCCCCAGGCCAGCCCCGCCGCCACGGGGATGCGCAGCAGGCTGAAGCCGACCCCGGACTTGAGGCTGCGCACCTGGATGCTGGCCAGTGACACCCCCAGAGTGATCAGCATCAGCGGCACAGTGAAACCGGAGATCAGGTCGACGCTGTTGCCGAGCCAGCGCGGTAGCTCGGTGTCCGTGAGAAGCAGCCCCAGGGAAATCACGATGGCATAGACGGTCGGGGTGCGCGCCAGGGTCCTGAGGGCATTGCCCTGGCTCGCCATGACCGCGCCCACGGTGAACTGGAACAGCGAGACGGTGACCATCACCGTGATGCCGAAGGCGAAGCCGGCGCTACCAAAGGCGTAGAGCACCACCGGCAGGCCCATATTGCCGGTATTGGGGTACATCATCGGGGCCAGCACCACCCGCCAGTCGCGGCCCAGCAGGCGTGCCATCAGCGGGGTGGCGGCGGCCATGGCGGTCATCACCACGGCGGCGGCCAGCATGGTGCGCCCGACACTGCCGGCGTCGATCTCGGCATTGGCTAGCGAGGCAATGATCAGCGCCGGGGTGCCGATATTGAAGACCAGCCGGGTGACGAACTCCACCGGGTAGGGGTGGCCCAGCCGCACCCAGCCGAAGCCCAGGCCGGCGCCAGCCAGCACCGGGGCCATCACAGCGAAGAGTTCGGCGATCATGGAGAGATCCTTGGCGATTCAAAGCGCGCCATTGTCGTCAACCCGCGGGGGAGGTGGCAAGCGCCAGGGGCAATGGCGTGCTCTGGCCTTGCGCCGGGCCAATCCCCCATCAGGGAGGAGGGGCAGCATTGGCCGGCGCCCTCGGCTATGATTCGCTGGCTAAGCACAAGGATACCCCATGACGATCTCCTCCCCACCCGCGACCGCCACCCCCGCTACCGGCTCCTCCAACAGCTTCCAGGCGCTGGTGCGCCTGCTGCGCTACGCCCGCGGCTACCGGCGGCGCATCATCGCCGCCACCGGCTGCTCGATCGTCAACAAGCTCTTCGATATCGCCCCGGAGATCCTGATCGGTGTGGCCATCGACGTGGTGGTGAACCAGGAGCAGAGCTTCGTCGCGCGGCTGGGCTTCGACACGCCCCAGGCGCAGATCCTGATGCTCGCCGTGCTCACCTTCTTTATCTGGGCGGGCGAATCGATCTTCGAATACCTCTACAAGATCCTGTGGCGCAACCTGGCCCAGCGCCTTCAGGCCGATATGCGCCTGGACACGTACGAGCATGCCCAGCGCCTGGACATGGCCTACTTCGAATCGAGAAGCTCGGGGCAGCTGGTTGCCACCATGAACGACGACGTCAACCAGCTCGAGCGCTTTCTCGATGGCGGCGCCAACTCGCTGATCCAGGTGGGCGTCACCGTGGTGGCGGTGGGGGCGGTGTTCTTTGTCATCTCGCCTCTGATCGCACTGCTCGCCTTCACGCCGATTCCGCTGATCATCTGGGGCGCTTTCTACTTTCAGCGCAAGGCTGGCCCGCTCTATGCCGACGTCCGCGAGAAGGTGGGCGATCTCGGCAGCCGTCTCTCCAACAACCTGGCCGGCATCGCCACTATTGCTGCGCTTTTACGACCCCAGCGCCGGGCGGGTCTGCATCGACGGCCAGTCCATCGACGCGGTAAGCCTCGCTTCGCTGCGCGGCGCCATCGGCCTGGTCAGCCAGGACGTCTATCTGTTCGAAGGCAGCGTGCGCGACAACGTCGCCTATGGCCAGCCGGAGGCCAGCGAGGCCGAGGTGATCGAGGCGGCGAAGACCGCCGAGGCCTGGGCCTTCATCGAGGCGCTGCCCCAGGACCCCCCGATCCTGGTGCTGGACGAAGCCACCAGCGCCGTGGACAACGAGACCGAGGCCGCCATCCAGCGCTCCCTGCGGCGCATTGGCCACGGCCGCACCGTGATCATGATCGCCCATCGCCTCTCCACCATCGTCCATGCCGACGAGATCGTGGTGATCGAGGTCGGCCGGGTGGTGGAACGCGGCACCCACGAGACGCTGCTTGCCGCCGACGGCCGCTACGCCGCCCAGTGGCGGGTACAGACCGGGGCGTTGGCGAAAGGAGAGCCGCCTGGCTGAGTCAGTGGAATAGGGGACTCATAATCCCCTGGTACCGGCATGAAATGCTTCCGGGGTCTGGAATTAGCGCCTGACCAGCACGGCATCAAGGAAGTGCCGTTGGCAGCGAAAGTCAGTGCCACAGGCAGTGCGAGAAGCGCACAAGCTATGGCCACCCTCATCGCCATTCGCTATCATATGCCGGCGCTTTGGCGTACCTTCCTTCGAAAGGGCCTATAGCTCAGTTGGTTAGAGCAGGGGACTCATAATCCCTTGGTCGTAGGTTCAAGTCCTACTGGGCCCACCATTGAAATCATATAGCTACATCATTTTTATGTCTTGTTGCGTTTTCTGAAGAGATGCTGATCGGGCGTCGTAACTTGTTGATTTACTTTGTTGCATTTTATATATTTTCTCCTGGATTCCCCCTCGAATCCTGAGGATGTGCCACCTGACGTTCTCCCATCCGCTCATCAATATCTTCAGCATTCACTGGGTATAGGGTCCCGGATGAATGAGAATCAAGGAGCCGAAATTTAACAGCAATACATTCCAAAAACATTGGCGGATCGGAGAAAAATGAATAAGGCAAAAAATATTTCTGATTTTGTAGGCCGTTTTGTTTACGGGCTTATCAGTTTGAGCTTGGGGCTTATCAGCCTGACCATGATGGGCGTTGCTTTATGGGATATATGGCTCTCTTTACACGAAAGAACATTACTTATTGCAGCTCTTCTTAATGCCATCGGCTTGATCGTGATTGGAATGGCTGTCTTTGATGTATCCAAATATTTATTGGAGGAGGAGGTTTTCAGCAGTAGTGCCAAGAAGACGCCCGCAAAACAGAGAGAAGCACTGTCAAAGTTTCTCGTAATAATTGCCATTGCCGTAAGTTTGGAGTCTTTGGTGTTCTTGTTTGACGCCGGCACAAAAGACATTACAAAATTGATATATCCCACTTTCTTGTTGATTTCAGCTATTTTGATGGTGGTTGGCCTTGGTGTATATCAGAGATTGACACGTGACGAAGCAAAATAGCCATAGCACTAAAAATTATCATTGTTGTAGAGCTTGAGCCCAGGGTTAATTGGAATCGTATTTTCAACGGTTTACTGGTCAGATCGCCTGAACAACTTCAGAAAGCATGTCCCTGACTTTTGCGGCAATCGGCTTGAGCTCATCATTATCAATGGCAGACATGGAAACCACGGGGTCCACTGCGCTGACCTCGACGCCTTCCGGAACCTCACGAAGAATGACATTGCAGGGCAGCATCGCCCCCACCCGAGCTTCAACACCAATGGCTTCCCATGCCATGCCAGGGTTGCAGGCGCCCAGGATGAGATATGCCGGCATGTTCTTATTCAGCTTTTTCTTCATCGTGGCCCTTACGTCAATTTCCGTCAGCACGCCGAAGCCGTAATCGCTAAGCGCCTTGCGCGCCCTTTTATCAACATCTTCAAAATCGGTATCTTTGATAATTCGATTGATCGTGTATGTCATAGTCTTCTCCAAATATTCAGAAGTTCTGGGATTATTTCCCGAGTTTGATCGCTCTCAAGCGCAATGCGCTAAAATGTGGCAGTGTTGCGATGATCAGTGTAGCGTAAGATGCGTGTTTTCACTCGGAAGAATCTTTATTGGCAAAGCGATTCGTCACCGTGTGTAACGAATGACCCGGTAGTGATGTGCCGCGAAGTTCGGGTCACTTCACCTCGTAATAAGATGCAAAAACAGCATGATTCGAGCGGGTTTCTGGCAGGACATAGACGACGCCATTCGAGTGCCTGAAGGCGGGGCTTATCACGGTTTCATAGAACGTTTTTGGCACATTGATGCAGCCATACGTAATCCTTTTTTCGTCTACCTGGAGTGACTCTAGCCGCTCCTGCCGACGCTCCCTGGGGGTGCCAGCAACGACCGGGTGAAGGGAAATGGCGGTTTCATAATCCACCCAGAGAATCTCGCCGCCTTTGAGATTTCGCCCCAACGAGGCTACGAAGCGACCTGCCGGTGTCGTACGGTCATCTGGCGGAATGCTCCCTAATGCTAACTCGCCGATCCCTGGGGCCGAATCATCACCCACCGCCAGGCCAAGAAGGGCGGATGCTTCTCCATGAAGTTGGCCGTGGGCGTCGAACATAAACACGACGGCCTTGCGCTTATCGACGATCATGAATGGCATGCCGAGATTATCTCCCGAGTCGATGATCCAGTTAACGGTGGATCTCACCTCTTCTGACGCATGTTCGAAAGTGGATCGTTGTGCCGAATCTGCCCCGTCATGGATATTCGCTTGTGCGAGCAGTGGCACCGAAAGGGCAAGGACTAGCCACCACAGACCTAGGGTTTTCGTGCGATTCAAGGTCATGCCTCCTGCGTCGATATTGATAGTGCGTACGTCACGCAGAATGGCTACCAGCGCCATCACAGCACGGGTAGCCATTTTTGACTCAGGCGCCAGGTTTAGAAGCGGTCCTGCTTGGGCTCATAGACCGGCGGTACATAAGCATCCCTGGACGGCGCGAGATCGTTTTCCGGCAATGGTTCTACCCTTTCAAGCTGCTCGGTTGGGATATTGACGGCACCGGTCGCGAAGGTCAGCTCCAGCCCTTCGTTATTGTCCTCGGGCGAGCCGCCATTTTCATCCACCAAGGGGATGTCGGGTCTGAGAGCCTCCTCTGGCAAGGTCGGTTCTTCAGGAGTAGCGACGTCGGGCTCGACAGGCGTTGGCTCAGAGGTCGGCTCGGGCGTTGGCTCAGAGGTCGGCTCAGGCGTTGGCTCAGAGGTCGGCTCGGGCGTCGGCTCGGGCGTTGGCTCAGGGGTCGGCTCAGGCGTTGGCTCCGGCGTCGGCTCAGGGGTTGGCTCGGACGTCGGCTCAGGCGTCGGCTCGGGCGTCGGCTCAGGGGTCGGCTCGGGCGTCGGCTCGGGCGTCGGCTCGGGCGTTGGCTCAGGGGTCGGCTCGGGCGTTGGCTCTGGCGTCGGCTCAGGGGTCGGCTCGGGCGTTGGCTCTGGCGTCGGCTCAGGGGTCGGCTCGGGGACAGGATTGACGACCAATTCTCCAGGGGCATAAGTGATGTCGTAGTTGGTGGCTACGAAGGTCTCGCCATCGGCATCGCTGGCTTCGATCGCATAAGGACTGCCATCAACAGTGGCGCTGGCGACTGTGCCATCGCTGTTCAGGTTGACGCTGCCGACGCTCTCGCCATTGACGAGACCGTCGGACGTAAAGGCCGTTGGCGAGAGTATCAGGGTTTCACCGAACATCTTGCTGTCATCATTGGCGGTGATTAACAGGGGTGCCGGGGTAACCATCAAGGCGCCGTCGACATACGCAATGATGTAGTTGTCAGGATCGAAGGTGCCGCCCGTGGCATCGGCGGGAGTAATGGCGTAAGGGCTGCCATCCACGTTGGCGGTGGCGACCGTGCCGGCGCTGGTCAGGGTGACGTCGGTCACTGTCTCGGCATTCACCAGCCCGTCAGCGGTAAATGCATCGGGCAATAATGGGAAGGTTTCTCCGTAGACCTTGGTGCCGTCATCAGCCGTGATGGTCAGCGGTGCCGGCGTGATATCCGCCCGGGTGAAATAGGTCCCAGGCGTGGTCTCGTAGGGGGTAAAGAGGTCATACACGGGATCGTTAAAGCTTGCCTCATAGGTGATCGGCTTCTCGACGCCCACATCCTTGGTGTCGAACAGGGCGTTGCTGACTGTGCCCAGCGTAACGGGCGGCTGTGTGCTGGTGATGTCGGGCTCGAGGCCACTGACGGTCGCGTCGCGGGTGCCGTCATAGACCTTGTCGTCGCCCAGCCCGAATACCCAGGCCTTGGCGTCCAGGGCACCGCCCCCGGTCAGGTTGTCGTTGTAGGCGAGGATCTCGGCGTCAGTAGCGGCATAACTGGCGGGATTGAAGCGAATGCTCAGATCGCCCGTACCGATGGTGATGCAGTTGCTACCACAGGTAATAAGTGCGGTGCCGCCAACGATAGCGCCAGGGCCGGTGCCGTCATTGTCGGCAATCAGCGTGACATCGCCGGTCGTCACCGTAATCGGCGCCGCCACACTGACATTCTGACCGGCGATCGCGGTCAGGTTGCCGGTGGTGATCGTGGCCGCCGCCGCCAGGGTCACGTCATTTTTCGCGTCGAAGGTGAGGTTGCCGGTGGTGGTCGTGATGGCGGCGTTGACGTTCACGTCACGCTCGGCATTGGTTATCAGGCTACCATCCGTGCCGGTAATCGCCGCGTTGATATTGACGTCGCGATCGGCGTTAACGGTTAATGTTGTCGGCGCCACCCAGGTGACGGCGTCCATGAATGTGATATCACCATTGCCGGTACCGCTGGCACCGGTGTTTTCCGTGGTCACCGTAATATTGCTGCCGCCCAGGCCGGTGACCAGGTCGGCGACGTTGATATTGGCCGCGTTGACCCCGGAGTTTGGCGCGAAGACATTGCCGGTTTCGGTGGCGCCCGAGGTGGCCGCATTGGAGATGGTGATATCGGCCGGGTCGAGCAACCACATACCCACGTCTCCATTGGGCGCGCGGGTATCGATCCTGATATCCGCCACGTCCAGCCAGCCACCGGAGGTCTCGATCAGGCCGCCGTCACCGGACTGTGACCCACCACGTGCGCTGATGCTGCCATACGCGCGGGTCGAATTGTCTGCCCACAACACCGCGGTGCCGCCGTCACCCGTCGTGATGGCATCCGCATTGATAGTGCTCCCGGCGCTCATGTAGGTCGCGCTGGCGTTCTGCACAGCGGGATCCTTGCCCTGGTAGCCGCCACCGACCAATACGCTTCCGCCGCCGGCATCGCCCGAGGCATCCATCACCGCATCATAGAGGCCGACGTGACGGGCGGTCGCCGTGACGCTACCCCCGGTTTCCCCGGCATCGGCGCCGGACACATCAAGGGTGCCACCCACATTCAGGGTGCCGCTCTGCCTATCACCCGTCAGCACGATGGTGCCATTGCGGTTTTCGATGCTCTGGGCGCGGACCGCTCCGGTGTTGTTGACCGAGGACTGGAACAGGTCTCCCGCCGACTGAGCGGTCATCAGCACCTTGCCGCCATCGGCCTGAATCATCCCGCCGTTCTGCACGAGGGCATCCAGCGCACCCTGGTTGACGGCGACATTCAGCAGGCCGTCGCCCGCCACGTCGAGAGTGATGGCGTCGCCCGCCGCCAGCGCCACGGTACCGAGGTTGGCCTGAAGGGTGCCCTGGTTGCTGACATTGGCGCCGAGCAGGGCGATATGGCCGCCGTCGGCATTGAGCGTGCCCTGGTTGACGATGTTGCCGTCCCCCGCGCCTACGAAGTCATAGCGACCGGCCATGAAATCGCTGTCGCTGATGGCCAATGTTGAGGCCACCAGACCGCCGACGTTGACCGAGGCATTCTGGCCGAAGAGCACGCCGTTGGGGTTGATCAGGAACACGCTGCCGTTGGCCGTGAGGGTGCCCATGATGGCAGAGGGGTCTGACCCCAGAACTCGGTTGAGGGTGGTCGCGCTGCTGTTGGGCTGGGCAAAGTTGACCGCCTCTCCCGACGCAATATCAAACCCTTGCCAGTTGATGGCGGCATTCTGCGTGGTCTGGGTGATTTCCATCACGGTAGCGCCGCCATCGATACTGGCACTCCCGGCCGATACCTCGCCTCCTGTCGGTAAAGCCCAGGCATGGCCAGTAACCGCCAGGAGCATCGACGCAATCAGCGGCTTGAGTGTGAATCGAGCGCCACCTGAAAAAGCGCTATAGCGACTGCTGGCAATGTTCCTGCCCCGACGCATTGCAGCCTCGGAAACCGCGACAAAGGTGCCGACACTCGGGTTCCAGATGGATTGGTAGATTCTGTTCATGATGTTTTTTCCAATGATGTTGCACGTCGGGTTGAACGGATGAGTGCCAATATGTCGAAAAAACGATCAGAAATACTTGACCAACTGTATCCAGAATTGACCATCCGAATCCGGTGCTGACGTGGCGTCTTCACTACCGAGTTTATGGGCGTAGTACGATTTAACAGAGAAGTTGTTGTAGTCCACCCAGTTGACACCCACACCGGCGCCGCTCAGTGTCCGGTCATTGTCAGCGTTGTCGTTGCCCCAGGGGTCCTTGTTGACAGTGACAGACCCTGCATCAACAAAGCCGATAAGATGCACGTTGCCAGGTACCTGTGCGGAAAGACCCGCCAGCAGCAGTCTGGCTTCCAGAGTTGCCAGATAGCCCTCGTCGGCAAAGGCTTCCCCCTGGGGATAGGCGCGCACTCCATTCATCCCGCCGAGTGACATTTTCTCCGAGCTATCGAGATTGCCTGACGCGATCTGCGCGCTGACGGCGCCATACAGCGAAAAGGTGTCGGTGAGCTTCTGCACGCGCGAGAGGCTCAACGTCAGCTTGTCGTAATGGCCGTTGGTCTTCGCCGTCATGGCATCATCATCGCGAACGGAAGGCGTTTTGATATCGATTTCACCGGTGTGCCAGTAAATGGAAGCGGCGGTCAGTCCGCCAGCACCCAAGCTATCGCGGTGGTCGCCGTGCAGACCCGCCGTTACCACTTGGGCATTCTTTTCGCTGACAAAGGAGACGCTTTCGTAGCGGTCTTCGAAGGTCTTGTAGTCGTAGCCAAGTTGCGCATAAAGATTGGTCTGGCGTGAGCGAATCAGCGGATAACGGCCGAACAGGCTAGTAATCTGTGCGTCGCCTTCCGCACCCAGATCACGAAATTCCTTCCCTAATTCATACTCGAGATGACTATAGGCCACGCCGGCCGTTGCCCGGCCAAACTGCATCTGGTAGGCGGCGCGAGCATAATCGAGGCCGTCGAAACTACTCATCACACGCAGGCTGGCCACATCGCCTCGTCCTGCCAGGTTATTGATGTGAATGGTGCCGCCTAGACGCTCTTCGCCGGTGTAATAGTTGCCGGCGTTGTCGGCATCGATACTGCCTGTCACCCGCTGTCCCGGGGTGACATCGACGATCAGGTCAGCCGCGCCCACTGAGGCACCCGGCACCAACGTCGACTGGACGTTGACACCGGGGATGTCCGATAGCAACAGGAGCCTGCTCTCGAGAGGGGCGCGACTGATCACCTCCCCATTATCGACCCCACGAAGAAGGCCGTTGGCCAGTCCGTCGGAGAGATTACTGTTGTTGCGCAGGGTGACATCGCCGTAGCGGCCTTCCACGACGGCGATCTTTACCGCGCCATCCTCGATGCTCTGTGCCGGTAGGTAGGTTTGCGCGACAAAATAGCCATTCTGGTGATAAAAATCGGTGATCCGGGCGGCCATTGCCTGCAACTCGCCCAAGCTGAGCTGCATGCCTGGCCTGAATCCGGTAAGGGCCAGCAGCTGCGTCTCGGTGTACAGGCTCTGCCCGCTCAGATGCAGTGAATTGACCTCGATCCTTGCCGTACTGTCGGCACCCGTTACCGGCACCCGTGGCTGTTGCACGTCAAGTTCCGGTTCACTTCTTTCCATGGTCGGCGATGGTGGGATCTGTTGAAGCTGGCCTCCAGCACTGGGCAGAGCCGCATCGGGAACTTGAGCGGCAACAATGCCTGAACTTAATGCTAGCAGTGCAAAAGGAATGAGCTTTTTCTTCACCGTGTTCACCTTGGAGTTTGTTGCGCTACTTTTAAGAGCCTTCGCCTGTGTGAGATGAGAGACTCCTGTTTTTCATGATTTTTGAAGCGCTTTATGCCACTGCTCTAACCTCTTCCCTAGCTAGCGCTAACCTCTTCCCTAGCTAGCTCTAACCTCTTCTCAACAACAGCGGTTTAAAAAAACTTTTATAACTATACTATGGCGGGTAAGGAGGCTTCCGTCTGTACGTTAGCGTACTGAAGCCGAGATGAGCTTTCCTGCCGACACGCCATCTGGTTGATATTGTTGGCCTGTTGCAATACGTGGGGCTGTTTATCGGTGAGGGAAAAGCTGGCGGTGAGGGAAAAGCTGTCGGGGAGACGAAAAATGTCGTTGAGGGGAAAACTGTTGGCAAGGCGTAAAATGTTGGTGAGAAGAAAGTCAGATTCGGCTTCGCTAGTGGTGATCAGTCAGCGGAGGCGCCAAGCATCAGTGCCGAGGGATTTACGGCGGGCTCGTTTTCCCCATCTTGGGCTTGTTCGGCTTGAAACGCCAGATGATTTTCTGCTTAATTCGAGCCGTCCCCGGGCTTAGTGCTACTGTAAGCAACGCCAGGCCCACAAGCGCAAGAAATATTCTTGCGCCAAGTGACTCGTGAGCAGTGACCGCCAGCAACATGACGATCGTGCCTAGCGTTAGGGAAAAGATGGATTTCACAATACTTCCTGATAACTGATGTTGGTCGGCTGTCGGCCGAAATTTTTTTGTGCCTCGCCATTCAATGCCGTTCCCGTTCAGCGGGTTGTTGACTGTCGGCGATGTTCAGTCAATATAGGCAGTAATCGCTTTCATATAAGTTAGCTGAATCCGCGCTCGTTCGCCCCAGAACTTCAAGACTTCAGCATCATATGACGTTGATTTTGTTGTTTTAAATGTATTAGAAGTGGTTTTAGTGGTTGTCATAATGGTTTTGCTCTTTGTAAAGAATCGCAGAGTTACTTTATGAGCGCAGAGCGTAACCTGCTGTTTTTTCGTTCTCTTTACTGCGCTTACCGTAATAATGAACCTTGCGGTAAAAAAACACAGTGCGCTAGCGAACACTGCGGTGGAGATGACGGCCGGCTTACCAACTACGGACTCATGACAGATCAGGCCCCCGCCTCCTTGAAGCTCACAAGGCGATGTTTCCCCTCGTCCCACAGGGCCAGGCGAACAGTGGCGAAGCTCTGCCATAGTGTGATGCGGCCGATATCCCGCAATTCGGGATAATCGCGCAAGACTTCGGGCAGTCGGTAGAAAGGAATCCGGCTGCAGAGGTGATGAACATGGTGCACGCCAATGTTGGCGGTAAACCAACGCAAGATGCGGGGCATATCGTAGTGTGAGCTGCCGTGCAGCGCCGCCTTATGGAAGTTCCAGTCGGCGCTATGCTCCCAGAAAGTGTCCTCGAACTGATGCTGGACGTAGAAGAGCCAGACACCGATCGTTCCGGCGAGCAACGTGATAGGTAGCTGCACGATCAGGAAGAGGCCGATGCCCACCAGCCACATCATGGCGGCGATGAGGACCAGAATTGCTGCATTGGTCCCCATGGTACTCAGCCAGGGCATCCTGCCTGCCCGCATGAAACCTATCGGCAATCGGTTGTCGAGCAAAAATAGGTACGCAGGGCCGAGAGCGAAGAGGACGAGAGGGTGGCGATATAGGCGGTAACGTCGCTTTTCGTTGCGAGGTAGGGCGCTAAATTCCTCGACAGTCAGGGTGTCGATGCCACCGATACGTGGACGATCTAGATTGCCGGAATGGGCATGATGGTGCCTGTGGGTATGGCGCCAGAAGTCGAAGGGGGTCAGCGTCAACACGCCGATTGCCCGCCCGACCCAGTCATTGGCGCGTCTTGAGGGGAAGAAGGCGCCATGGCTGCAGTCATGCTGGATCATGAAAAGGCGCACGAGAAAACCCGCGGCAGGCAGGGTGAACACCAGGCCGATCCAGTAACCGGCGCTCAGTGCCGCCCAGGAAAGAACCCAGAAAAAGGCGAAGGGAATCAGAGTGACCAATAGCTCAATGGCGCTGCGGGCGATGCGAGGCGTGCGGTAGTCTCCCAACGCACGCATCAGGGCGCGCGGTTCGTTGGTAATGTCGTTTTTCTGCGCAGGGGTTTCCATCTGCAGGCTCCTGTTGGGTCCAGTACGTCCCGCCGGGGTCTGCGGCCTCGGCGGGGAAGTGCTAGTGTATTCGGTGTAGGGTTCAGGGTGCGCCGATGGATAGTGATGTGTATGTGCGCTTTCGTACACTGAGGGCTGCATCGCTTGGCCTTGGTCATTAACACGCGGTGATCAGGTGATCAGTTCGCGTTCAAGCCTGCGCAATTGCACTTCCGCCATCACCCGTTCGCTGATTTCTGCCCGGTCATCCGGGTGCGGATAACAATCACTGGCGTTTTTACCGATCAGGTCCGCCTTTGAATCTGCTTCCAGGATCTCGCACACCCTGTGTGTCAACCTGAATCCATATACTGGCTCCCGTCACTACCCGATTACGCCCTAGGGCCTTGGCTTCGTAGAGGCGCTGATCACCGATACGCATCAGCGAGTCGATGTCCTCTCCGTCCTGCCCTCTCTGCGCGCAGCCCAAGCTGACTGTCACCTTCACCACTTTGTCGTGCAGCCTGATCTCAAGCTCGTGCAGGCTTGCGCGAATACGTTCGGCGATCTCGCTGGCCTGGTGAATATCGCTATCTGGTAGCAGGACTTGGAATTCCTCGCCACCCACTCGGGCCAGAAGGTCTTGGGGTCTCAAGTTGTTTTCCATGGTCGAGGTCACGTGCTTGAGCACCTGATCACCCACCTGGTGGCCGTGGACGTCGTTGACGACCTTGAAGTGATCCAGATCCAGGCAGAGAAGCGACAGGGGTATGTCGTAGCGCTTGGCCCGGGCGAGTTCCTCTTTCGCCTGTTTCATGAACTGGCGGCGATTGGCCACGCCGGTGAGCCAGTCGGTGGCAGCCTGATGGGTCAGTCGGGTATTGGCGACCTCGAGTTTCGCCAGGGCCTCCTGGGTCTGGGCCTGTTGGTCGCGCAACTGCTGCATGACCTCCGCCTGGCTGTAGACGGTACAAAAGGAGCGGGTGGTTCGGAAAGAGTGAACGACGCCGTAGCTAAGCAGTAAAAAACCGGTGATGAAGATGACATGGGCCAGCCACCACAGGTGGCTCCAATGCTCGGCGATCATAAAGGCGATCGAGGCCTGGGCGAAGATCGCCATGGAGAGCAGGTAGATGATCATCAGCGACAGGCGGATGCATCGCAGGGTAATGACGATGATACCCGCTACCAGGAGCGCGAGGGCCAAGGCTTCCATCCCCTGGATCATGCTCTCCACACTAACCAGAGGCCCCAGCACGAGTCCCGCCAACCCCAGATTGATGGCCAGGATGGTGGCCAGGGCTACCCCCCAGATGGCCGGGCGACGGCGAGCCTCGGGTGGGTCCGCCGACACGCCGAGGCGCTTCAGCGCGACCAGAAAGCAGGCGCCCATGACCAGGCGCGAGGCAGGGCCATAGGCGGTAAGCTCATCATGTCGTTGGAAAACGGGCTGAGAAGGGCATGGGGCAGGTAGACAAGGGTAAAGCCCAGGAACGCCAGGGTCAGCCAGCGCAGGAAGATCTCGCCGGAGGATAGATAGCAGCGCCAGGTGACATAGGTGACGAAGGTGCTCAGGGCGATGGCCAACAGGGAGGTCACCTCATACAGGCCATGGGCCTCGAAGCGCAGCGTGGAGTCCTGGAAGAACGCCAGATAGCCGATCGCCATCAGCGGCACCAGGGCCACCAGTACCCCCAGCAGGTACAAATAGCCCCCCGTCAGGCGCCAGGTGACGGCGTCTGACTGCCCCCCTGCATGGGGCTGGGTATCGTGTTTTGATGAATCAACGAGTCGCTGAGCCCCGCCATGCATCAGCGACCGATTCCCGAGGAGACGGCCCCACCAGGAAATGCCCTTCTTCATGATGCTTGCGGCCAGCGTTTTAGTAATTCCAGCGCGTCTTTGGTAAGGAGCGGGCGACTGAACAGGTAGCCCTGCACGACGTCGCAGCCCATTTCTTGCAGTAGATTGCGCTGGGCTTCGTGCTCGACCCCTTCGGCGACGACCTGCAAATCAAGGCCATGGGCGATGCGGATGATGCCATCTATCATATTGGCGGACCGCGAATCGTAGGTCAGGTCGTCGATGAAGCTCTTGTCGATCTTGAGTGTGTCCATCGGCAAATCCTTGAGATGGCTCAACGACGAATAGCCGGTGCCGAAGTCATCCAGTGCCAAGGTGATGTTGTGACGTCGAAACTCGCGCATGGTGTGGATGGCCTTGTCGACGTTAGCCAGCACGCTCTCCTCGGTCAGCTCCAGAGTCAGGCGGTCGGGGGCCAGCGCCTTGATGTCGTAGGCGGCCAGGCGCTTACCCAGGCAATGCAGCATGGCATCCCGGGTAGGCCTCCCGTTGACGCGGCTGATTTCGTCGAGCCTGTTCAAGCGCAGGTGCAGCACGGCCAGATAATTTTCTTCCTTTTCCGCCAGGTGGCCGAAGGTTACCAGCCAAGCACGCTGTAGCCGGGAGAGATAGCGAGAGTGCGTGTCCATGATGCACAGCGTGCCAAGCGGCTGGCCGGTGGGGCCGCGCAGCACGGTACCCATGTAGAAGCGAATGAAGGGACTGCCCACCACGACGGTGTGATGGCAGAAAAAGTCGTCTTCCAGGGTGTCCGGGACCTCCAGCATGTCCCTCGCGAGAGCGTGAACGCAGAAGGAGTCCTCGAGAGGCGTTTCACGCACTTCCACTCCGACGGAGGACTTGAACCACTGTCGATCCTCGTCGATCAGCGACACCGCGGCCATGGGCACCTTGAAGATCTCTGACATGAGATGCGTATAGCGATCGAAGTACTTGTCTGCCGGCGTGTCCAGGATGTCGAGAGAGTGGAGTTCGGCGAGTCGCTCTTTCTCGTCGAAGAGCTTGCAGACATCGTTGGGCCTGAGGGGATTCTTGAGGAAAGGCTGAATGGAGCTGATGTTAGGTTCATTCATGACAGTCCTTCTTTATTTTGTACCGTTTCATCGGTGCCGACGGGTTCCATTCGGCAGTTGCCGAGTAAGCTGTGACCAGCGTAGTGGCGTGACAGCGTCGCTTCCGTGCGCTAGCGTACGCAGTTGCTTTCCCATTGCATCGTCAGCGTCGACGAACGAGGATGGCCCACGGCGTTGGACACGGACACGTCCTCTTCCCCTGTATGTGTCAGGTTGGCACGATTGATAAAGGAGTAACCGCCATGACCCCGCAACACGATCCTCGTCAGAATCAATTGCTGGAGAGCCTGGCAACCGAGGAATACCAGCGCCTTGCGCCGAACCTCGAGCGAGTCGACTTGACGCTAGGTGCTTCGTTGGTCGAGTCCGGCCAGGCGATGCGCCATGTCTATTTTCCGACCGATTCTATCGTATCGCTGCTGTGCGTCATGGAAGATGGTAACTCGACAGAAATTGCCGTCGTCGGTACCGAGGGTATCGTCGGCATTTCGCTGTTCATGGGCGGAGAAACCACTCCGAGCCGTGCCATCGTGCAGAGTGCCGGCACCGCTTATCGCCTCAAGGGGCAATTGCTGAAGGACGAGTTCTATCGAGCCGGCCCCCTGCAGCGCCTGCTGCTGCGTTACACTCAAGCATTGCTCACTCAGATGGCGCAGACGGCGGTCTGCAATCGACATCACAGCCTGGACCAGCAGCTGTGTCGCTGGCTGTTGCTGAGTCTAGATCGTTTGCCAACCAACGAGTTGCTCATGACCCAGGAACTGATCGCCAACATGTTGGGCGTCCGGCGAGAAGGGGTCACCGAGTCAGCAGGCAAGTTGCAGAGGGCCGGCCTGATTTCCTATCATCGCGGGCGCATTACCATTCTGGACAGGCCAGGCTTGGAAGCGCGAGTCTGTGAGTGCTACAAAGTCGTGAAGAAAGAGTATGATCGTTTGCTGACCTATTCTCGTCGTGACTGAAGCCTGCTTTTCCCATCGCACTGATACGATGTGCGGTAATACATTCCCATGTAACACTCGAAACACACGATTCAATGACCCCGTAGATTCAATTTACTCGGCCATTGACCGCCATACGATAGTCGAGCGCTTTCCGCGCAGGATATCCTGGCCTTTCCGTTACGATGGCAGATCCTTGCGCAGGGCCTGCTCAAGCTCCTTGGTTGTCGTGATGTCGAGCAGGGTGATCACCACACCGTCGATCACATTGTCGAGTCGGCGGTAGGGCATGATCCGTACCGTGAACCAGCGGTCGTCGGTAGCGTGTATCTCCTTCTCGGAAAATGCCAGCGTACTCAAGGTATCAAGAGCATCATCGTTAAGTTCCGGATACTGCAGAGTAGTCGTGAGATCACTGAGAGGGCGACCGATATCGCCTTCGCGAATGCTGATGATCTTCGAGGCTCGGTCGGTGTAGCGACGGAGATTCAGATTCAGGTCGAGAAACAGGATAGCGATTTCGATACTGTTGAGCAGGTTATTCATATCGCTCTGGGCGAGCGCGAGATCGTCGAGCTTGGTCTGCATTTCCGCGTTGATGGTTTGCAGCTCTTCGTTCATGGACTGCATCTCTTCCTTCGAGGTGGTCAGCTCTTCGTTGGTCGATTGCAATTCTTCGTTGGTTGATTGCAACTCTTCGTTAGCTGACTGCAGCTCCTCCTTGGACGCGCTATTTTCCTCCCGTAGTGTCTGAATTTCATCCTGATAGTGTTGCAGCTCGTCGACATGAGACTGCTGCGTAACGGTTGCTGACGCGAGCTTGCTGGAAATATCGGCGGGGGCTGGGGCGATATCGCGGAAGATAATTATCGTCATGCCGCGCAGGGCGTTGGGTTCCCGCAACGCTTGCACGGTAACATCGACACGCTGCGTGGCTCCGCCGGGCAGTTGCACCTGCAGGCCTGGTAAATGTTGTGGTTCGCGCTGGTTTGTGGCCTGCCGCAGGGCCCTTGTGATGGGCGTCCGCAGGCCTTCGCGCACCATGGCGTGAAAATTCCAGTTGGCCTTGCCGGCAGCGGGCTCGAGGTATTTCCCCGTGCGCCCACTGATATAAACGACATCCCCCTCATCGTTGACCACCACCGCGGCGGGAGCATAGACCTGCAGTAACACCTGGTCGGCTGCCGCTTGCAGATTATCCGTTGCCGGGGAGGAGGCGTTGTTGGGGGGCACGAAAGGCTCCTTGGTCATCTTGGATAAGGGGGGAATCGACTTGACCGGCAACCGGGTGTCGCTGCTCTGTGTATTACCCTGTCGGTGATAGATACGCAGTTTGGATTGAAGGGGAGCAAACAGCCGCGTGTAGCGTCCTACCGTCTCCGAGCTACCGAGCACCAGTACACCCTTGGCGCGAAGGCTGTAATGAAACAGAGGGATGAGTTTGCGTTGCAGGCTCTGGTCGAAGTAGATCAGCAAGTTGCGGCAGGAAATCAGGTCGAGGCGGGTGAAGGGGGGATCAAGCACCACATCATGTTGGGCGAAGAGCACGCGATCACGGATATCGCTGTTGATCTGATAGCCGTTGTCGTGAGCGATGAAAAACCTTGCCAGGCGCGGTGCCGAGACGTCCTTGCTGATCTCCAGGGGATAGTGGCCGCGGCGGGCGGTGGCAATGGCGTCTGGGCTCAGGTCGGAGGCGAAGATCTGCATCGTGATGTCGTGGGGTCTTGGCAGCTTGTCCAGCGCCTCGGTGAAGATCATGGCCAGCGAGTAGGCCTCTTCGCCGGTTGAGCAGCCTACCACCCAGGCACGCAGGTGAGAGTCTTTGCGCTGGTCGTACTGACGTTTCAGCAATGCCGGCAGGGTGAACTCTGCCAGATACTGCCAGACATCAGGATCTCGAAAAAAACGGGTCACCCCGATGAGCACTTCCTTGAACAGCAGGTCGATCTCATGAGGGTTGTGCTCGAGAAAATCCGCATATAGCGCCAAGGTGGCGATTTCGTGGATTGCCATGCGTCGCTCGATCCGGCGGTGCAATGTGCTGGATTTGTAGAGCGAAAAGTCGTGCCGAGTTTGCCTCTGCAGGGTACGCAGGATGCGCTGGAAGGGCGTCGGGGCCGCTTCAGCCGCTTCAGCCGCTTCAGCCGCTTCAGCCACTTCAGGCGCCACCGAAGGCTCGGCAGGCTCGCTTGGGTCGGGCACGTCCAACCTGGGCATGCGGTCAAGGCAGGCCAGGATGCGAGCGGGCAGATCGCCAGGCGGAGCAATGATATCGGCACAGCCTGCGGTGATAGCGCTTTTGGGCATGGCATCGAACTGAGCCGAGTCGGGTTGTTGCACCGCAGTGAGGCCACCCGCGCCCTTGATCGCCTGCAAGCCCAGGGTGCCGTCGGAGCCCATGCCGGAAAGTACCACGCCAATGGCTAGATCCCCGTGGGCGCTGGCCAGGGAAGAAAACAGCACGTTGATGGGCAGACGCATGCCCCTGGGTTCCATGGGTGGTGCGAGGCTCAGCATGCCATCGGCCACGCTGAGTTCCTTGTTCGGCGGAATCACATACACGCAGTCAGGTTCGATGGGCATGCCCTGGGTCGCTTCCCGTACCGGCATCGGGGTGACGCGCTGGAGTAATTCCGGGAGCAATGCCTTATGAGTGGGGTCGAGATGCTGCACCACCACATAGGCCATGTGTTGGCGTGGCGGGACGTTAGCAAAGAACGCTTCCAGCGGCGACAGGCCACCTGCGGAGGCGCCAATGCCCAGGATGCGCAAGGCCGACGGGGGGCTGGGTGGCGATTTAGAAGGCGTCAAGGCAGCCATGGCGTGGGTCGATTCATGAAACTACTCCGCACTTGCACTCTCGCAGCAGGTTAACAGAAGGTGCTCGTGTTCTGGCGAGAGGCCGGCCAGGAACTGCAAATGCCGCGAGCCCTGTGTGCCTCGAGTTGTCTCGGCGACGCAGGAGTCTCGGGTGCCACTTTCTGCGACACGTTGCAGCAGGCCGAACAGTTGTGGCCGATCCTGCGGTTCCAGAAAGGTGTCGATGCGCTGGCCCTCCATGTCGTCCTGGCCAATGCCAAAGAGCTCGGCGGCGGCAAGGTTGCCTTGGATGACCTTGCCCTCCACATCAACGACAAAATAGGCGATGGGTGCAGAATCGTAGAGGGTCCGGTAAAGGCTGAGGTCATCCTCAAGTGCCTGCTCATTGGCAGCAATCTCTTCGTTCTGCAAGTCAAGTTCCACCTGATGGACCTGCAACTCATGAAGCAGCTTGAGGGCATCATCCGCGTGGTCGGGATGACTGGACAGCTGGTGGAGCAGACGCAAGGCGTCAATGCCCAACGACCATTGGCCTCCTGTCGGTGCTTTGCCCGTCTGCAAATGTGCGACAGCCTTGTCTCGAAGCTGTTTGTAGAGATTGGATTCGTTAACGGTTTCGGGCATGCCGAGCTCCAAGATTATTCTGCGGATACACCTACTAAACAGTAGTTTATCACGACGGGAAAATGAAAGAAGATGAGCGGCAATCCACCGGCAGGCCAATCGTCGCGTTGACGCCGCGCTGTTCAGGTTTTATCGAAGTCCTCTTCAGCCTCTTTATTCGGTACATATTTTTCTTTTATGTTTCCTACCGCACTGACGGAATATAAAAGCGGATGATAGCGTTCAAGGTGCCATCGACAGGAGCGTTTTTCCTGATCGATTTCTGACATCGGAGTTTTTACGTTTTTCTTTCCATGCGCCGATGGCCACTGACTAATGCCAGGAGCAGCCGCATGGACGTCATCACCTCTGCTTCGCCTAGCAATCGGCTTCTCGACAGCCTGCCCGAGGACGAGAGGCTCTGTTTTCTCGCCGACTGCGAGACCGTGGATCTGGAATTCGGCCGGATGGTCGCCCAGCCGGGTGAAAGTATGACGCACGCTCTTTTCCCCCTAGACTGCCTCATTTCCCTGATTGCCACCCTGGAAAGCGGTGGTCGGTTGGAAGTCGCCATGGCGGGCAATGAAGGCATGGTGGGAATTTCGTTGATGCTTGGGGCACAGAAAAGCTCGTTACAGGCGCTCGCACAAGGGGCAGGGCAGGTCTTGTGCATACCGTCATCCTGCTTCCAGGACCACCTGAAGCGGAGTCCCGAGTTGGAGGTGGTGATGAAACGCTACCTCAATGTCTTGATGAGCCAGATATCCCGATCCGCCGTTTGCGCCCACTTTCATGGGGTCGAGGCGCGTCTGGCGCGCTGGTTATTGATGACCCATGACAGGACCCGCGGAGACGAGATGCATATTACCCACGAATTTCTGTCGGGGATGCTGGGCGTGCGGCGTGCGGGCGTCACCAAGGCGGCCAAGGCGCTGCAGAGTCGCGGCCTGATCGACTACCAGCGAGGCAGGATCACCGTACTTGAGCGCCCCGGCCTCGATGAAGCCTCTTGTAATTGCTACATTGCCGATCGCGAGATTTATGCGCGCATGCGCGAACAGGTAGCCTGATTCCTGGCGCAATCTCCCACGGCTATTTCCCACGGCGAATTAGGCCGCAACGGGTTTCCGCCGATTCCCACGGCTGTGTCCCGCAACCAGCATGTCGGGTGCGTTGGCGGCTTCGTGACCTTCTCCCCGCTGTGTATGATGACTCTCACACGTCATCATCAGCATCAACACGCGGGGAAGCATCGTGAACACGGAGAGTCACTCTCAGCTGGCGGCCTTTATTTGGTCCGTGGCGGACCTGCTGCGCGGCGATTTCAAACAGTCCCAGTACGGCCGCATCATCCTGCCCTTCACCCTGCTGCGGCGCCTGGAGTGCGTGCTGGCGCCCACCAAGGCCGACGTGCTGATCAAGGGCCAGGCGGTGGAGCAGATCAAGCTTGGCAACACCCTCTCCGACGACCAGCTCCCCGGCGAGCACTTCGATTTCATGCTCTCCAACCCGCCCTTCGGCGTGGAGTGGAAGAAGGTCCAGAAGCAGGTCACCGACGAGCACAACCAGAAAGGGTATGAGGGCCGCTTCGGCCCCGGCCTGCCGCGGGTCTCCGACGGCTCGCTGCTGTTTTTGATGCACCTGGTCAGCAAGATGCGCCCCCGCCAGGAAGGTGGCTCGCGTATCGGCATCATCCTCAACGGCTCGCCGCTGTTCACCGGCGGCGCCGGCAGCGGGGAGTCCGAGATCCGCCGCTACCTGCTGCAGCACGACCTGGTGGAAGCCATCGTCGGCCTGCCCACCGATCTGTTCTACAACACCGGCATCGCCACCTACGTGTGGATCCTCTCCAACTACAAGCCCGCCGAGCGCCGCGGCCAGGTGCAACTGATCGACGCCACCGGCCGGGCCAGCAAGATGCGCAAGTCGCTGGGCAGCAAGCGCCAGTTCGTCGCCGACCGCGACATCGAAGAGATCGTGCGTCTCTACGGCGCCTGCCAGGAGAGCGAGGAGAGCAAGCTGTTCCCGGTGGAGACCTTCGGCTATCGCCGCATCACCGTGGAGCGCCCGCTGCGCCTCAACTTCCAGGCCAGCCCCGAGCGCCTGGCCAAACTCGATGACGAGAAGCCGCTCCAGAAGCTCATTGATGCCGAGCGCGAAGCTATCAAGGCCGCCAGCGCCACCCTGGACCCGGAGCAGGTGTTCACCAACCGCGACGCCTTTACCAAGGCGCTGAAGGCCGCGCTCAAGGCGGCAGGCCTCAAGCTCGGCGCCCCGGTGCAGAAAGCCATCCTCAGCGCGCTTTCCGAGCGGGATTCGGAAGCGGACATCTGCCTCGACAAGAACGGCAAGCCCGAGCCCGACACCGGCCTGCGCGACAACGAGAACGTGCCGCTGGACGAGTCGGTGTTCGACTACTTCGAGCGCGAGGTGAAGCCTCACGTGCCCGATGCCTGGATCGACGAGGAGAAGCGCGACCCGCTGGACGGACGCATCGGCATCGTCGGCTTCGAGATCCCCTTCAACCGCCACTTCTACCAGTTCACCCCGCCGCGCCCGCTGGAGAAGATCGACACCGACCTCAAGGCCTGCACCGACCGGATCAAGCAGATGATCGAGGAGCTGTCGGCATGAGGAAGGGCGCCGCTCAGCCTTGTCTTGCACAGTCATTGACAGTGAAAGGGGCATGCCCTAGCATGCCGGGTAACACACCCGCCATGCCTCTCACTGAAGCACACTTTGGCGGGTTTTTTGTGTCCGGGGGTCGAGCATGAGCGACTTCCACAAGCCTGCACACAGCATTGATGAGCAGATCGCGACGCTATGCAGCCGTGGCCTGGCGATACCCGACGAGGCTCGGGTGCGTCACTATCTGGCCAATATCAGCTATTTCCGCCTTTCAGCCTACACGCGTCCCTTCTACCAGCCAGGCCTCCAGGAGCATCGTTTTCTGGAGGGCACCTCCTTCGAGGATGTGCTGAGGCTCTATGTGTTCGATCGTGAGCTCCGCCTGCTGTTGCTTGATGCCATCGAGCGGCTGGAAGTCGCGCTACGCGCCCAGTTGACCAACACCCTAGCTGAGCACCATGGCCCTCACGGCTACCTGGATCCCGATATTTTCGATACCCGCTACAACCATGGGTGGCTGTTGGAGAAGCTGGAGAACGCGGCCAAGGGGCGAGAGATCGAGACCTTCCTGGCGCACTATCGCACGAAGTACCGATCAGCCCCCAATCAGCCGCCCATCTGGATGGCGGTGGAGCTGCTGACCTTCAAGGAAGTCTCGACCCTGCTGGCCAAACTGCGGCTTCCAAAGGATACCCAGCGCATCGAGCGCCATTTCGGCTGGAAGATGCCGGTGCTGCGATCCTGGTTCCGCAGCCTGTCTGATCTGCGCAACGTCTGCGCCCACCATGGCCGAGTGTGGAACCGCGAATTCGGTAGCCGCCCCGAGATGCCGAGAAAGGTTCCGGCCGGCTGGCCGAGCATCCCCGGTAGCATCGAGACGGGGTCTCAGGAGCACCCCGATCAGCGTCTCGACCCGCGTAGGCGCCTGTATCTCCAACTCGTGGCGATCGAGTCGCTGATGCAGGTTGTGTCGCCTACTAGCCAATGGGCCGAGCGGTTGGTGACACTGCTGGACCATTACCCTCAGGTTTCACGTCCACATATGGGTTTCCCTGGGCATTGGGATACGGAGCCTTTCTGGCGAGAAGCAGTGATGAACGCAAGGGAGGGGCTGAAGGCATGAGCTTCCCGAAATACCCTGAGTACAAGGATTCCGGCATCGAGTGGCTGGGGGAGGTGCCGGCGCATTGGGAGGTGTCAAGGCTGAAGCATGTTACGGACCGAATAATTGACTGCCCTCATGAAACGCCGGTGTATGATCCTGATGGTAATTTTTTAGTTATAAGAACAGCGGATTTGGAATATGGCGTTTTGGATCCACAGCTCATTTACCGTCTTGACGAAAGTGAATATAACTCAAGAACCAGAAGGTCTACCCTTGGTTGTGGTGATATTGTTTATGGTAGAGAGGGAGAAAGGTGGGGACATGCCGCCTTGGTTCCAGAGGATGATAAATATTGCCTTGGCCAGAGGATGATGCAGTTCATTCCTTCAGATGATATGTGTCCTGAGTTTCTTATGTGGCAGTTGAATTCTGATAATGTGTATCATCAAGGTGATGTGGATATTGTTGGTGCCACCTCTCCGCACGTTAATGTTTCCACCATAAGAAACTATTACATTTCGGTGCCCCCTAAAAAAGAGCAATTGTCTATATCAAGGTTTTTGAATGATGAATCCTCAGCATTTGACGAACTCGTTCATTCAGCAAACTCCATAGTTGCCCTGCTGCAAGAACGCCGCTCCGCCCTGATCTCTGCCGCCGTTACCGGCAAGATCGACGTCCGTGGCTGGCAGGCCGATCAACAATCCGAGCAGCCCGAGGTGCTGATGGCCGCCGAAGCGTGTGCCACTTACGGTTCAGGCAAGGAAAAGATCGATGAAGTTTGAAACCTTCCAGGCAGGCCGTTGGGTTCAGCAGTATCAGTACAAGAGCTTCAGTCCGGTCACCGTGAACCGCGAATGGAGTTGGGAGGATCCGCAGATCAATACCCTGCTGGAGCGTGCCTCTCGCGCCCTGGCGGAACTGAATGCCTTCACCCTGATCGTGCCGGATGTAGACCTGTTCATTCACATGCACATCACCAAGGAGGCCAATAACTCGTCCCGCATCGAGGGCACCCAGACCGAAATGGACGAGGCGGTGCTGGACAGCAGCCAGCTGGCGCCCGAAAAACGTGACGATTGGCAGGAAGTGCAGAACTACGTCCAGGCGATCAACGAGGCGGTCGATGAGCTGGAGCGATTGCCGCTCTCCAACCGACTGCTCAAGCACACCCACGCTATCCTGATGCAGGGGGTGCGTGGTGAACACAAGTCACCCGGAGAGTTTCGCGTCAGCCAGAACTGGATTGGCGGTAGCAGCCTGGCGGACGCCGCCTTCATTCCGCCCCATCCCAATGAGGTACCTGAGCTGATGGGGGATTTGGAGCTCTTCTGGCATAACGATAGTGTCAATGTTCCGGAGCTGGTCCGGATTGCCATCAGTCATTACCAGTTCGAAACCATCCACCCTTTTCTGGACGGTAACGGTCGGATCGGCCGGCTGCTGATTGCGCTTTATTTGGTCAACAAAGGTCTGCTGCGCAAGCCATCGCTGTATCTGTCGGACTTCTTCGAGCGCAACCGGGCCAGCTACTACGATGCGTTGACCCGGGTGCGGATGTCGAACGACATAGTGCACTGGGTCAAGTTCTTCCTGTCGGCCATCATCGAAACGGCCGGCAAGGGCAAGGCCACCTTCGAGGCCATTCTTGAGCTACGCCAGGAATTGGATCAACTAGCGTTTGGTTACGGCAAGCGTGCTGAGAATGTTCAGAAGTTACTAAAACACCTCTACAGGCGTCCAGCGGTCACGGCAGGGCAGGTCAGTGAATTGCTGGGCGTGACCCACCAGACCGCCTCTTCCCTGATCAGCAGGATGGTCGAGGACGGCATGCTCAGCGAGATCACTGGCTATCAGCGTAACCGGATCTTCGTCTTCGAGCGGTACATGAGACTGTTTCGCTCTTGACCGCGAACTCGTCGATAGGTGTAAGGCACAAGGGTCAAAATTGATATATGCCAATTCTTGCGTAAGGATGAAGCGAGTAACTTTACATATGCTGTTCTTGTGTAAGGAGGCTGCCTGAAGGTGCCAATGGGCTTCGTTCAAGCCCGGTTCGTGAAGACAATGTACCCCGGCAACCTCAACAGCTCAGGCAATGGTTACTCAATGGAGGCAGCATGACCCAGGGACGCAGTATTCGACTCTTCCTCGTGGACGGCACGCCCAACGGCCTGCTCACCGCCGAGATCATGAACTGGACCGGTCATGTACTCACCGGCCCGCGCAGCAAGCTCAGTGAGCTGGTGCAGCGCCCGGAGTGCGGCCGCACCGGTATCTATTTCCTGGTAGGCCCCGACCCCGAAAACAGCCTGCGCCCGCTGGTCTATATCGGTGAGAGTGACGATACTTACGGTGAGTGGCAGGATCGACAGGTCACCGCCGCCGCTGAGACAGCAGGCCAAGAAAATGCCTGAGGAGCTCTTCCATGTGCGGCCGCCTCGCCCTCTATAGCGATTTCCCCAGCCTGGCATGCTCCCTCAAGCTGCCGCTGATCAAGGGCGAGTTGACGCCTCGCTACAACGTCGCGCCCGGCACCTGGATCAGCGCGGTACGCCGGCATGACGGCAGCGGCCAGCTGAGCCTGGATACCCTTTGGTGGAGCTACCGGCCCCCCTGGGCCGACGACAAGGCCCCCCAGCCCATCAACGCCACCGTCGAGAAAGTCGCTACCTCTCCCTACTTCCGCGGTGCCTTCGCCCATCACCGCTGCCTGGTGCCGGCAGACGGCTGGTATGAGTGGCTAGCCGTGGGCGGCCGCAAGCAGCCCCACTACCTGACCCGCCGTGACGGCGAGCCGCTTTGGTTTGCCGGCATCTGGACGGAGCGCCCGGACGGCAAGCCTGGCTGCGCGATCCTCACCGAGCCCGCCCGAGGCGTCGCCAAGGCGATCCACCCGCGCATGCCGCTGATCCTGGATCAGCAGAGCCTCGAGCCCTGGCTCGATCCCGAGCTGACGGACCGCGAAACGATCCGCCATCTGGTTCACCATCTCCCCCACCACGAACTGACCCACTGGCCGGTGAGCACTCGGGTCAACAAACCGGAGGAGGATGACCCGGCGCTTATCGAGCCCCTCGAACCTTCCGCGCCATAGGCACCCACGACAAGGAACGTCCTATCATGACACCTCCCCAGAGCCAGTCGCGCGACGATGAGATCAAGCAGGCCATCGAGGCCTATCTGCAGGTCCGCAAGCGGATCCTGGCGATTGGCCGTGACGTGCCGGAGCGGATTGGCGGCAACGACAACATCATTGGCCGGATCGGCGAGTTCCTCGGCCTGCGCTTCCTGGAGGCGTTAGGCCAGAGGCCCGAAAAGGTCGAGGGGGCCTCCAACCCGGGTTATGACCTGGTGGAAGGCGACTGTCGCACCCAGGTGAAGGCGATCACCCACGAGAACCAGCGGGGTCGCAGCGTGCGGCTGACGCCTGGCTGGACGCAATTTTTGCTGATGGAACTGGGGGAACACTACACGCCCGACAGAATCGGGTTGCTCACCCTGGAACAGCAACAGCTGGCCCTCGATGCCGGGTTCGCCAAGACCGAAACGCCAGTGGTCAGCTTGACCATGCTGGGTGCCAAGGGACTGATAGGCAGCTATGGTCGAGTGTATGACCTTGAGGAGATCGAGGCTCTCGGCATCTGAAGCTACCTCGGCCACGATGCAGGAAGTGGTGCAAGGCTTGGCGGCGGCCGGTCATCGCTTTATACTGTTCGATAACAACACCCCCCACGCCTCTCCCTGAAGCGCACCTTGGGGGGTTACTTTTTTCTGGAGGCCGGCCTTGCAGTTCAACAAGCCCCCGCTGAGCTTAGATGATCAGCTCGACCGGCTAATCCAGCGGGGGCTGACGGTGCCGGACCGCCAGCGGGCGCTCCACTATCTGCGCCACCTCAACTACTACCGGTTGGGCGCCTATTGGCTGCCCTTCGAGGTCGATCACCGTACGCATCGCCTGCGCCCCGGCACCACCCTGGATGATGTGCTGAATCTTTACGTGTTCGACCGGGAGTTCCGGCTGCTGGTCATGGACGCTATCGAACGCATCGAGGTCTCGATTCGCACCCGCTGGGCCTACCACATGGCCCATACATACGGACCCCATTGCCATCTTGATCCGGCCCTGTTCAAGTCACCTCACCGTTCTTGGCGTCATGAGGAACGGCTGCGTGCCTTGGAAGGGGAGGTGCGGCGCAGTCAGGAAACCTTCATTCGCCATCTGAGCGCTACCTACGACGAGCCGCTGCCTCCGGTCTGGGCCCTGGTGGAGATCATGACGTTCGGCCAACTGTCCCAGTGGTACGCCAACACACGTCAGCGCCGAGATCGCAATGCCGTGGCACGCGAGTACGACTTCGATGAGAGCGTGATGACATCGGTCCTGCACCACCTGAGCACGGTACGCAACCAGTGTGCCCACCATGCTCGCCTGTGGAACCGGGAGTTCACCTTCCTTCCCAAGCTGCCAAAGGATCGGCCTGCGGCTGTGCTGGACACGCTATCCTTCGACGCTTCGCGACGTATCTACAACACCCTCACCCTGATGCTGCATCTGATGGATGTGGTGAACCCCCATCATCATTGGTGGGAACGGTTGATCGGACTCATCGATCACCACGCCATCAATGTGGCCGAAATGGGGTTCCCTGACGACTGGCGAGACCGCCCTCTATGGGCAATGCATCGTCCTAAGTAGCCTTCTCCTAATATCCCTGACGCGCTAGGCTGTTACGCATCATTACGCCGAGCGCAGGGGACTATATGGCGGACAGCAGGGAAGCCAGGTTCCAGCAGGACATCATCGACGCCATGGTGGCCGGCGGCTGGAAGACCGGCACGGCCAGCGGCTATGACCGCACCTCGGCGCTCTACACCGAGGATCTGCTCGGCTATGTGTGCGAGGCCTGGCCCGAGCGCTGGGAGAAGTTCTGCAAGGCCAACCCTCAGGCCCCCGAGCAGGTGTTCGTGAAGAAGGTGGTCCGCGAGTTGGAGCAGGCCGGCACCCTCGAGGTGCTGCGCCACGGCTTCAAGGTGCCGGGGGTGAAGTTCGACCTGTGCAGCTTCCAGCCCGACCACGGCATGAACCCCGATTCCCTGGCCCGCTACCGCGCCAACCGTCTACCTGTGGGAGCAGGTGTTCGCCCCGGACGCCTGGCTGAAGGTGCTCGGCCGCTTCCTGCACCTGGAGCAGAAGACTGTGGAGGACTTCCACGGCCGCCGCAGCGTCAAGGAAACGCTGATCTTCCCGCGCTATCACCAGTGGGAAGTGGTCAACCGGCTGATTCAGGGCACCCTGGCCGAAGGGCCGGGGCGGCGCTACCTGGTCCAGCACAGCGCTGGTTCCGGCAAGTCCAACTCCATCGCCTGGGTGGCCCATCAGCTGGCGAACCTCTACGGCGAGGAGGGCAAGAAGCTCTTCAACTCGGTGATCGTGGTCACCGACCGCACGGTGCTCGACAGCCAACTGCAGGACACCATCTTCCAGTTCGAGCACGCCCACGGCGTGGTCTGCCCGATCACCCGCGACATCGGCAACCAAAGCAAGTCGGAACAACTCGCCGAGGCGCTGGCCAGCAACACCCGCATCATCATCGTCACCATCCAGACCTTCCCGGAGCTGTTCGACGCCCTGGACAAGCGACCCCAGCCCGCCGAAGGGCACTACGCAGTGATCGCCGACGAGGCCCACTCCTCGCAGACCGGCAGCTCGGCCAGCAAGCTCAAGGCGCTGCTGGCCGCCGCGGGAGAAGCTGTTGGCGACGATGAAGGGAGCGAGGGTAGCGGCGAGCTTGAAATCAGCGCAGAGGCCATGCTGGACGCCGCCGTGGCCTCACGGCGCCCCAGCGAGCGCATCAGCTACTACGCCTTCACCGCCACGCCCAAGGCCAAGACCCTGGAGCTGTTCGGTCGGCCGGCGAACCGGCGACCTCCGGATCCGGACCTTCCACCCAGCGCCGACAACACACCCGAGCCGTTCCACCTCTACTCCATGCGCCAGGCGATCGAGGAGGGCTTCATCCTCGACGTGCTCAAGAACTATGTCACCTACAGCACCGCGTGGAAGCTGGCCCATCCCGAGGGCGAGGAGCAGGAGGTCGATTCCAAGAAGGCCTCACGGACCCTGGCCAAGTGGGTGCGCCTGCACCCCTACAACATCGCTCAGCGGGTCGAGGTGATCGTCGAGCACTACCGCGACAACGTGCGCCACCTGCTCGACGGCCAGGCCAAGGCCATGGTGGTCACCGCCAGCCGCCAGGAGGCGGTGCGCTACCAGCTGGCCATGCAGGGCTATATCCAGGAGCAGGGCTACGACGACGTTCATCCCATGGTGGCCTTCTCCGGTAGCGTGCCGCCGGACGAGCTGATCCCCGAGGAGGTGACCGAGACGAGCCGCCTGCTCAACCCCGGGCTGAAGGGCCGCGGCCTGGCCGAGGCGTTCGATACCGCCGACTTCAACGTGATGATCGCCGCCAACAAGTTCCAGACCGGCTTCGACCAGCCCAAGCTGTGCGCCATGTACGTGGACAAGAACCTCCACGGCGTGGACTGCGTGCAGACCCTCTCGCGACTCAACCGGCTGTTCCCCGGCAAGCAGACCTTCATCCTGGATTTCTATAACGACGAGCAGGAGATCCTCGACGCCTTCGCCCCCTACTACCGCAAGGCCGAGCTGGCCGACGTCTCCGACCCCAACGTGGTCTTTGATCTGCAGCGCAGCCTGGATGCCAGCGGCATCTACCATTGGCCCGAGGTGGAGGCTTTCGCCAAGGCCTTCTTCGACCCCAAGGCCCCGGCGTCGAGTCTCAGCTACCACTGCCGGCCCGGCCAGGACCGCTTCAAGCACCGTTACCAGGCGATCCTCGAGCAGCTGCAAACCTGGAAGGAAGCCCGGCGCACCGCCGAACAGCACGGCGACGACAAGGGCCTCAAGCGCGCCGAGCAGGAACTCAAGGAGGCCGGCACCACCCGCGACGAGCTCGACCTGTTCCGCAAGAACCTGCAGAGCTTCGTGCGAACCTATGAATTCCTCAGCCAGATCGTCACCTTCGACGATGCCGAGCTGGAGCAGCTCTGCGTCTTTGCCCGCCATCTCTACCCGCTGCTGCGCACCGACCGGCTGCTGGAGGACGAGGCCATCGACGTCAGCGAGCTGGAGCTGACCCACTACCGCCTCACCAAACGCGAGGAGAAACGCCTGCAGCTCGAAGAGGCCGGCGGCGACTAGGGCCTGAAGCCCGTCAGCGACGTGGGCTCAGCCAAACCCTTTGATACCGAGAAGCAGCGTTTGGCGGAGATCATCGACCGGCTCAACGACCTCTATGGCGCCGAGGTCTGCGACGACGACAAGCTGCACTTCGCCAACGGCATCGCCGACCGCATCGAGCGCGACGAATCAGTGATGGCCCAGGTGCGCAGCCACGGCGACGACCAGGTGATGCACGGCCTGTTCCCCAAGAAGGTCACCGACGCCGTGCTCGACGCCCTCAGCGACCATGAAAAGCTCTCCATGCCGCTGCTGGAAGATGAGGAGATTGGGCGTCAGTTTGCGCTGTTGATACTGAAGTTGTTGGCGGGGAGGACCGAGAGAAAACTGCAACCAGATACGTGATTTCTAGCTCATGGTAATGAAGGTCTGTTATGAATTTCCACCTCGGTGGACTGTCTTACCCCCTGAAGGCGGGGTCGCAGTAACGCTCACACCATGGAGGCAATGCGCATGTCGGTGGCCGCTCTACTCATGACCGCGCTGCTGTTTGGCGGAATGGTGCTCTTCTCTTTTGGCTTCGCCGCCTTTCTGCTGAAGACATTGCCCACAGACGTGGCGCGCGCCTCCATTCGGCGTGCCTTCCCCTATTTTTACCTGTTCGTGCTGATCGTTGCAGCGGTGGCGGGTGCGTTACTGTGGCCGGTCGATCGGGGCTCGTCGCTGCTGATGGCAATGATCGCGATCACGGTGATTCCCGCACGCGAATTGTTGATGCCGGCCATTAACCTGGCGACTGACCAGGGAAATGCTGCTCTCTTCAAGAAGCTGCATGGCTTTTCCGTGACAATAGGGCTTGCCCACATTGTCATCAACGGTTACGTGTTGACCCGTTTCCTTTGAGGTTGATCATGACATCCCTGCCTACAGAGAACGTTCAGGACTATCCGCGTCCGCCGGCGCTGGAGCCGGTTGATGTGCCACTGGCGATCTATCTGGATGACACTCTGGTCGCCCAGACGAACCGGGCCTACCGCGTCCTCGAAACCCATCATGCGCCCACCTATTACTTTCCGCCCGATGACGTAACAGACGTTCTGAGCCCGATCTCCGGCAGCAGCTTTTGCGAATGGAAGGGGATCGCACGCTATTTCGATGTTGTGGGGCAGCACCATACGGCACGCCGCGCCGCCTGGTGTTATGAGACTCCTTCGCGCCGGTTTCTCCCCATCGCCGGATACCTGGCTTTCTATGCGTCGAGCATGCAGCGCTGCCTGGTCGGTGATATCGAGGTGATTCCCCAGCCCGGGGATTTCTATGGCGGATGGGTTACGCCCAATCTGACAGGCCAGATCAAGGGGGCCGCGGGGACTCGCCACTGGTGATTGAACATCCTTGGGCGGGATGATTCCTCATGGCATCGCGCTTTGGCGACTATTCTTTCCGGATCATATGAACACAATCGATACATCAACGTTGGCAAAGCGCTTGGCAGGCGGCCATGCCTTTCTTCGAACCAGGAACGGAGACATCAAGGGGCTTGCCATCAATGCCCGTGATAACCCTGACGCGCCGGAGGTACTGATCGTGGGCCTGGGGCCCAACAAGGTGGCTAACGCAGAACGCCTGCTGGCTCATGACAAGGCAGTGCCGCTATATCTCAAGCAGGCCGTTAACGCTTGGACCTACCGTGGTGAATTCCGAGCAACAGCGTTTCTACGCGATCCGTCTGTCATCGAGCGACATCGCAGGCACCATGAGGTGAGTGAGGTGGCAGGTATCCTGTTCCTTGAAAGGGTGGACGCCAACGGGTGAGAGGGCTATCGAGTAGGTCAGCCGTATCAAGGGCGACGCCGAGAGGGATGACAAGAGACCAACGATCCATGATCGGCGGTCTCTTTAAGTATCTATTTGCGACCCTGGCGTGATGCGATCTCAAGCACCGCTGTCGGTAGCCAGGCGGTGCGAAATACCACGCAGCCTTTCGGCGGTCGCGCTCATTTCGTCAGCCAGTTCGTCGGTGAGCCTGGCTCGCTCGTCAAGATAGATCATTGCAAGCCTGCCGGTGGCATGGTCCGCATTGCGCGTGCTGCGCTGGTCCTTCGCATTCACAGACGCCTTTGCCAGTTCCGCTGCTATTCCGCTCACCGTATCCGCTAACAGGTTGACCTGGTCGATGTTGTCGCTTATGGCGTCGCACGTTGGCAGCCATTCAATCCGTCTGACCAGGGTTGGCTTCCGGGGAGGTTCGTCATGGTTCAGTGCATCGCGCAGTGCAATGCCAGGGGAGCCGTACTTGCAGCCTACCGTGCCGTCTTCGTTGCTCAGCGTGCCGGTATCATGGAGTGACGTTCCACCGTCCATGATGCGCCACTCGTACCACCCCATCTCGGGTTCGCGGTAGACCTCAATGACTCCGCTGGCATAGGGGCGCTCGATGCGATGGGTGGTGTCGTTCGGCATGAAGTCGACCAGGTTCTTGCTGAGTTTATCCAGGCCGCGGGCGTGGTGGCGGGCCTGCTCGACGTCGCCGGAGTCCATGCCTTTACGCTCCATCGACTCGGCCAGGCACTCCAGCCAGATGGTGTGAAGATCCAGCGTCGTCACAGCGGAAGTGATATCGATATGGTTCATGCATTGTCCTCTGATGCTGCGGCGAATTCCTGGCCTAAGCGTCTTCACGGGATAGGGCTGTCATCGAGCTACACCGCAGCACCGCTCTGCAAAAGATGTGGGGGGGCATTCTGTTTCTGGAAAGGGGCGATGATAGGCGCGATCCCCAGGTTCGCTAGTGACTGATGGGCCAATGGATTCATGGCACCAGCCACTGCCCCGCCCAGTCATCGGCGCGCTCGAACCTGGCGCGGCGGTGGTCAGGCCCGAGGTGCAGGGCGTCGATGGCGCGTACGGTCAGGCACAGCAGCGCGAACGATGCCGGGTCGGGCGTCTTGGTGTAGGCCAGGGCCTCGGGGATCGGCCGTCCCGGCGTTGCGGTACTGCTGTAGGCATAGCGCGAGGGCTCGGGGATGCGCGCCCAGGTATTCGCGACATCCGCGCCTGTCTGGATCGCGACCTGTGCTTCGATGCGTATCTGCAGATGCGCCGAAGGGTCCCAGACGTGCAGTGCGGCCAGGGGGTTCGCCTGGAGCTCTGCCACCTTGGCAGACTGCCGGTCCGTGTAGAGGTGCAGAGTGCCGGTGTGAGCGTTCGCTGCACGCAAAACGACCGTGCGGGCCTGGGGCAAGCCGTCGGTGCCCACGGTGGCAAGGGTGGGGTGGCGCGCGGGGGCATGGCGGTCGTGAACGCCACGGGATAGCCGCGCCCAGAGATGGGCGTGCAGCGACCCAAGCTCGGCCGCCCAGGGGTGTGGGTCAGTCGTCATTCTGCGCCTCGTTGGATGCTGCCTGGTCGCGGGCGATCTCCTGCATCTCATCGGCCGCCCGATTCAGCACTCGCGCCATCTTTGCCATCGGCGTCAGGCGGGCATCGGTGTAGATCATGCCCCGTCGGCTGTCGACACTATCCGGGTCGAGGTGCCGGCGCATCTGGCGCGCTTCGAACGCTTCCTCTTCTATCTCGCCTGCCATGCGGCGCAGCGTGCGCGTTATGCCTTGCGCCTGTGCGACGGTTTCCCGGGTGGCATGGGCACGCGCCTTCCAGGCGATGCGCACGACCTCGGAAGTCGCGCCGGGGTCAGGCAACGGCGGAAGCGTGGTGGCCAGCGCGCTGCGCAGGGTGCCGAGCGCCGTCGCATAAGCCTTGAGCTGTGTGACGTCGCCGGGCTGCAGGCCGTGGCGCTCCAGCGAGACGGCGATGGCCTTCAGGCTCTGTTGAAAGATTTCCAGCTGCTGCAGTGCCTCCAGGGCGGCGTCGGCTTCGATCGTGACGGTCTTCATCGCATCCCTGCTCCTCTGTGGGTGGATATCACCAACTAACAGGAGTTTTCATATTCGCCGGGCGTTGTCTACCGCGTTCAACAACGTAGCGTTGGATACAGGCTGGCGTGGCCACCCGGACTTGGTGCATTGTTGTCATCTCATGTGCCTGCGGCCAACATAACGACGCCAACCGCATTGCCATGATGTGCCTGCCGCCGTTCGGTGGGCTGCCTGCTCGATTCGGCCGGACCCATCCGGCCGATAGCAGCGAAAGACGCGAACAATCGCCACGGAAGTACCTGACTCAGGAGCCAATATGCCGATCTACACCAATATCGAAGATCTTCGACGTCACTATGTGCGCCGCACCCCCAAGATGTTCTATGACTACGCGGAATCCGGCAGTTGGACTGAGCAGACCTTTCGCGAAAATACGAGTGATTTCAAGCATATACATCTTAAGCAGCGCGTGGCGGTCGATATGGCTGGGCGCACCACGCAAAGTCGGATGATCGGTGAAGACGTGGCCATGCCAGTGGCACTGGCACCGGTGGGGCTGACCGGCATGCAGTCTGCCGACGGTGAAATCAAGGCGGCCCGGGCGGCCGAGGCGTTTGGCGTGCCCTTTACGCTCTCCACCATGTCGATCTGTTCGATCGAGGATGTGGCCGAACACACAACCAAGCCGTTCTGGTTTCAGGTCTATACGCTCAAGGATGACGACTTCATGCGTCGCCTCTTCGAGCGCGCCAAGGCAGTCAACTGCTCCGCGATTGTGGTCACGGTCGATTTGCAGGTGCTCGGCCAGCGTCACAAGGACATCAAGAACGGGCTATCGGCACCGCCCAAGCTGACAGCGCGCTCGATTGCCAACATGGCCACCAAGATCCCCTGGGGGCTGGAGATGCTGCGCACCAAGCGCCGCTCATTCGGTAATATCGTCGGCCATGCCAAAGGGGTAACCGATCCGTCGTCGCTCTCCACCTGGACATCGGAAGCGTTTGACGTCTCGTTGGATTGGAAGCGTATTGCCCAGTTCAAGGAGTGGTGGGGGGGCAAGCTGATCGTCAAGGGCATCATGTCCCCCGAGGACGCTCGGCGAGCCGTCGAGATCGGCGCCGATGCCATCATCGTCTCCAACCACGGCGGTCGTCAGCTCGATGGTGCCGTCAGTTCCATTCGCATGCTGCCAGCGATTATGGACGCGGTGGGTGATGATGTGGAGGTGCATCTCGATTCGGGGATTCGCTCCGGCCAGGATGTGCTCAAGGCACTGGCGCTGGGCGCCAAGGGGACCTATATCGGCCGGGCGTTCACCTATGGGCTGGGGGCAGCGGGTGAGGCAGGCGTCACCAAGGCCCTCGAGATCATCCACAAGGAGCTGGACGTCACCATGGCGCTGTGTGGAGAAACGGACGTCAAGAATCTTGGCGAACATAACCTCTATGTGCCCCAGGGCTTCGGGGATCCGACCGTCAGTCTTTGACCGCCGGCCATGCCGATCAACGGCGGCAGAGGATGCGTGCGACAGCGCATTCCACAGCTCTGGCGACGTTCCTCAGCGGGGCTTGTACTGGGTCGGACAGTAGCCGCGCGTGACGTCGTCAGGGCGCAGTGCCAGATGCTTGGTAACGCGCCCCTGCACGCGCTGCCGCCAGCGTCGAAACGAAGTGGGTTTGAGCGCATGGCGCATGACCGCCACGGTATCGGCTTCGTTCAGGCCAAACTGTGTCTCGATGGCCTCGAAGGGGGTGCGATCCTCCCAGGCCATTTCGATCACGCGGGAGCGCTCATCGGGCGGTAGCCGGCGATAGCGTCTTATAGCGGAGTGGGGCATAACGCTTCTCCTTCATGTAAACGCAGCCGCTGCCCATCGGCTGGTTATCCGTCTTATACCGGCGCTTTGGCCACTGAATCGCCCCCGAGATGTTTCAACATGTCAGCCTGAAGGCCTCAGGCCAGATCGAAGAGCAGGATTTCCGAGTCTTCCACGCCGATCGCGTCGATGGGCTCTCCCGGCTGGAAGGCGGCGGCATCGCCTGCGGAGAGCCGCTGCCCGTTGATCTCGGCCTCGCCCCTGACCACATGCAGCCAGGCATGGCGGACCGCAGGCGTCGGTGCTTTCTCGCCGGCATCGAACAGGCCGGCATAGAGGTTGACGTCCTGGTTCACGCTTACCGAGCCGTCGCGTCCCTCCTGGGAGACCACCAGCCGCCACTGCCCCTGGCGCTGCTCGACGGGAAAAGCCTTCTGTTCGTAGCCGGGGGGAATGCCACGCTGCATCGGCTCGATCCAGATCTGCAGGAAGTGCAGCTCCTTGTCGGGCGCGTTGTTGAACTCGCTGTGCCGCACGCCGGTGCCGGCCGACATGCGCTGCACATCACCAGGGCGCATGATCGCACCGTTGCCCATGCTGTCCTTGTGGGCCATTTCCCCGGTCAGCACGTAGGAGAGGATCTCCATGTCTCGGTGGGGGTGGGTGCCGAAGCCCTGGCCACCCTGAACGCGGTCTTCATTGATCACGCGCAGCTTGCGAAAACCCATGTGGTCCGGGTCGTAGTAGTCGGCAAACGAGAAGGTGTGGCGAGACTTCAGCCAGCCATGATCGGCGTAGCCGCGCTCGTTGGCATGTCGAATGATCATCGATGTTGTCTCCATGGCGCCCGACGGTCGGGGGACGTCGAAAAGTCGGAAAATTGAAAAAGCTTAGATGAAATCGGGGTCGTCGGTGCGAACGATGATATCGGTTTCGTCACCTGGCAGGGTGACGGAAAATTCCCCGCCGCCCAGGTAGGTGACCGGGTGCCCTTCGCGGGTACGCAGGGCGGGCTCGCCGCTGACGGGGCCGGAGGGGGTGAGCTCGTTAAGCTCCTTTACGCTGACCAGGATATCGATCATCAGCTCACGGCCCTGATTGTCGAAGGCCATGATGGTGCGTTCATGTTCGCTCATGGGGTGGCTCCTGCTCAACGTGTGTGGCTTTAAGTATCGGCGCTTCGGCCGGGAGAGGCGAGGGCTCCAACGCTGCGGGGCCTGCGATAAGGCAGGCCCCGATGGTGTCGGTGAAACGAGAGCCGGCTATAGCCGGCTGGCCACGGCGTCGAGGAAGCCGTTCATGTCGACCAGGGTTTCGCTTGCCGGATCGTTGGTCTTGCCCTTGAGATCGCCGGTAATGATACCGGCGTCCACGGTATCGATCAGCGCCGCCTTGAGGCGGTGGGCGTAGTCGACCAGGGCGGCGTTGTTCTGACGGTCACCCAGGGTCTCAAGGGCGTTGGCCACGGCAAACAGCAGAGCCGAGGAGTTGAAATGCGCCTGCTTGCCATCGCTCTCCAGGTAGGTGAGGTAGAGGTCGTGGGCGGTGCCGTGGGGCGCCTCGAACAGCATGGTGCCGTCCTTGCTCTCGATGATCGAGCTGGCGGTGGCCAGGCTGCCGCCCAGGGCGGCGGAGATATCGGAGAAGATGTCGCCGTCCAGGTTCTGGGCCGGGTAGAGGGCGTTGCGGGGCGGGTCGGTGATCATCTTGGTGAGCTGGCTGGAGGGCCGCATGATCATGAACGATGGCGGCGGGGTGCCGGTCTCGGCCAGCTCACGGCGCACGTCGGTGATCGCCGTGCTGAACACCTCGTCGTATTCCATGTACTCGCGCTTGAGGCCGAAGTAGACCTCCTTGCCCTTGCGCGAGGCGTCACGGAAGACCTGCAGTATCCAGTCCTTGATCGCCGCCTGATCGTTGGACATCAGCAGTATGGCGTCGCCCTTCTTGACACGGCGGGCATGCTTCTCCTCGCCGTCGACGATCACCTTGAGGATGCCGTCTTCGCTGGCGGGGGCATTGAAACTGCCGTACTGGTCACCGCCGCCGGCGCTCATGCGCGAGATGGAGACCTGGGCCTTGCGAGCGGGAATGCCGTAGAGCTTGAGCTGTTCCACCAGCTTGTAGAGCTTGCGACCGGTGGTGTTGTCCGGCACGCCCCAGAGGGCGCGCTCAGGCGGGTTGGCGACCAGCCGTGCGGCCTGGGCGTCGATCAGCTCATAGTGGTAGTTGAGCCCCAGCGCTTCCACCTGCTCGCGGTAATGCTCGTCGTAGATGGCTTCGATGGCGGCGCGCATCACGCCGTCGTAGCCGGCGATCACGGTGTCCTTGAGGCCCAGATAGATGTCGCGCTTCTCGTCGATGGCGCGCTGGAAGAAGCGGTGGGCCCAGGCCTTGACGTCGTCCACGTCGTTGGTGGCCAGCAGCCAGGGGTCGCCCTTGTTGACCTCGCGGCGGTGCAGCTCCACCGGGTTACCGCTTTCCCCGACGAACATCAGCTTGACCACGCCGGTGGCTCGGGAGAGCTCGTTGAAGCTGTCCTTGATGCCGCCGGTCTCCATGGTGTCCACCTCGATATCGCGGCCAATCCACTCGGGGCGCGAGACCGTGAGGTTGCGAAACTCGATGTCTTCACGGGTGATGTTACCGCCGATGCCCTTGCGGATGGCGCCGTTGGGCGATTTGGTGGCCAGGGGGTGAAGGCGTATGCCGTCAACCTCGGGGTGCTTGTCGAGCATCTCGCCGAGCTGGGTGCGGTTGACCGTCATGCCGGCATTCTTGATGCCGACACCGTGTTTTTTGAGCGCCTCAATGGCGTCGACGATTACCTGACCGTTGGTGACCAGGCGGTTCTCGGCAGAGAGGTCGATCTCCACCAGTGGAATATCCAGTCGTGAGGTCACGAAGGTGTCGAGGATCTTCTCGAAGGCCACCTGGGCCATCTCGTCGCCATGGAGAATGACGAGAGGGGCGTCGACGCGGATCTTGTTGCTCATCACGGTTCCCTGTTTGCGGTGATCGATCGGTGATGATCGTTACGATATTAGGTGTGAATATGGTACGCCTGCCGCCGGCGTGACGCTACGCGCACAAAGCAGTAGGGCAAGGCCGGAGGCGGTTGGCTAACCCGGCGCGCGGTTGGACCAGCGCTCGTCGGGATGCACCTCGTTGGCCGGCAGTACCGGGTCGTAGCCCTCCTGGCGCAGGGACTCGATCACCTCGCGGGTGTGCTCGCCGCCCAGGGTTTCCAGGGTGGCTTCCACCTCGGTAGCACGCAGCGAGAGGTCGGTGAAGGTGCGCTGGTGAGCGATCTGGATGACGTTCGCGCGCTGGTCGGCGAGCAGGCGGGTCAGCTCGGCCAGGGCGCCGGGTATGTCGGGAATCGCCACCCGCACCCGCACGATGCGGGCAGTTCGCACCAGGCCGCGCTGAATCACCGAGGCGAGCGCCAGCATGTCGATATTGCCGCCGCACAGGATCAGCCCCACCTTGCGGCCGCGGTAGCGTTCGGGGTCATCCAGCACCGCCGCGAGCCCGGCGGCTCCGGCGCCCTCGGCCACGCTCTTCTCGATCTCCAGCAGCAGCAGGATGGCACGTTCAATCTCGGGCTCATCGACCAGCACGATGTCATGCACCCGCTCACGCACGATGGGCAGGGTGAGCCGACCGGGCTGCTTGACGGCGATGCCCTCGGCCAGCGTGGCGTGGCCGCACTGGATCGTCTCGCCGGCCAGCGCCTGCTGCATGGCCGGGAAACGCCGGGTCTGAACACCCACCACCTCGATACCCGGCCTGAGTTCGGTGGCGGCGATGGCGTTGCCCGCGATCAGCCCGCCGCCGCCGATGGGGATAACCAACGCGTCGAGGTCGGGCACCTCCTCGAGCATCTCCAGCGCGATGGTGCCTTGCCCGGCGATGATGCGTTCATCGTCGTAGGGGTGCACAAACACCAGCTGGTGTTCGGCGGCGAGACGCCAGGCCACCTCGCCGGCCTCCGCTACACCTTCGCCCTCCAGGTGCACCTCGGCGCCCAGCTCACGGGTGTTGCGTACCTTGAGGTTGGGAGTGTGACGCGGCATGACGATGGTGGCGCGGATGCCGAGCCGGGCGGCGTGGTAGGCCACCGCCTGGGCATGGTTGCCGGCGGACATGGCGACCACGCCCCGGGCACGTTCCTCCTCACTGAGGCTCAGCAGGTGGTTGAGCGCGCCGCGCTCCTTGAAGGCGGCGGTGAACTGGTGGTTCTCGAACTTGATGTAAAGCTCGCAGCCGGTGATGCGCGAGAGGGTGTGGGAGCGCAGGAAGGGGGTGCGCTCGACGCTGCCGGAGATGCGGGCGGCAGCGGCGCGGATGTCATCGAGGGTCACGCTCATGGCAGGCGTCTCCGATGCTGCGGGTGTGGCAATCATGATGCTGTGTTGCCCTGGTGATGTCGAAGATGAGATTAGCGCTGAACTCTAAGGCGGTGTTGAGGCTCTGTGGCTGGGGTAGAGTGAATGCAGGCAGGCCTATTTTTCAGTCACCGCATTTTTTCTGTAACCGCTTTGATGGAGGAGAATTCGATGAACGCCAGCAAGATTCTGGAGCAGCTGATGCGGCAGGCGTCAGGCCAGTCGGGTAGCGCGAACGGTAGGGGCGGTAACTTGCCCGCCGAGGTGGCTACGGAGTTGGAGCACCAGGCCAGAGACGCCGGCTGATGGCAGATCCGCTGATGATGTTGGCTACCGGTTTCGGCCTGGGGCTCTCACCCTGGGCCTCGGGAACCGTGGGATCGCTTGCCAGCCTGCCGCTGGCCTGGTGGCTGTTGGGTCGAGCCCGCCGCGTACAGGTGGCGGTGACATTGGCGCTGCTGATCGCCGCGGTGCCTATTTGTCACCTGGCCGAGGAGTCCTTGGGTGGCAAGGACGACGGACGCATCGTGCTCGATGAGATTGTCGCCTTTCCGGTGGCGGTGCTGGGCCTGGCGGCAGCCCGCCAGCCGTTGGCCATGGCCTCCGCCTTCGTGGTCTATCGGGTGTTCGACAGCACCAAACCACCGCCGATAAGCCTTGCCGAGGCCGTTCCCGGCGGCGCGGGCATCGTGCTTGACGACGTTATTGCCGCGCTGATGACCTGGCTGGTGATGGCCCTCGGCCTCATGCTGTGGCGCCGGCGTCAGGCGTCGTCATGATCTCAGGTTAGGCGCCTTGCCAGGGCGAATACGTGGGAGTCTTCCACCTCGAGTTCGCGCAGCGCCTCGGCCAGGTTGAGCAGGTAGTCGCGGTTGGGGCCGCTGGGCCCATGGGCGCAGGCGATCTGCGCGGCGATGGCGTCCAATGGGGCGTCGCCGAGGAAGGCGGCGTTCTCTTCGGTGGCCAGATAGATCAGCCCCTCGGCGCTGTCGCCGTCCGAGAAGTGCAGCGCCACTACCTCACGCAGGTAGCCGTTTTTCTCGCGGACATCCAGTGGGGCCAACACCTCCGGGGTGATGCGATAGGCCATGCCGTGGCACACCGCGCCCGGCTCGCGCACCAGGGTGGCGACCCTTCCCGGGGCCTCGGGGGTGCCGCGGTGGTCGTGGGAACCCTGCCAGAAGCGTCGTGACCAGCCATGAATTGAGGCTGGTCGCCTCTCCAGATAGGCAAAATCCACTTTCCAGATCAGTGAGCCGTAGCCGAATAGCCAGATCTCATCGTGGCCGTCGAAGTGGGTCATCTGGCGGTTGAGGGCGGTGGTGTCCAGGGCCATGGTCGTCGTGCAGCCGGTGGTGGGTGGGAGCCGTCATGATGCGTTGCGCGGTGGGGAATGTCGAAGGGCGAAAGTCGAAGGGCGGTGCGCGACGCGGTCATGCGGGTGCGGTAGGCTGGCGGCTTGTCAACTTTCTACTGATGGAGTCCCTGCCATGACCGTGATGATTCTCGGCCTGTTGATCTTTCTGGGAGTGCACTCTGTGCGCATCGTCGCCGATGACTGGCGAAGCGCCCAGATCAAACGCCTGGGCGAGATGCCCTGGAAGGCGGCCTATTCGGTGGTCTCCATTATCGGCCTGGCGCTGGCGATCTGGGGCTATGGCCAGATGCGTCTCGACCCCACCTGGGTGTGGTTCCCGCCGGTGGGGCTGCGCCACGCCGTGTCGCTGCTGATGATTCCGGCCTTCATCCTGCTGGTGGCGGCCTATGTGCCGGGCAACCATCTCAAGGTGAAGCTGGGCCATCCGATGATCATCGCCGTGAAGATCTGGGCCTTTTCTCACCTGCTGGCCAACGGCCGGCTGGGCGATATCGTCTTCTTTGGCGCCTTCCTGCTGTGGGCGGTGTTCGACTTCCGCTCCGCGCGTCGCCGCCCGGCACCCGCGAGGCAGACCCCGAGCATGGCGCGAACCGCCATCACGGTGGTGGTTGGCCTGGTCGCCTACTATGTGTTCGCTTTTCACCTGCATGTCTGGGTTACCGGCGTGTCGGTGATGTGATCCCGTCGCGGTAATCTCTGCCGCCATTGAAATGGCGGCTGGGCCTTTCTCTTTATGGTGCTACGCTGATTGAGTCAATGCCGAATTGTCATCGGGAAGTCATGGTGTTGACATGTCGCTGAGCGATAACAGGTTGCGCCCTATTCATCATGGAGAGTTCGTCATGTCGATCACACGCCGCCGTTTCCTCAAAGGCAGCCTGGCCGCCGGGGCTGTTGCCAGCGTGCCTTCCTTCTACGTCAACACGGTGCTGGCTCAGGAGAAGACGCTGCGTATCTATGCCTGGGCGGGCTATTTCAACGACCAGATGCTGGCAGACTTCACCGAGAAGACCGGGATCAAGGCAACCTTCACTCCCTATGGCACCAACGACGAGCTGATGAATTCTCTGCGCGCTAGCGATGGCAGCGGTTTTGACGTGATCATGCCCACCGTGGATCGTGTGCCGGGCTACCTCGACTATGACCTGATCCAGCCGTTGGACGAGTCGCGCATCAATTGGAGCGGCGCCCTGGATAGCGCGATCGAAGGCTCCGAGACCGGCGGTGTGGTAGACGGCAAGCGCTACTTCGCGCCCAGTGACTGGGGCACGGAGGCGATCACTTGGCATCGCCGCTTTGCCGACGTCGATCGCGCCAACCTGAGCTATGCCGACCTGTGGAACCCCGAGCATGGCCAGGGCGTCACAGTGCGCGGCCACTCGGCGCTGGTCGGCATCGGTCTGTGGCTGGAGCGCGAAGGCCGGCTGCCGTTCCCGCTGCTCGACTCTTACAAGAGCGAGGAAGCGATGCGTGCCAACTTCGACGTCATTCTCGAGGAGGCGGTCAAGCACAAGTCCATGTTGGCGCAGTTCTGGAACACCGAGAACGAGGCCCAGGCCGCCTTCCGCACCAACGGTGCAGTCATCGGCCAGACATGGGACTCCACTGCCTTCCGCCTGAAGCAGGAGGGCGAGGACATCGCCTATGGCGCGCCGAAGGAGGGGGCTCTGGCCTGGATGGAAGGGTTCGTGATCCCGAAGAACGCCCGCAATCCCGATGCCGTTTACGAGCTGATCAACTGGTACTACACGCCCGAGGCGGGTGCCATGTTCGTCGAGGCCACCGGCTACAACTCGACCTCCAAGGGCGCCACCGAGTTGCTGCCCGAGGCAACGCGCAACTTTTTCACTGAATCCTACACTGATGCGGACTTGGCCAACCTTTGGTGGTGGCCTATCCAGGAGCCCTGGTACGTGGCGCTTCGCAACGAGTATCAGGACCGCTACCTTTCCGCATGACGGTTCATGGTGCCGGCACGGGAGTGGCCATGGACGGCAGCGTTCGCCTGGAGGAGGTGGTGATGCGCTTCGGCGACTTCACCGCCATCGACAAGACAACGCTCGACATCGGCTCGGGGGAGTTTTTCAGCTTCCTCGGCCCCTCGGGCTGCGGCAAGACCACTCTGCTCAACATGATCAGTGGCTTTTTGACCCCGAGCGAGGGGCAGGTGCTGATCGGCGGTGAGCCCATGGCCGGAGTGCCGGTTAACCAACGACCCACGGCGATGATCTTTCAGAACCTGGCGCTCTTCCCACTGATGACGGTGTCCGAGAACATCGAGTTCGGTCTGGAAGTGCGCGGGATCGACAAGCGTTCTCGCCGCGAGGCCTCCGAGAAATTGCTGGCGCTGGTGGCCCTGGAGGGCAGCGGGCCGAAGCAGATCAGCGAGCTTTCCGGCGGCCAGAAGCAGCGAGTGGCCATCGCCCGGGCGCTGGCCGTGGAGCCCCGGGTGCTGCTGCTGGACGAGCCGCTCTCGGCGCTGGACCTCAAGCTGCGTCAGCACATGCGTGCCGAGCTCAAGGCGATTCAGCGCAAGACCGGTATCACCTTCATCTATATCACCCACGACCAGGGCGAGGCGCTGACCATGTCCGACCGGGTAGCGGTGATGTCGGCGGGGCGCATCCAGCAGGTGGCCGACCCCGAAACCCTCTACCGCTCACCGGCCACCGGCTTTGTGGCGGCCTTCGTGGGCGAGAACAACCGGCTTCAGACGACCCTGATCGAGCGCCAGGGCGAGCGGGTGCGCCTGGATGGTGGACCCCTGGGTGAACTGGCCGGCCGTGTCGCGGCCTCATCCCCCCTCGAGAGCGGTGACCGAGCCGCGCTCTATATTCGCCCTGAGCACCTTCGCCCGGTCGATGAAAGTGCTGCCGGCCCGGTCCTTGTCGCCACGCTAGAGGCGGTTCACTTCGAGGGCGCCTGGATGGTGCTGGAGGCGAGGCTGAATGCTTCCGGGGAACTGCTCAGGGTACAGTTGGGCCACGAGATCTCCCGGCAGTATGCCGATGTCCTGGTGGCGGGGCGGCGCATGCTCTTCGGCTATAACGTCGAGGATGCGGTAGTGCTGCCGGAGGATGGTAGCCCCCGGATCGATGAGGCGACCGGCGAGGTGATGGAGGCCGAGAATGTTTAGGCAGCTTGCCGCGCGTTTCGGCAGCCCATTGGCCATGGCCATCCTCGCGCTGCTGGGTATCTGGCTGATCGTGATGGTGACTCTCCCGCAGCTGCAGATGATCGACTACTCGCTGCGCCCCAACCTTCTGCCGGCACAGCAAGGCGGGCCGGAAGATGGCTGGACCCTGACCAACTACGCCACCCTGTTCGCCAACGACATCCATCGGGCGATCTTCTTCAAGACGCTGTGGTCCAGTGTGCTGGTGACCCTGCTCACACTCGGCGTAAGCTATCCATTGGCCTGGTATCTGGCCAAGGTGGCCACTCCGAGGCAAGCGGCGCTGTGCATCCTGCTACTCATCATTCCTTTCTGGATCAACGAGATCCTGCGCACCTACTCATGGTTCATCATTCTCGCCTTTCGCGGTCCCCTCAACGAGGTGTTGATGATGCTGGGGCTGATCGACCGGCCGATCCGTTTCCTTAATGGCGATGCCGGCGTCATGGTGGGTATGGTCTACGCCTATATTTTGTTTATGGTCTTTCCGGTCTACAACGCTATCGAGAGTCTCGACGACAATCAGGTGCGTGCCGCCCGGGATCTGGGGGCCGGCACCCTGCGCACCCACCGCCGCATCGTGATTCCCCACGCCAAGCCGGGAATCGCTACCGGTTGCATCATGACCTTTATGCTGGCGGCGGGGAGCTATGCGGTGCCGGCGCTGCTTGGTTCTCCAGGGAGCCGCTGGTTTACTCAGATCATCTACAACTGGTTCTTCGAGGGCGGCAACTGGAACCAGGGCGCGGCCTACGCCTTCCTGCTGCTGGTGCTATGCATCGGCTTCATGTCGCTGGTGATGAAGGTATTCAAGGTGGGCCTGGGAGACATCGCCAAATGAGGGGAAGACGCCGGTGACGTCTCAACGCCTGATGGCGCTGGGTTTGCGCTTCTACGTGGTGGTGTTCTTCGCCTACCTCTTCTTGCCGCTTTTGGTCATGGCCGCGGCTACCTTCAACGATAGCCGATTTCCCACGGTAACCCCGTGGGACGGCACCACGCTGAAGTGGTTCGGCGAACTCGCCGCTGACAGCGGCATGTGGCAGGCCCTGGCCAACAGCGCCATCGTCGCCGTCGGGGTACTCTGCCTGGCGGTGCCCATTGGCATTGCCACGGCGCTGTTCCTCAATACCGTCTCGAGCCGTGCCAAGCCCTTCCTCTACGCGCTGATCCTGTCGCCGCTGCTCACACCGGGCGTCATCATCGGGATCTCGACGCTGATCTTCTGGCGCCAGCTAGGCGTCAGCGGGGGGATCTTCCTCACCGTGCTCGGCCAATCCACCTTTATTGCCGCCTATGTGATGCTGATGGTCACCGCGCGGCTACAGCGCTTCGATCGCACCATGGAGCTGGCCGCTTTGGACCTGGGTGCCACCCAGTGGCAGATGTTCCGGCGCATCCTGCTGCCCTATCTCAAACCGGCGATCCTCTCGGCGGGGGTGATCGCTTTCCTGCAGTCCTTCGAGAACTACAATACCTCTCTGTTCGTGGTGGGCTACGACACCACCCTGACGGTTTACATTGCCTCAAAGGTGCGCACCGGGCTGACCCCGGCGGTCAACGCTTTGGGCCTGATTTTGATCCTCGTCACCGTGCTGCTGGCCGTGGCCTATGAGGTCAAGCGACGCCGCGAGGCAGCCGGCAGCATGAAGGGAGTTTAGCTGTCCTCAGCGAGAGTCCCAAGCCATATCCAGCACTTCCAATGCCTCGGCAATCACCGCTTCCTCCCCGCGATCACGCCGCCAGATGAAGCTGAGCGCGCAGGGTAGGCGCGTCCCCTCGGCCACTACCAGTCCGCGCTCCTGGCGCTCTGCCATGGCCAGAGCGTCACGTGCCAGGCTGAGACCCACGCCGGCACGCACGAGATCGAGCATGCAGGCCTCCTGATCTACCTGGGCGACTCCGTTGGGGGTGAGGCCCAGCGGGTCGAGGGCACCCTGAAGCAGCCGGTGATGAACGGAATCCTTCGGTGTGACGATCCACGGCAGGGCGGCCAGGCTCGGCCAGTCGGTCTTCGCTAGCCGGCTCCCCCAGCCCGCCGGGGCGATGACATGGTAGTGGAAGTGGGTCAGTTCGCGGTGGGCCACCTCCGCGGCATTTCCCCCGGGGCCCTCGCCGGGCGGAGCCAGGAAGAAGCCCACGTCCAGCTCTTCGCGGCGCACGCGCTCCAGCACGCTGCCGCTCATGCCGTGGTGCAACTCGGTCTCGAGCTGAGGGGCGCGCTCCATCAGACGGCGCAGAAACGCCCCCAGGCGGATGAACTCCGGGTCGACGATGGTGCCGATCTTCAGCCGACCGCGCAGGGTGCTATGCAGGGCTCGGGCGCTCTGGTCGAAGGCGGCCACCGCCGCCAGGGCCTTCTCGGCGGCCGGCAGCAGCGCCCGGCCGTCATCGGTCAGCGAGAGTCCCTTTGGGTGTCGCTGGAACAGCGTCAGGCCGAGACTCGCCTGAAACTGCTTGAGCTTGAGGCTTACCGCGGGCTGGGTCAGGTGCATGCGCTCGGCGGCTCGGGAGACGCTGCCTTCCCGGGCCACCGTGATGAAGGCGCGCAGGGTCTGGAGATCCTGCATGAGGGCTTCCTCGCATCAAGGGCTGATATCAGCTGAACTTATAGGCTGGTTATGAATTACTCAATTGATTCGAGTCGCGGTGAAGCTATTCTGTGCACAACCGGGGAGCATTTTCTAACTTCCCCCGCGCGGAAAGCCGACGTCCAGCGCATTCTGACAACGATGAAACGAGGCCACCATGAGCGCAGCCAGTATCCCGCATTATATCAATGGGCAAATGTCTGCCGGACAGTCCGGCCAGAGCCAGGACGTTTTCAACCCGGCCACCGGCGAGGTCACGGGCCAGGTGATGCTGGCCTCTCAGGCCGATGTGGACACGGCCGTGGCTGCCGCCCAGGCCGCCTTTCCGGCCTGGGCCGATACGCCGCCAATCCGCCGCGCCCGGGTAATGTTCAAGTTCCTCCAGCTGCTCAACGAGCATAAGGATGAGCTTGCCGAAGCGATTACCAAAGAGCATGGCAAGGTGTTTACCGATGCCCAGGGCGAAGTCGCACGAGGTATCGATATCGTCGAGTTCGCCTGCGGCATTCCGCAACTGCTCAAGGGTGACTACACCGAACAGGTCGGTACCGGCATCGACAACTGGACGATGCGCCAGCCGCTGGGCGTCGTCGCCGGCATTACCCCGTTCAATTTTCCGGTCATGGTGCCGATGTGGATGTTTCCGCTCGCCATTGCCGCCGGCAACACCTTCATTCTCAAGCCGAGCCCCCTGGACCCCGGTGCCTCGCTGCTGCTCGCCGACCTGCTAAAGCGGGCCGGGCTGCCCGACGGCGTCTTCAACGTGGTGCAGGGCGACAAGGAGAGCGTCGAGGCGCTGCTTGACCACCCTGACGTCAAGGCGCTGTCGTTCGTGGGCTCCACGCCGATCGCCAACCTGATCTACGAGCGCGGTGCCCGTCACGGCAAGCGCATCCAGGCCCTGGGCGGCGCCAAGAACCACATGGTGGTGATGCCCGATGCGGACCTCGACAAGGCGGTGGATGCCCTGATCGGGGCGGCCTATGGCTCCGCCGGCGAGCGCTGCATGGCGATCAGCGTGGCAGTCCTGGTAGGCGACGTGGCCGACAAGGTGGTGCCGCAGTTGGCCGAGCGTGCCCGATCGCTCAAGGTCAAGAACGGCATGGCGCTCGACGCCGAGATGGGCCCGATCGTCACCGCCCAGGCCCACCAGCGCATCACCGGCTACATCGACAAGGGCGTGAGCGAGGGCGCCGAACTGGTGGTCGACGGCCGCGACTTCGATGCCGCCGGCACCGGCGAGGGCTGCGCCGGAGGCTTCTGGATGGGCGGCACCCTGTTCGATCACGTCACCCCGGAGATGACGATCTACAAGGAAGAGATCTTCGGCCCGGTGCTGGTCTGCGTGCGGGTGCCCGACATCGCCACCGCCATCCAGCTGATCAACGATCACGAGTTCGGCAACGGCGTGAGCTGCTTCACCGAGAGCGGCAGCGTGGCCCGCGAGTTCGGCCGCCGCATTCAGGTGGGCATGGTCGGCATCAACGTGCCGATCCCGGTGCCCATGGCCTGGCACGGTTTCGGCGGCTGGAAGCGCTCGCTGTTCGGCGATACCCACGCCTATGGCGAAGAGGGCGTGCGCTTCTACACCAAGCAGAAGTCGATCATGCAGCGCTGGTCAGATTCCATTCATGCTGGCTCCGAATTTGCCATGCCGACCCACAAGTAAGACGCGTCAACCATTGTCTCAGCGAGGGCACGTCATGGCAGAACAATTCCAAAATAGGCAAGAGTTCGACTATATCGTGGTAGGCGCTGGCACCGCCGGCTGCCTGCTGGCCAACCGCCTGAGCGCCGACCCGGCCAACCGGGTGCTGTTGATCGAGGCGGGCGGTCGCGACAACTACCACTGGATCCATATTCCGGTGGGCTATCTGTACTGCATCAATAATCCGCGAACCGACTGGTGCTTTCGCACCGAGTCCGACCCCGGGCTCAACGGCCGTTCGCTGATCTACCCCCGTGGCAAGACCCTGGGCGGCTGTTCCAGCATCAACGGCATGCTCTATATCCGCGGTCAGGCCCGCGACTATGACGGCTGGGCCGAGCTCACCGGCGACGACGCCTGGCGCTGGGACAACTGCTTGCCCGACTTCGTGAAGCACGAGGACCATCATCGGCTGGATGCGGGCGGCGATGCCGACGCGGCTCATCGCGACTTTCACGGTCACGGCGGTGAATGGCGCGTGGAGAAGCAGCGCCTCAGCTGGGAAGTGCTCGACGACTTCGCCACCGCGGCCGTGGAGGCCGGGATCCCGCGCACACGAGACTTCAATCGTGGCGATAACGAGGGGGTCGACTACTTCGAGGTCAACCAGCGGTCCGGCTGGCGTTGGAATACCTCCAAGGCCTTTCTGCGCGGGTCCGAAAAGCGCGACAGCCTCACCCTTTGGCATTCCAGCCAGGTGCTGGGTCTCGAGCTGGCACGATCAGGCGAGGGCGGCGAGCCGCGCTGTGCCGGTGTGCGCGTGGAACGCAATGGCAAGGAGACGGTGGCCCTGGCGGCGAAAGAGGTAATTCTCTCTGCCGGCGCCATCGGCTCGCCGCAGCTGCTGCAGCTCTCCGGCATTGGTCCGGCGGATCTGCTCGGTGAGCATGAGATCCCGGTGGCGGTGGACCTGCCCGGGGTGGGCGAGAACCTGCAGGACCACCTGCAGATTCGCTCGGTATATCGCGTGCATGGCGCCAAGACCCTCAATACCATGGCCAATTCCCTGGTCGGCAAGGCGAAGATCGGCCTGGAATATGCCCTCAAGCGCTCCGGTCCCATGAGCATGGCCCCCTCGCAGCTGTGCGCCTTTACCCGCAGCAGTGACGAGTACCAGCACCCCAACATCGAGTATCACGTTCAGCCGTTGAGCCTGGAGGCCTTCGGGCAGCCCCTGCACGACTTCCCGGCGATCACCGCGAGCGTGTGCAACCTCAACCCGACCAGCCGAGGCACGGTACGGATCAAGAGCCGCGATCCCCGCCAGCCCCCGGCCATTGCGCCCAACTACCTGAGCACGCCGGAGGATCGCAAGGTGGCCGCTGATTCGCTGCGGGTCACCCGGCGAATCGCCGAGCAGCCCGCCTTCGCCCGGTACTCGCCGGAGGAGGTCAAGCCCGGTGTTCAGTACCAGAGCGATGACGACCTGGCGCGTCTCGCCGGCGATATCGGCACCACCATCTTTCACCCGGTGGGCACGGTGAAGATGGGGAGCGACGACGACCCCATGGCGGTAGTGGACTCCCGTCTGCGGGTACGTGGGGTAGCGGGGCTGCGGGTGGTGGACGCCAGCGTGATGCCCACCATCACCAGCGGCAACACCAACTCGCCGACGCTGATGATCGCCGAAAAGGCGGCAAGCTGGATCCTGGCTGGGGCTTAACTCTGCTGTTGCCCAGGGCAAATAGTGTTTGACCTTCGTCATGGAAATGGGCAAAGTACACGCAGTTGGTTAGCAAGTCGAACATCGCAAGTGGTCATCGAAACGCTCATAGCATCGATCTCCCGGTGAAAAGTTTCTTGTTCTACCCACTGTAACTCGGGTATTTCCCGGCAAATCAAAACGCTATTAGAGGAATTCGATAATGGCTACCGGTACCGTCAAGTGGTTTAACGACACCAAGGGCTTTGGCTTCATTTCTCCGGACGACAACGGTGACGACCTGTTCGCTCACTTCTCCGAGATTCAAGCTGACGGCTTCAAGACCCTGCAAGACGGTCAGAAGGTTTCCTTCGACGTCACCCAGGGCAAGAAAGGCCTCCAGGCTTCCAACATCAAGGTCATCGGCTAAACGCCACTTGACCTCGATGTGACTCTCTCGAGAGTCTGAAAAGACCCGCTCCGCGCGGGTCTTTTTGTGTTTGTGTCATCTCTGTCTCCGGGAACCCTGTGCCGGGCTGCGGGCCGAACCGCATTGATTATTTTGGAATAAGAAGATCTCTATAAAGCGCTTTTTAGAATAACGATGTGGCGTCACAATGGCGACTCTCTGTCATTGACCGGATGCCTGCCATGCCCCCGGACGCCTGGATCTCCCTCGCCGTCGTGATCGCCGTCTTCCCGCTGATGGCATTTACCCGTCTCGGGCCCGATATCGTCCTGATGGGCGCAGTGATCGTGCTGCTGACCCTCGGTGTCATCGAGTCCTCCCAGGCGCTGGGTGGTTTCGCCAGTACCGGCCTGTTCACCGTGGCCTTCATGTACGTGCTGGTGACCGCCATTCGCCAGACCGGCGGCATCGACCTGATCATCCGCCACGTGCTGGGCCAACCCCGGGGCGAGGGCAGGGCGCTGATGCGCCTGCTGCTGCCAGTCGCGTCGCTGAGCGGATTTCTCAACAATACGCCGGTGGTGGCCACCTACATCCCAGCAGTGCTGAGCTGGAGTCGCCGAGTGGGTGTGCCGGCGCATCGCCTGCTGATGCCGCTGAGCTTCGCCTCCATTCTCGGCGGCACCATCACCCTGTTCGGCACCAGCACCAATCTTGTGGTGCACGGCCTGCTGGTGGATCGCTCGCCGGAGCTGGCCATGGGGCTCTTCGACCTCGCCTGGGTAGGCGTGCCGGTGGCGGTGATCGGCCTGGCCTATCTCATCCTGTTCGGGCCGCGGCTGCTGCCGGCGCGCCGCGGCACTGCAGCGGCCTTCGAGAATCCCCGTGAATTCACCATCGAGATGGAGGTCGATCCGGAGGGCCCCTTGATCAACCGCAGCGTGGAGGAAGCGGGGCTGCGCCACTTGCAGGAGCTGTTTCTGGTAGAGATCGAGCGCGGCGGCAACGTGGTCAGCGTGGTGGGGCCCGGCGAGCGGCTCAAGGGGGGTGACCGGCTGGTATTCGCCGGCACCAGCGAGGGGGCGGTGGAACTGCAGCAGGTGCGGGGCCTGATGCCGTCGCGCCACGGCGATTCGAGCCTGGAGAAGGACTTCAAGGAGCGCCGGCTGGTCGAGGCGGTGGTCTCCAGTCAGTGCCAGTTCGTGGGTCAGCGCATCCGCGATGGCCACTTCCGAACCCTCTACGGTGCCGCCGTGCTGGCGGTGTGTCGCGGTGGCGAGCGCGTGGCCGGCAACCTGGGCCAGGTGCGCCTGCAACCCGCCGACGTGCTGCTGCTGGAGGCGCGTCCTCCCTTTATTGAGCGTCATCGGCAGTCGCGGGATTTCCTGCTGATCAGCCAGATCAATGGCGCAGCGCGCCCCGTACACGAGAAGGCCTGGCTGGCCTGGAGTATCCTAGCCGGCGTGGTGGCCCTGGCGAGTCTCGGCGTGATGAGCATGATGAACGCGGCCATGCTGGGGGCAGCCATGGTGCTGCTGACCGGTTGCTGCACGGTGGGAGCGGCCAAGCGCGGGCTGGACACCCAGGTGCTGCTGACCATCGCCGCCTCATTCGGCCTGGGGGCAGCCCTGGAGAGCTCCGGGGCCGCCGCGGCCCTGGCCAATGGCGCCCTGGGGCTGGCCGGTGGCGATCCGCTGCTGCTGCTGATCGGTTCCTATCTGATGGTGGCGCTTTTGACCGAACTGGTGACCAACAATGCCGCCGCGGTGATCACCTTTCCGGTGGTGATGGCCAGCGCCGAGAGCCTGGGCGTGAGCCCCATGCCTTTCGTGGTGGCGGTGATGTTTGCCGCCTCGGCGAGCTTCCTCACGCCGATCGGTTACCAGACCAACCTGATGGTGCACGGGCCCGGCGGCTATCGCTTCGGCGACTTCCTGCGCGTGGGCGGGCTGCTCAATCTGATCACCGCCGCCATGGCGCTGACCCTGATTCCGTTGGTCTGGCCCTTCTGAGTGGCCGGGCGCCTCGCCGGCGCCGGGGCTTTGCGGTAGGGTGTCGAATCTGATTTCTCCGACTAACGGAAACCTTAACCATGAACCAATCCGGTGAGCTGATCATCGATCCGAAGGGCGCCAAGCCCGCCGATGCCTGCGTCTTTATCCTTCACGGCCTCGGCGCCGACGGCAGCGACTTCGAACCACTGGTGCCGGCACTACCACTGCCGGCGAACGCCAGCGTACGCTTCGTCTTGCCTCATGCACCGCGCCTTCCGGTGACCATCAACGGTGGCATGGTGATGCCTGCCTGGTACGACATCCTCGAGATGAGCCTGGATCGCCGCGTCGACGAGACGCAGCTGATGGCTTCGGCTGAGCGTATCCAGGCCCTGGTCCGCGAGCAGATGGGGCACGGCATCGACAGCCGGCGCATCATCCTGGCTGGATTCTCTCAGGGTGGGGCAGTGGCCTATCAGGCCGCACTCTCTTTCGAGGCGCCTCTGGGTGGCCTGCTGGCGCTCTCCACCTATTTTGCGACCTCGCAAAGCATCGCGCTTGCCGAGGCCAACCGAGAGCTACCCATCGAGGTGCACCACGGCAGCTTCGACCCGGTGGTGCCGGAGGCGCTGGGGCGTGCGGGCTTCGAGCGAGTCAAGTCGCTGGGCTATCCGGCCCACTATCGGCAGTACCCCATGGCGCATGCTGTCTGTCCCCAGCAGGTATCGGATATCGGCCACTGGCTGAGCCAGCGCCTGGCGCGCTGATCGTCCAAGGTCGCCTCGACAGGCTTGGGGCGGCTCGGCAAACTGGCCTGACGATATTCCGGTAAGCTTTCAGGACTGAGACCATGAGCCTTTCCCCATTCGCCAATCTCCCCGATGCCCAGGGTTACTTCGGTCGTTTCGGTGGCCAGCTGATTCCCCCCGAGCTCAAAAGAGTGATGGATGAGATCGACGCCGCCTATGAGGAGATTCGTGTTCGCGAGGATTTCCAGCAGGAGCTGGCCAGCCTGCTCGCCGACTATGTGGGACGTCCCAGCCCGATCTTTCATGCTCGACGGCTCTCGAAGAAGCTGGGTGGCGCTCAAATCCATCTCAAGCGCGAGGACCTAAATCATACCGGCGCCCACAAGATCAATCATTGTCTGGGCGAGGCATTACTGGCCAAGTTCATGGGCAAGACCAAGGTGATTGCCGAGACCGGCGCCGGCCAGCATGGTGTGGCCCTGGCTACTGCCTGCGCCCTGGTGGGTATTCCCTGCGAGATCCACATGGGCCAGGTAGACATCGAGAAGGAGCATCCCAACGTCACCAAGATGAAGATTCTGGGCTGTAAGCTGGTGCCGGTTACTCGCGGGACGGCGACCCTCAAGGATGCAGTAGACAGCGCCTTTGAGGAGTACCTCAAGGATCCCCAGCACTTCATCTATGCCATTGGCTCGGTGGTGGGGCCGCATCCTTTCCCGAAGATGGTGCGCGATTTCCAGTCGATCATTGGCCGCGAGGCCCGCGAGCAGTTCCTGGCGGGCCATGGGCGCCTACCCGATCACATCTCCGCCTGCGTGGGCGGTGGCTCCAACGCCATCGGCATGTTCACTGCTTTCCTCGACGACGAGGCCGTCCATCTGGTCGGCGTGGAGCCGGCCGGCGAGGGCCTGGAGACGCAACGCCACTCCGCCACCCTGACCCTGGGCAAGCCGGGTGAAATTCACGGCATGGCCTGCTACGTGCTGGAGGACGAGGCCGGTAACCCCATGCCGGTGCACTCCATCGCCTCCGGCCTGGACTATCCTGGCGTGGGGCCGCAGCACAGCTACCTCAAGGAGCTTGGACGGGTGGATTACCAGAGCGCCAGCGACGACGAGTGCCTTGACGCCTTCCTGACCCTGTCGCGGGTCGAGGGCATCATACCGGCGCTGGAGAGCGCTCATGCCGTGGCCTGGGCCATGCGCGAGGCGCCGACGTTGCCTACCGACCAGCACATCCTGGTCAACCTTTCCGGGCGCGGCGACAAGGATGCCGACTACGTGGCGGGCAAGCTCGGACTGTAAGTCGACTCCCGGGCCGAAGCGGCGCTGGTAACCCTCTCAGGTGCCCCACGGTGCATTCTGCGGTAGTGTGGAACTTGGGTCTGGAGAGGCCCGTTCACTGGACGCAGGGAGTGTCGTGACGTGAGCATGGAGAGAATCAGGCGGGCATGGCATCGCTGGTTGGCCGGAGAGGAGCGTGCGGCTCCCGGCTTGGGGGACCTGTTGCTGTCTCGTTACCCCGGGGCGGTCATGCTGCTTGACGAGAAAGGGGTGGTGCTGGAGGTCAATCCCGACTTCGAACGCCACGCTGGCCACGCCCCTAGCCAGATCCTCGGCCGCCGTGCAGTGACGCTGGATGCCGCTCCTCTGCACGGGGGGTTCGCGCTCGCTTTGGAGCATTGCCTGACGACTCGCCAGCCTTGGCGTGGCGTGTTGCTATGCCGGCGCGCCGATGGTGCTCTGCGCCATCAGACCACCATGATCCAGCTTCTGAGTGAGCCGCCGTCCGATACGCTGAGGCTGTTGGTGATCCAGTATGACGTTACCGGCATGCGTGAGCGGGAGCTTCACGACCGTCAGCTTCTGGCCAGGCTCGGCGATACCATTTCGCACCTGCCCGGCGTGGTCTTCCGCATGCGACAGGATGCGGCCGGGCGGCCAGAGTTGCTCTACGCCAGCGAAGGGCTCATGGCTCTGACAGCGTTGACGCCTGCCCAGGCCATGGATGACACAGAACGTCTGCTCGGTCTGATCCTGGAGGAGGATCGACGTTGGCTCGAGATGACCCTGGCCCAGTCGCTGGTGAGTCTGGACGATTGCCAGCTGGAAATTCGCCTCGACCTGCCGGACGGCGTGCGCTGGGTGGAGGCTCGCGCGAGGCCTCAGCGACGTCGCGATGGCAGCACCCTCTGGGACGGCCTGCTGATCGATGTGACCGAGCGCAAGGAAGAGGAGTTCAAGGTCCGCCGGCTGGTCAGCACCGATATTCTCACCGGGGCAATGAACCGGCGTGCCTTCTTCGAGCAGGTGGCGATGGTCCAGGCGCGTGCCCTGCGTCATGGCCAGGCTCTACCTTTGGCGATGCTGGATCTGGACCATTTCAAGGCCCTCAATGATACCCACGGCCATGCGGCGGGCGATCTCGCGCTGGAGGCCTTCGCGGCTACCTGCCGTGAGTGTCTTCGTCCCTATGACTTGTTTGCCCGCATCGGCGGAGAGGAGTTTGCGGTGTTGCTGGTGGACACCGCCCCCGACGAGGCCTGGGCTATTTTTGAACGCCTGCGCGAGGCGGTCGAGGAGATCGACCTGGAGGTCGATGGGACGATCATCCATTTCACGGTCAGCCTGGGGCTGGCAATTCTCGCGCCCGATGGCAGCCTGGATGGCACCTTGGGCGATGCCGACCGAGCCCTCTATCGGGCCAAGCATGAGGGGCGTAACCGTGTCTGCGGGCCTGTGGATCTGGAGCCCGCCGGGGCGGGCGGTAACGGGACGTGAGCTGCACGCTTGGCAATCCGGCCTTGAAGCGGTCACGATTCTACCTCATGTCATCAGTGACATGACGCCTGTCGGGCGTCACGATCTCTCTGCCGTGGGCGTCGCCCGCTATTAAATGGAGTAAATGAGCCATGTCCGGACTCTCCGAAAACTTCCGTCTCCCGGTTGCCTGTCCTAGCTGCGGTAGCCATTTGATGCGTGTCTCGCAGGTCAAGAATCCTGACGACAAGGTCTTCTGTGCTTCCTGCTCTCGCTTCGTCTGTCTCTACCACGAGGCCTGCACTGTTCTCGAGCAGGGGCCGTGCAGCGAGAGCGAGGCGCTGATCGAGCAGGCCGTCAATCGCGGTGATCGCTGATCGCCGATGACGGCCTCTCTTGCCTGGGTGCTGGGCGGCCTGCTGGTAACACTAGCAGGGTGCTGTCTGTTGGATCGCCATCTGCGCCGCGCCTGCCTGGTGTTCATTGTGTTCGCCCTGGTGATGTCATTGACCTGGTGGCAGCTGGGCACCCCCTGGCTTGCCGCCGGTGAGGCGCTGCTGGGTTCGCTGTTAACCGGTGCGGCGCTATTGCATGGGCTGGGTCGAGCGGGAGACGTGCCGCGGCTGGAGCAGCGTGACACCACGGTGCACCGTGGTGGAGAAGCTCCGGTGCGCTGGTTCGCCGCCCTTGGCTGGCTGATCCTGACTGCCCTGGCAATGGCAGGTCTGCTCGTTACCGAGCGGCTGAGCCTGGATGCAGCCGGCACGCTGGCCCTGGTGCCCTTTGCTATGGTGGTGATAGCGCTGGGCCTCTGGGCCTTCGCTCATCACCGTCACCTGCTACGCCGGCTGCTGGCATTCAACGTGCTCGGCTCCGGCGTCTTCCTGCTGCTGGCCGGACTCGCCGGCCACGGCCCTGAGGTACAAGGGTTGATTCTGGTGGGGCTTGCCGTGGCGCTGGTCGGCTCAGTGCTGGGCGTGCTGCTGCTTCGCCGCCTCCATGCCCTGGAGGACAGCGTGACCCTCGAGACCGAGGCCGGCCCGTGAATTCAGCCGCAAACCTCATGCTGTGGCTGGCGCTGGTGGCTCCGCTGCCGCTGGGTTTGCTGGCCTGGTTAAAACCGCCGCGCCATATGCGCACCGTGGCCTTGGCCGTAGGGGCGTTGCCCCTGGCGACGTGGTGGCTGCTACCGCAAGCGGTGGAAGGGGGGCTGAATGGCCGCCTGGCGCTGGGTGGGCTCTCGCTGCACTGGCGGCTTGACGCCCTGACGGCGCTGTTGCTGCTGTTGACCCAGCTGGTACTGCTGGCCAGTGCCGCCTACGCCGTCGGGCATCGCCGCGTGGCGGTGCCCGATGAGGCCTCCCATGCTCGCTTCTGGCCGCTGCTTGGTGGGCTGGCGTTCGCGCTGGGGTTGATCTGGGTGGCCGCCGACTTGCTGCTGCTCTACGTGGGGCTGGAACTGATGGGCCTGTGCGCGGTGGGCATGATGCTGCTGCCCGGCAAGGTCGAGGCGATTCGTGCCGGCCTGCGCTACCTGCTTTACGCGCTGGTAGGGTCCCTGGCCTGGCTGCTGGGCGTGGCGCTGCTGCTGGGCGCCTGGGGCACCCTGGAACTGGCGGAACTAGCGGCTGTGGCTGAGCCCGATGTCACGACTCGCATCGGCATGGCGCTGCTGACCGGGGGGCTGCTGCTCAAGGCGGCGATCTTTCCCTTGCACGGCTGGCTGGTACCGGTTCACGCCAGCGCTTGGACCCCGGTCAGCGCTGTTCACGGCGCCCTGGTGGTCAAGGCTTCCTTCTTTATCCTGATCCTCTTGTGGCGATTGTTGTTGCCTGATGCCGTCACGGCGGCCTGGGTGCTGGGGATGCTGGGGGCGTCGGCGGTGCTGTGGGGAGGACTCAAGGCGTGGCGGGCCGATTCGCTCAAGCAGGTGGTGGCCTGGTCCACGGTGGGCCAGCTCGGCTATCTGATGCTGCTGTTTCCGTTGCTGGCCGGCACGGCGGCGTCGGTGGCCGCCATGGCCTGGCAAGCCACCTGGCTGCAGCTGGCCGGCCATGCCCTTGCCAAGGCGGCAATGTTCATGGCCGTCGGTAATCTGATGCTCTCCACCGGCGCCAGCCGCCTGGTCGACCTGGCCGGTACCAGCCGCCGACTGCCGTTGTCGCTGATGACCTTCGGTATCGCCGCGGTGACCCTGATGGGGCTTCCGCCCAGCGCCGGTTTCACCGCCAAATGGCTGCTGCTGCAGGCCTCCCTGGAGGCGGGCCAGTGGCCCTGGGTCGCGGTGCTGGCGCTCGGCACTCTGCTCACTGCCGCCTATGTGTTCCGGGTACTTCGCTGTTCCTTCGTGGAAGAGGCGTCGCACCATGAGTTCCATCCCCCACCACGGGGAGCGGACCTGGTGCCGTTGGTTCTGGCGATGGCCGCCGTGGGTTTGGGCCTGGTGGCAGAGTGGCCTCTTGCGATGCTGCGCCAGGGAGGAGTGCCATGAGCGGAGCCTTCTTCCCGGTCGCCACCCTGTTCACCTCGTTGGCGGCGGCAGCGATCATCTTTCTGTTGCCCGAGGGTGCCTTTCGCGCCCGCACCGGACTCAACCTGGCCGCCGCCGTGCTCAAGATCGGCCTGGTCGCCTGGATGGTGCGCGGTCTCAGCCAGGGTCAGACCTACGCCGTGGAGTTTCCGGTGCTGGAGGGTCTGGCCTTCGTGCTGCGCGCCGATGCGCTAGGCATCATGTTTGCTGGGCTCTCCTCGTTGCTGTGGTTGTTCACCACCATCTACGCCATCGGTTATCTGGAGGACTCGCCCAATCGACGTCGTTTCTTCGGCTTCTTCAGCCTCTGCGTGGCCAGCACTCTGGGGATCAGCCTGGCCGGCAATCTCTTTACCTTCCTGATCTTCTACGAGCTGCTGACGCTCTCTACCTATCCGCTGGTGGCTCATCGCGGCACACCGAAGGCGCTTGCCGCGGCCACCCTCTACCTGCGCTTCACCCTCACCGCGGGGCTGGTGCTGATGATCGGCATGGTGGCGCTCCATGCGTTGGCCGGTGATATCCGCTTCGGCCAGCGGGAGGTGCTCGCCGACTTTGGGCAGGAGCAGCGCGGGATGCTGATTGCCATCTTCTGGGTGCTGATTGCCGGCTTCGGGGTCAAGGCGGGGCTGGTGCCCCTGCACGGTTGGCTGCCCCGCGCGATGGTGGCGCCGGCGCCTGTCAGCGCCCTGCTGCATGCGGTGGCGGTGGTAAAGGCCGGGGCCTTCGGCATCGTGCGCCTGGTCTATGACGTTTATGGCTCCGAGCTCAGCCAGGCGCTGGGGCTGCTCACTGGGTTAGCCGTCGTCGCCAGCGTGACCATCCTCTATGCCTCGCTGCGCGCCCTGGCCCAGGTGGAGCTCAAGCGGCGGCTGGCCTTCTCCACGGTCAGCCAGGTGAGCTATGTCGTGCTGGGCATCGGGCTGTTCGGGCCGCTGGGCACCATCGCCGCGCTGTCCCATCTGCTTCATCAGGGGCTGATGAAGATCACGCTGTTCTTCTGTGCCGGCAACTACGCCGAGGAACTCGGCATTCATCGCATTGACGAGCTCGACGGGGTGGGGCGGCGCATGCCGCTTACCAGCCTGGCCTTCAGCGTCGGCGCGCTGGGCATGATCGGTTTGCCACCGCTGGTGGGCTTCCTCAGCAAGTGGTACCTGGGCATCGGGGCCGTGCAGGCGGGGATGCCCTGGGTGATCGCTGTGCTGGTCGCCAGCAGCCTGCTCAATGCCGCTTATTTCCTGCCGGTCCTGTACCGGCTGTGGTTCTGCCCCGGCCCTGACCACGGGGTGGGGGCCTGGCCGGAAGAGCGTCATCTCGGCCGCTTCGAGACGAGCAGTTGGCTGCTGCTGCCGGCGCTGGCCACGGCGCTGTTCAGCGTGATGGCGGGTCTGCTGGCGGGTCTGCCTTACAGCCCGCTGGAGTGGGCGACTCGGGTGGTCAACCTGGAGTATCTGCCATGAGCCAGGCGATCCTTGGGGGGCTGATGATCGCTGCGCTGCTATGGCCGCTGGCGCTGATACTTCGCGAACCGCTGATGGCGGCACTGACCTCGCGTAGCGAGGTGCGATTTCCTCTGGATCCGCTGTGGGCCTCGGCGCCGCTGCCCGCCCTGGCGCTGGCGCTGCTGGGGGCAGACGGCAACCTGTCGTTGTCGGCCTGGTTGCTGGGCGGCGTCTGGGTGCTCGACGAGCCGCGCCGGGTGCTGCTGGCGTTTACGGCGCTGCTGTGGCTGTTTTCCGGCTGGTATGCCCGGGGCTATCTGGCGGGAGAGCGTGACCGAGCCAATGCCGGCAACGGGGCGTCGGCGGCACGGCTGGCGCGCTTCGCCGTGCTCTGGCCGCTGACCCTTTCCGGCAACCTGCTGCTACTGGTGGCCGAGGATATCGCCAGCTTTTACCTGGGCTTCGCGGTGATGACCTTCGCCGCCTACGGCCTGGTGATCCACGCTGGTACTCGAGATGCCCTGACCGGTGGTCGCGCCTACCTGATCATGGCGGTGCTGGGAGAGGGGTTGATTCTTGGCGGACTGCTGTGGGGTGCCGGCAACCTTGACGCGCTGACCCTGAGTGAGCTGCGTGAGGGGCTGGCCACCGCTCCCCACGGCGTCTGGATCGGGTTGCTGCTGTGGCTCGGGTTCGGTGTGAAGGCAGGCGTGGCAGGCCTTCACATCTGGTTGCCCCTGGCGCATCCGGTGGCCCCCACGCCGGCCAGCGCCGTGCTCAGCGGCGCCATGATCAAGGCCGGGTTGGTGGGCTGGATGGCGACTCTGCCGCTGGGGGAGTCCGCTGCGGCTGCCTTCGCCGATCTGGGCCGCGCCATGCTGGTGGTGGGCCTGGTGGGCGCCATCGGTGCGGCGCTGCTGGGGGTTTGCCAACGCCACCCCAAGGCGGTGCTGGCCTACTCCAGCGTCAGCCAGCTGGGCATGCTCGCTGCCCTGGTGGGAACCGGGCTCGTGACGCCTTCCCTGTGGCCGTCCCTGGCGCCGGCGGTGGTGCTCTTCGCCGCCCACCATGGCCTGACCAAGGGGGCGCTGTTTCTCGGCGTGGGCATCGGCGAGCATCCGCCGCGGATGCCAACCTGGATGCTGGCTCTGCTGCTGACGCTGCCGGCGCTGTCGCTGGCCGGGGTGCTGGGCTCGGGGCTGGCGACCAAATGGGCTTTCAAGGCGGCGCTATACGAGGGTGGCCAATTGGCATTGGCGACCTGGCTCTCCTTGGCGGCGGTGGGCACCACGCTGCTGATGGCGCGCACCCTGTGGTGTCAGTGGCAGGGTGAGCGGCAGGCCCGTTTAGACGGCCTGACGCCGCTTTTCGCCCCCATGCCGTTGGCCTGGTTGCTGCTGGTGGTCAGTGCCCTGACGCTGCCGCTGTGGCTGCCGACGTTGGGCTTGGCGCCTGCCTGGCCGCCGCGAGACGAGCTGTTCGGCTTCTGGTGGCCGGCCCTTTTCGGGGTGGCACTGGCCCTGCTGGCCGGCTGGCGGATACATCGCTGGCCGCTGCGGTTGGCGGGAAGGCGTCCGCCGGCGGGGGATTTGTGGTGGCCACTGGCACGCAGCCTGAGCCGACTGTGGATGGCGACCGCGCCCTGGCTTGTGCGACTGGCCGCGGCGAAGGCGGCCTGGGTGGCCTGGTGGGTTGCTCTGGAAGAGGCAGGAATCTCGATGCTGGACGCGCTGGGTGAGAGCGAGACGTGGCTGCGTCGCCACGCCGCGGTGCTGATGATGATGGTCGCCATGGGGCTTGCCCTGGTACTGCTGTTCAGCACCGCCTGACGCCCCAAAGGGCGGCAGGCGGGGAGTCGATGCGCGAGTGGGCGTCGGCCAGTGTCGGCCAGTAGAGAAGGGCTAGAGCAGTTCCTCGCCGGCCAGGGCCAGGCGCGAGCGCTCGACGCTCTTCAGGGTGACATGTCCGGCGTGGGGCCAGTCGCGGAAGCGCTGGACCAGTGCCGCCATGCCGCAGGTGTTGGCGGTCAGATAGGGGGTGTCGATCTGTCCGACGTTGCCCAGGCAGACGATCTTGGTATTGCGCCCGGCCCGGGTGACCAGCGACTTGAGCTGCTTGGGCGTGAAGTTCTGCGCCTCGTCGATGATCAGGAAGGTATCGTTGAGGGTACGACCCCGCATGAAACCGGGGGCGCGGATCTGCACCCGGGCGCCGAGCAGCTGGCGGGTTGCGCCGCTGTTCCAGCTGGATTCCCCATCCTCGTTGCGCAGCAGGTTGTCCATGTTGTCATGGAAGGCGCCCATCCAGGGCGACATCTTCTCCTCCTCGGTGCCGGGGAGAAAGCCGATGTCCTCGCTCATGGAGATCGGGGCCCGAGTGAAGACGATGCGCTCGAAGCGCTTGGTGTCCAGGGTCTGCTGGAAGGCGGCGGCCAGGGTCATGAAGGTCTTGCCGGTGCCGGCGCTGCCGGCGATGGTCACCAGATCGATGTCGTCGTCCATCAGCAGGTTGAGCGCGAAGTTCTGCCGGCAGTCGCTGGCGTGGACGCCCCACACGCTGGCGCCGTGACGGTAGTTGGCGAGCAGGTCCAGACGGGCACGCTGTCCACCCACTTCGCGCACGATGGCCTCGAAACGGGCATCGACATCGCCATCCGCCACCAGCATGCCGGGGTGCCACGCGGCAGGGATCTCGCCGGCGAGCTGGTAGATCACTCGCTGGGCCTCGCGCTCTACGCTTACGTCCAGCGCCAGGCCGTTCCACAGCTCACTGCCGGCATCCGGGTAGACCCTTACCCCTTCCAGCATGGCATCGCTGTCGTCGAAGGCGCGGTCGTTGAGGTAGTCCTCCACCGGCACGCCAAGAGCAGCGGCCTTGACCCTGAGGTTGATGTCCTTGGTGATCAGGATCACCGAGGCGTCCGAGCGCTCCTGACGCAGCCGACAGGTCTCGGCCAGGATACGGTTGTCGGGGTTCTCTTCGAGGGGTTCCAGGGGCTTGAGGTCGGTGTAGCAGAGCAGTCGCAGGCGCCCTTCGCGGCCGGCCAGGCGCGGTATGGGGATACCGTCGCGGATCTGCTCGAGGCCGACGTTGGCGGTGAGGTCTGACAGGGTGCGGCTGACCTGGCGGGCGGTGCGGGCGATCTCGCGGACGCCGTTCTTGTGCTTGTCCAGTTCCTCGAGAACGGTCATGGGGATGACCACTTCGTGCTCGTCGAACTGGTAGAGGGAGGCGGGATCGTGCAGCAGGACGTTGGTGTCCAGTACGTAGAGGCGGGTGGCCTTCTTGTCGATGCGTACCATCGGCGCAGCTCTCCTGATTGTCTCGAGCGGACGTCGTTCGTGACGTCCCGATGTCGACACAGTCAGCGCGATGTCAGGAAGGTGACGGCAGCCGACGGTGTCGTGCAGCGCTTCTACTCCCTCCTGTTGCTCTTACTTGCAGCATTTGACAGCGGGCGGAATGCAGAGTGCGATTCCGCCTCATGCCCAGCATGGCGCGCCCCATGCCTTGTTGCTGTGCAAAATCAGGCTTCCATTCAACGCTTTCTCAGCGTGGCGTTTCCGTGTCCCGGTAGACAGGTAGGGTAAACAGTGGGACATCAGATCAGTATCAGCACCCGATCTCCGTCGAAGCACGCCGACCAGGTACGCAGTTGGACGGACTTTTCCTCCAGGCACTGGCCGTCGATGAGGCGGAAGTGCTGCTTATAGAGCGGCGAGGCCACTACCGGTTGCCCTTCGATGTCACCGATGAGGCCTCGGGCGATCACGTTAGCCCCGGAGAAGGGGTCGCGGTGGTCGAGGGCATAGAGCTCCTGCTCATGGCCGGGAAGGTAGAAGAGGGCCAACTGGGCCGGGCCCTCAGGGGGCTCGAGCCAGGCGGCGACGCCTGAGTAGGGCACCAGGTCGGCGCGGGTGCAGAGGCATTGCCAGGTCAGGGTCATGGTATTGGCTGCTGCGGTGGCGTTATTCATAAGTTTTCCTGAGAGTTATCGGGAAATCGGCGAGCGAGATGAAGCGCTGGGCGCGCGGCGCACCGAAGGCGAGACATAACGGGGTGCTTCGAGGTGCCTCGCAACGATGCGACTCGCTCGCGCAGCCATTTCCTTACGCAGGGCGGAGCTGGCCGCGCTCGCTGGTAAAGATGATGTCCGGGTCGGGGCGGCTGTCGTTGACGAAGCTTCTGAAGCGCTTGAGCTTCTCCGGGTCGCTGAGGGCATTGGCCCATTCGCACTGGTAGTTGTCGATCACTGTCTGCATCTGGCGCTCCAGCTCCTCGCCGATCCTCAGGCTGTCCTCGAGCACCACGGCCTTGAGGTAGTCCAGGCCGCCCTCGAGGTTCTCGCGCCACACCGAGGTGCGCTGCAGGCGATCGGCGGTGCGAATGTAGAACATCAGCACGCGGTCGATGGTGCGGATCAGCGCCGCGTCGTCCAGATCGGTGGCGAACAGCTCAGCGTGGCGCGGGCGCATGCCCCCGTTGCCGCAGACATAGAGGTTCCAGCCATTCTCGGTGGCGATCACGCCGATGTCCTTGCTCTGCGCCTCGGCGCACTCCCGGGTACAGCCCGAGACGCCGAACTTGATCTTGTGCGGAGCGCGCAGGCCCTTGTAACGATGCTCCAAGCGGATCGCCATGCCCACGCTGTCATCCACGCCGTAGCGGCACCAGGTGCTGCCGACGCAGGACTTCACGGTGCGCAGCGACTTGCCGTAGGCGTGGCCGGTCTCGAAGCCGGCCGCGATCAGCTCGCCCCAGATATCCGGCAGGTCCTCGAGGCGGGCGCCGAACAGGTCGATGCGCTGGCCGCCGGTGACCTTGGTGTAGAGGCCATACTTCTGGGCCACCTGGCCCAGCACCACCAGCTTTTCCGGGGTGATCTCACCGCCGGCGATGCGCGGCACCACCGAGTAGGTGCCGTTCTTCTGCATGTTGGCCATGAAGGTGTCGTTGGTGTCCTGCAGCGGGATATGAGCCGCATCGGTGATCGGCTCGTTGAAACAGGAGGCCAGGATCGAGGCCACCGCCGGCTTGCAGATATCGCAGCCAAGCTTTGGGGCTGATGAAGAGCCCGGGTGGTGTGTGTCGACGTTGCCGTGCTTTTCGATCAGTTCGCCGAAGGTCTTGATGCCCTCGACACGCACGATGTCGTAGAGCCCCTGGCGGGTATGGGCGAAGTGTTCGCAGAGGGAATGGTCGACCTCCACGCCGCGGGCTTCCAGCTCATGGTCGACAACGCTCTTGAGGAGTGCCGAGCATCCCCCGCAACCGGTGCTGGCTTTTGTCTCACCCTTGACGGTCGCCAGGTCCATGGCGCCGGCGTCCAGCGTGGCGCAGACATCACCCTTGCTGACGTTGTGGCAGGAACAGATGGTCGCCGTCTCGGGCAGGGCGTCGGGTCCCAGTGTCGGGACGCCTTCGCTTGAGGGCAGGATCAGCGAGGCCGGATTTTCGGGCAGGTCGAGGCCGTTGCTGTAGTACTGCAGCAGGGTGTCGTAGACCCCGTTGTCGCCTACCAGCATGGCGCCGACCAGGCGCTTGCTGTCGGCAGATACCACCAGCTTGCGATACTCCTGCTTGATCTGGTCGAGATAGCGGAACATCTTGGCGCCGGGCGTCTGGTTGCCATGCGCATCGCCGATGGCACCGACGTCGACACCCAGCAACTTGAGCTTGGTGCTCATGTCGGCACCGCGAAAGCTTGCTCCCTGGCGTTGATCAAAAGAGGCGAGCAGGGTGGCGGCAGCCACCTTGGCCATCTGGTAACCGGGCGCTACCAGCCCGAAGATGCTGTTGTTCCAAAGCGCTACCTCACCGATGGCCAGTATCGCCGGGTCGCTGGTCAGGCAGCGGTCGTCGATCACCACGCCGCCGCGCTCGCCGATCTCCAGGGCGCAGTCGCGGGCCAGCTCGTCGCGCGGGCGGATGCCGGCGGAGAATACGATCAGGTCGGCCTCGAGCACCTTGCCGTCCTGGAATACCATTCGGTGCGCCGCGTCCACACCGTCCTCGATGCGCTGGGTGGCGCGGTCGGTGTGCACCTGGACACCCAGCGCTTCGATCTTCTCGCGCAGCAGCTCGCCGCCCTCGCTGTCGACCTGCATCGGCATCAGGCGTGGAGCGAACTCCACCACGGCGGTATCGAGGTTCAGCTCGCGCAGGGCGTTGGCGGCCTCCAGGCCTAGCAGGCCGCCGCCGACTACCACCCCGGTGGAAGCGCTCTCGGCGGCCTCGCGGATGGCATCCAGGTCATCCAGGGTGCGATAGACCAGGCAGCCCGGGCGGTCGTTACCAGAAATCGGCGGCACGAAGGGGAAGGAGCCGGTGGCCAGAACCAGTCGGTCATAGGGATAGTTGCCCGACTCGGTGACCACTTCGCCCCGGTCGCGGTCGATAGCCTTCACCGGTTCATGAAGGCGTAATTCGATGCCGTGCTCGGCATAGTAGTCGGCGGTGACCAGAGCCAGCGATTCGGCGTCGCGACCCCTGAAATACTCGGAGAGGTGCACTCGGTCGTAGGCCAGGTGGCGCTCCTCGCCGAACACTGTGATGGCATAGCGCTCGGTAGCATCGTTCTCCACCAGCTGTTCGACAAGGTGGTGGCCGACCATGCCGTTGCCGATGACGATAAGGCGTTGCTTGGGGGATGCGGGGGTATTCATGCGGCCTCCTCGACGGGGCGTTCCAGATAAGCGGAGTCGGTGGTGCGGCTGGTGTCCTCGGTGGCTGCGTCGAGCAGCACCTGGACATCGGCCGGGCCGAAGAGCAGGGCCTGGCGGCAGGCGCGCAGATCGCTGCCGGCCAGGGCGTGTTCGAAGGCCCAGGGTCCGAGGCGGGTATCGCCGTAGAGCACGGCCCCCTCGAGGCGGCCATCGCGCAGCAGCAGGCGACGGTAGTCGCCGTGCTCGGGGTCGTGGTAGCTCAGCACGTCGTGCTCCGGGGCGGGATCAATAGGACCGAAGGCGAAGAGCGATACGCCACTGATCTTGAGCTTGGTGGCGCTGGGGAGCTCGACATAGCCGCTGACCGTTTCACCGGCGAGGTGGGCGGCGAGCACCTCGACCTGGCGCCAGATCGGCTCGACCAGACCGTAGGTGTGGTGCTCGAACTGGCAGCATTCGCCGAGGGCGTGAATCGCCGGGTCACTGGTGGTGAGGGTGGCGTCGACCCGGATGGCGCGGTCACTGTCGAGTCCGGCATCGCGTCCCAGTTCGGCGTTGGGTGTGATGCCCGCGGCTACCACCACGCAGTCAGCGGCTAGGCGGCGACCATCCTCGAGGCGCACGGCGGCGACGTGGCCGTGGCCATCGTCCTCGAGGGCCGCAAGGTGGGCGCCGGTCATGACCTCGAGCCCGCGGCCGACGAGTTCATGCTCGAGCAGGCCGGCGGCGGTGGCATCGACCTGACGGTTCATCAAGCGTGAGTCGCGATGCAGCACGCTGACCCTCATGCCACGTTTGCGCAGCCCCTCGGCGGCTTCGATCCCCAGCAGGCCGCCGCCGATGACCACGGCGTTGCCGCCGCGTTCGGCGCAGTCAGCCAGGGTGGCGGCATCGTTCAGATCGCGGAAACCATGGACGCCTGCGAGCCGGATGCCGGGCACCGGTGGCAGTGCCGGGCGTGAGCCGGTGGCCAGCACCAGGCGGTCGTAGGCCAGGCAGCGTCCGCTCGCGGTGATCACTCGGCGCGCCTGGCGCTCGATGTGCTCGACGCGATCACCGAGGATCAGCTCGACGCCCTGCTCGGCGTACCAGTCGGTGTCGCGCAGGGTCAGGGCGGCGTGGTCCAGTTCCCCGGCCAGCAGGGGCGAAAGCAGAATGCGGTTGTAAGCTGGTACGCGCTCGGCACCGATCACGGTGATGCGCGAGGGGGGCGTTGGCTGCGTCAGCAGCGCCTCGACCAGCCGCTGACCGGCCATGCCGTTGCCGATGATCATCACCCGGTCGCGGGGCGTGGGGGCGGGGGTCGTGGTGGCGTTGAGCGTGGCAGATAGTCTCATGTCGGTCGACTCCTCGATGACGTGCTGGGAAGCAAGCGGCAATAAAAAAACGTCTTGGCCTCCTGCAGGGCAGGAGGCCAAGACGTCTTTGTCTGGTAGAGACGGTCGCCGTTGACCGTCGGGCGACCACGTTGTCGCCGTATCTTGCGTTGACCTGAATAAAGCAAGTCGCCTGCCAACTGGGGTGAATATCAATTTAATGATTGTTTTTCAGTTGGCTGGATATGTCGGTCAGTCGAAGACCTGGTCCCAAGGCGGGGCTAGTTGCACATCAGTGGTGCAGGGCGCGATCAAAATGCACGGCGCTGTAGCACTCCCCTAGGGTGGCGAGGTCGAGACGCTGCCCCCGGCCACGCAGATGCTGGTCGAGCTGATCGGCGAGCCGTTCGGCGAACACCGGATCGGGACGCAGCACGTCAATGCCGCAAAGACGTTGCCGCAGCGGGGGGGTATCAAAGGGCAGGGTCTCGAGATGCTCCACCGAGCGATCGAGATAGGGGGGTAGGGCCAGCCAGTCGCGCGCCTGCCGGCGGTGTGCCGGCGACTCGGCCAGCCAGTCGCTGGCCGCCACCAGCGCTCGGATCAGCCTGGCCAGGGTCGCCGGATAGTGGCGCGCCCAGGAGCGGGTCACCCCGAGCACCTTTTCCGGCTGGTCTGGCCACAGCTGGGCGCCGCTGGCGACGATACGCCCGGCCTGGCGGTGCTCGGCGAGGCTGCCCCAGGGCTCGCCGACGCAGAACCCGTCGATTTTCCCCTGCTGCATGGCATCGACCATGCGTGGCGGTGGCAATGCCACCAGTTCGACGGTTCGGTTGGCATCGATGCTGCCCAGGCCTAGCCAATGGCGCAGCTGATAGTGCTGGCAGGAGTGGGGGTAGACCATCGCCAGGCGCGGCGGCCGGCTCGTGCCCGGCAGGAAGCCGGCCAGCGCTCTGGCGCTGGCGGCCGGGTCATCGCCAAGCCGTGCCGAGCAGGCGTCGGCCAGTTCCCGGGACAGCACGATGGCGTTGCCATTTCGGCTCAGGGTGATCGGTGCCAGGGTGTCGCAGGGCGCGCGCTCCAGCCCGAGACTCATGGCCAGGGGCATGGGCGCCAGCATGTGGGCACCGTCGAGCAGCCCTGCGGCGACCTTGTCCCGCAGCGTCGACCAGGCGTTCTGGCGCGACAGGGTCACCTCCAGGCCCTGGTCGGCGAACAGGCCACGTTCGCGGGCGACCACCAGCAGGACGCAATCGAGCAGCGGCATGAAACCCAGCTGCAGGTGCGGCAGCTCGGCCGGAGGCAGCGTGTTCATAGGCCCTTCTCCAGACGTTCGAGAATATCGATGACGCTCATGGCGACCTCGGCGATGCGCTGACCTCGGTCCATGGCCAGCTTGCGCAGCATTTGGTAGGCCTGCTCCTCGTCACAGCTTTGGTGGCGCATCAGCAGCCCCTTGGCGCGCTCGATGCGCTTGCGTTCGGTGAGCTGGGTTCGGGTGCGATCGAGCTCCTGACGCATCGCCTGAAATGCCTCGAAGCGGGCGATGGCGACCTCGATGATCGGCTTGACCCGCCCCTGGACCAGTCCGTCGACCACATAGGCGCTGACGCCTGCCTTGAGCGCCGACTGCATAATGACGGGGTCGTGCTGGTCGGTGAAGAACACCACCGGACGAGGGTTCTCGCGATTGAGCTGGGCCATGCTGTCGAGTGTGTCGCGGTCCGGCGATTCCATGTCGATGATCACCACGTCCGGCTGATGTCGCGCCACCATGTCATTGAGGCTGGCGGGGCTATTGAGGTGGCAGATCACCCGATGGCCCTCTCGCATGAGGGCCTCCTCGACCATGGCGGCGCGCAACTCTTCGTCGTCGACCAGTAGTACATCAAGAGCTGGAGGCATGGTGGGCTCGTCTAGGAGTGGTTGAGGAAGGCAGTGCAATTTGCGTTCCATCGTGGGGCGGAAGAGGGGGCCATACACCGCCGTTGGGGGCATGACAGGGATCTGGAGGCGGCATCGGTCGCTGCCCGAATGAGTGTTGCACTGCATCATGCTGGTGCAAGTCGCCGGCCGAGCGCAATGCCGTGGTGCGACGGAGGCCATTCGAGGAGTCCCGATTTGTGCCTGGCGCGATGCCTGTGCCTCCGGAGAGTCGGGCCGCGGGGAGTGGGGCGGGCCGAACTGGCACGTTCCTTGCTCAGTTCAGTGCCACAGCATAGACAATCTGCCGAGGGCCAGCGCCGGCCCTCCACCGACGAAGACGTCCCCTGCCGAAATCTCTAGATGCCGGCAGTGGGCGTCTTTGCGTTGGGGGCCAGCTCGCATTGGTCGGCGGCGAAACGAGGAGTCACCATGTATCAGGCCAATGATTCTGCGCCGATGAGCCGACAGGTTAAGACCACCTGCCCCTACTGTGGAGTGGGGTGTGGGGTGACCGCGACGCTGGAGAAGGGGACCCTGAACGCCTTGGAGGGAGACCGTCAGCACCCTGCCAACTACGGACGCCTTTGCGTCAAGGGCTCGTCGTTGCACGAGACCCTGGGGCAGCGGGGGCGCCTGCTCCGGCCGCGGGTGGATGGCGTCGAGGTTGACTGGGATACAGCACTGAAGGCGGTGGCCGAGCGTCTGACCGCCATCCGGAGTCAACAGGGCAACGAGTCGGTGGCGGCCTACCTCTCCGGTCAGCTGTTGACAGAGGACTATTACGTCGCCAACAAACTGTTCAAGGGGTTTCTCGGCACACCACACCTGGATACCAACTCACGGCTCTGTATGGCCTCGGCGGTGGCCGGCTACAAGCGTGCTTTTGGCGCCGATGCGGTGCCGTGCTGCTACGAGGATCTCGAGGAAGCCGAGCTGGTGGTGCTGGTGGGATCCAACCTGGCCTGGAACCACCCGGTGCTTTATCAGCGCCTCAAGGTGGCCAAGACCCGTAACCCGCTGATGCGCGTGGTGGTGATTGATCCGCGGGTCACCGACAGCTGTGAAATCGCCGACCTCTATCTGGGCCTCAAGCCCGGCAGCGACGCGTGCTTGTTCAATGGCCTACTGAGCTGGATGGCGGCCAGGGGCAAGCTCGATGAGGTCTATCTGACGCGCCATACTCAAGGGCTGGAAGAGACCTTGGCCGCGGCCCGGGAGGAGGAGTGCTCGGTGGCGGCCGTGGCCGCTGACTGTGATCTGGACCCGGAGCGGCTGGAGACCTTCTACTACTGGTTCACCAGTCAATTGCACGTGGTGACGCTCTACTCCCAGGGGATCAACCAGTCCTCCAGCGGCACCGACAAGTGCAACGCCATCATCAACTGCCATCTGGCCGGCGGCAAACTTGGCCTGCCCGGCGCCGGACCCTTCTCCATCACCGGCCAACCCAATGCCATGGGTGGTCGCGAGGTGGGTGGGCTGGCCAACCAGTTGGCGGCCCACATGGATTATCACACCCCCGGTGCCATCGACCGCGTCACCCGCTTCTGGGCCACTGATAACTTGACGCCGACTTTGCCGAACGGTCCCGGCCATAAGGCCGTCGAGCTCTTCGCCGCCATCGAGCGCGGCGAGGTCCGGGCGCTGTGGGTGATGGCCACCAATCCGGCGGTGAGCCTGCCGGATGCCGCTCGGGTGCGCGCCGCACTGGCCAGGTGCCCCCTGGTGATCGTCTCCGAGTGCGTCACCAACACCGATCTGCTCGACTACGCCGACATTGTCCTGCCAGCCTCGAGCTGGTCGGAGAAGGACGGCACCGTGACCAACTCCGAGCGCTGCATCTCGCGCCAGCGCGGCCTGCTGCCGCCGCCAGGCGAGGCGCGCCACGATTGGTGGATCATCTGCGAGGTCGCCAAGCGACTGGGCTATGGAGAGGCCTTCGCGTATGCCCACCCCGCCGAGATCTTCGATGAGCATGCCCGGCTCTCCGGCTTCGAGAATGCCTCGGACAGCACCGGGACGTGCAAGCGGTTGTTCGATATCTCGGGCCTGGTGGGACTCGACCGTGATGCCTTTGACGCCCTGGCGCCGATCCAGTGGCCGGTCACCGCCAGGGCTCCCCAGGGGACCGCACGCCTGTTCGAGGATGGCCGCTTCGCCACCGATGATGGCCTGGCCCGGCTGGTGCCGGTCAGGCCGCGGGCACCCGAGCAGCGTCTCAGCGCGGCGCGTCCGCTTCGCCTCAATACCGGTCGTATTCGCGACCAGTGGCACACCATGACCCGCACCGCCCGGGCTCCGCGGCTGATGAATCACCGCGCCGAGCCGTTCATCGAGGTGCATCCCGATGATGCGCTGGCCTGCGGCGTCGCCGACAAGCGCCTGGCGGTGCTCACCGGCGAGGCCGGGGAGTATCGCGCCAGGGTGCGGGTGACCAATGCCCAGCGGTGTGGCGAGGTGTTCGTGCCCATGCACTGGAGCGACTGCTTCACCCGGCAGGCCCGCAGCGGGGCCTTGATCACCGGCCACACCGATCCCCTCTCCGGCCAGCCGGAGTCCAAGCATGGGGCCGTGGCACTGGCCCCCCTGGCCATCGTCTGGGAGGCCACGCTGCTGGTCACTGATGGGCTCACCGACGCCACGCTCTGGTGCGATAGTGACTATTGGACGCGCATTCCCATGCGGGGGTGCCAGCGCTGGCAGCTCGCCGGTGTGCAGGCCGAGCGTGACTGGCTCGAGCGCCTGGCGGCCTGGCTGCCCGAGTCGGCAACGCTGTGGTGCGAGGATGCCAGCGATGGAAGGCTGCGTGCTGCGGCGGTGAAGAACGGACGGCTGCGCTGGTGGGCGATGATCGGTCCCCCCGCCGAGCTGCCTGGCCTGGCCTGGCTCGAGCAGCGCTTCAACGAGACCGAGCTGAGAGTTCAGTATCGCAGCCGTCTGCTGGCCGGCTGTGACGACGGGGCCGCCGATACCGGTCCCACGGTGTGCAGTTGCCATCAGGTGGGCCAGAGGAAGATCGTGTCCGCCATTCGCGAGGGCGATACCAGCGTCGAGGCGCTGGGTGCGCGACTTGCCTGCGGTACCCAGTGCGGCAGCTGTATTCCGGAACTCAAATCCCTGATCGAGGAGGAGCGGGCCCATGAGCGCACCGAGCCGACCCCTGAATCGCAAGTGGCCTGACGCACTGGTCCGTCTCAGCCAAGGCGTGGCACGCTCTCTGGCGACGCTCGGCGGCGATTCCCGTGCCGAGGCTAAGCCCACACTAACGCTGCGCGGCGAGTGCCGCCCGGGCAAGGTCTACCTGGTCGGTGCTGGCAGCGGCGCTGTCGACTTGCTGACCCTCAAGGCCGCACGGCTGCTGATGCAGGCTGGGGCGGTGATCTACGACCGCCTGGTGGGAGATGAGGTGCTGGCGCTGATCCCCCCCGGCTGCGAGCGCTACGACGTGGGCAAGGCGCGCGGCCACCATAGTGTGCCCCAGCCCGAGATCGGCGCACTGATGTGTCGACTGGCCGCCGAGGGCAAGTCGGTGGTGCGCCTCAAGGGGGGAGACCCCGGTGTGTTTGGGCGCATGGGGGAGGAACTGGCGGCCCTGGCCCAGGCAGGGGTGCCCGCCGAGATCGTGCCCGGCATCACCGCTGCCTCGGCGGCGGCGGCGAGCATGGGGATTCCCCTCACCGATCGTGGCCATGCTCAGCAACTGCGCTTCATCACCGCGCAACATTGCCGCGAGGACGGCGCGCCGGACTGGGTCTCGCTGGCCCGCCGCGACGAAACCCTGGTGTTCTACATGGGGCTCTCCCGGGTCGCTGCCATCTGTGCTGGTCTGCGCGGCGCCGGCATGCCCGGCGATTGGCCGATCCTGCTGGTGGCCAACGCCAGTAAGCCCGAGCAGCAATCGCTGGTCGGCTGCCTGGCGGATATGCCGCAGCAGCTGGCCGACCAGCCGCTGCCTTCGCCGTGCCTGATCGTGGTCGGCAGCGTGGTGCACATGGTCGAGACCAGTCCGGCCGTTCAGCGAGTCGCCGGCGTCGATGGCGACCCGCCGGGAGGGCTCACACGACGGCAACGCGGGTAATATTCAGGCGTGCTCCCGCAGAGCGCAGCAGAAGACTCTGCCCCGTCACCCCGACGCAGAAGGGCCGGTCTTTATGACCGGCCCTTCTGCGGCTATGGTGTCGGAGGCTACGGGGTGAGAGTCCTTGGCACCGTTTTCTATGGCGGTTGGCTCGCCCGGCTCACAGCTGCGCCAGCACTGTTTCGGCACTGCTCTTCTCGACGCCCTTGGTGTCGATCCCCATGTACTCGACCACGCCATCGTTGGCGATCAGGGCAAAGCGCTTGCTGCGGATGCCCATGCCGCCACCGCTGGCATCCATCTCGGTGCCAATGGCCTTGGTGAAGTCGGCGTTACCATCGGCCAGCATGGTGAAGGCTTCGGCATTCTGAGTCTGCTGCCAGGCATCCATCACGAAGGCATCGTTGACCGCCATGCAGGCGATGGTATCCACCCCCTTGGCGAGGATCTCATCGGCCTTGATCACGAAGCCGGGCATATGGGTGTTGGAGCATCCGGGCGTGAACGCGCCCGGTACGGCGAACAGCACCACCCGCTTGCCGGCAAACAGCTCACCGGTGGAGACGTCCCGGGGGCCATCCGAGCCGTTGGTCTTGATCGTGACATCGGGAATCTTTTGACTTCCCCCCTCCCTCAGCTTGCGTTGCCGCCAATGGCGGAAAGGAAGGGGATCCTACGGCGCTCAGGTGCAGCTTACGGCTGCCACTGAGTCGCTTCGGCGGGTTCCTGCTGCTGGCGGCCTTGCTGCACCGCTCACTTTACAGGCTAACCGGGCATGCCCTGCCCTTAGCACATTGATCGCGCCGACATGATCGGCATTGGCCTCAAAGCCGCACTCGACACAGGCGAAGCGAGATTGGCTTCGCCGGTTCCCGGCGGCCACATGCCCACACTCGGGGGAGGTGCGACTGGTGTTGCGCGGTGGCACCGTGACCAGATGCGCCCCGCGCCAGGCCAGCTTGTAGTCGAGCTGGCGGCGGAACTCGAACCAGCCCTGGTCGAGAATCGAGCGGTTGAGCCCCGCCTTGGCCCGGACGTTGCGACCGGGCTGCTCGACACTGCCCTTTGCCGACCGCGACATGTTGCCTACCTGCAAGTCTTCCAGCACCACGAGCGCGTGGTTTTGGCTGATCGTGGCGGAAGCCTTGTGTAAGTCATCGCGGCGGACATTGGCGATGCGAGCTTGGATCTTCTGGATGCGAGCCTTGGCCTTCTTCCCGTTGTTGCTGAACTTGGTATTGTGGCTCAGGGTGCGCTGCGCCTTGCGCAGCGCCACTTGATGCGCCTTGAAGCTGTTGCGCGGCGCGAGGTAGGAGCCGTCCGAGAGCGTGGCGAACCTTGCCACGCCCATGTCGATGCCGACGGCGCCTCCGCTGGGAGCCGGCACTTCAACCTCGCGTTGGGTCTGGATGCTGACGAACCAGCGGCCTCCTGACTGGCTGACGGTGACATTCTTGACCGCCCCCAGTGCATCGCGGCTATTGCGGTAGCGCAGCCAGCCGAGCTTAGGCAGGAATATCCTGCCGTTACCCTGGTCGAGCTTGATCTGTTTAGGATCGGGATAGCGGAGGCTGTCGCGCTGACCTTTCTTCTTGAAGCGCGGAAAGTCCGCCCGCTTGGCGAAGAAGTTGGTGTAGGCACGCTCCAAGTCTTTCAGTGACTGCTGAAGCGGGTGAATCGGGCCTCCCTTGAGCCACGGCATCTCGGCGCTGTTGCGCCAGCCAGAGAGCTCTTTGCACAAGGCCGCGTAGCCGAGCTTTTATTCACCTGCCTCGAAGCGAACCTTCTGCAGCGCCAGCCCCCGATTGAATACGAACCGCGCCATGCCGGCGAACTGGCGCATTTTCCGCACCTGCTCACCGTTGGGCATCAGCTCGTATTTGAAGGCTTGAAGGCGCTGCATGGCTTACCATTTACTGTCCATATGTCCAGCATTATAGGGCGCCTGCGGCGCCCGCGCTACCTCGGCGGCCCCATCCTTCCCCGCACTAAAAGTACGGGGCATGCCGCGCATTTTGGTCACCTGATACGAGTGTCATACGAGATCCTTCAAGGGGAATGGACAGGTGAGCCAGGCTACGCCAATGTTCGTGTTTGTCTACCACTGACCGATGAGTGCCGGACTGGCGTAGCACTCCCGATGATGGCAGCCGTCTCCTTCAGGATGCGGTGATGTGATGAGAATAGCGGCGCGCCATGGGCCCGGACGAAAGCCGCCGCTTCTGAGAGCGGCGGGCGGGTGGGGCAACTCCCCGGGTGGGGGCGCGAGGCTCAGCGCAGCGACAGGGCGCCGGCGCCGGTGTCTTCGCCCACGGCGTCCTGGTAGGCCTTGGCCTCCTCGGCTTCCGTTTCGTCGGAGAAGCGCACGACCAGCGCGCAGGAGGCCAGCACCAGCACGGTCACCCCCAGGTAGAATAGCCCCTGCTGGTAGGTGATGGCCTCGCTGCGGAACAGGAAGGCGGCGCCCACGGCGCCCACGTTGCCGCCAGCGCCGACGATGCCGGCCACGGCACCCAGTGCCTTCTTGTTGATGAAGGGGACCACGCCATAGGTGGCACCTTCGGCCATCTGCACGAAGAGGCTGAAGACCAGCATGATGCCGATGGCATAGGAGAGCACATGCATCTGGGAGAAGGCGATCAGGGCGATCCCCTCGCAGACCAGGGCGATGAACAGCCAGCGAACGCGGCCCTTCAGGCCCCCATGCTTGGCGAACAGATCCGAGAAGATACCGCCCATGGTGCGGGCGAAGATATTCATCAGGCCGAACAGCCCCGCCAGCATGCCCGCAGTGGCCAGGGTGAGGTCGAAGTGGTCGAAAAAGTAGATGGCGGCGATGTTGTTGATGGTCAGCTCGACACCGAAGCAGATGGCGTAGACCACGAACAGGGCCCAGACGCGGATATCCTTGGCGGCGGCCAGGAAGGTCTGGCCTGCACCGCTGTCGCCGCTGGCCTGGGGAAGCTCGCCCCGGGCGCGCAGGTCCTCGAAGTTGCCGTTGGGTGCATCCTGAGTAAAGCGGTAATAGCAGATGCCAGTGACGAACAGCACGATGCCGGGCACCACCATGGCCAGGCGCCAGCCAAGCGTTTCGCTGACGCCCAGCATCAGCAGGCCGGAGAAGATCAGCGGCATCAGGATTTGGGTGGTACCACCACCCAGGTTGCCCCAGCCGGCGCTGGTGGCGTTGGCGGTGCCCACCACGTTGGGGGCGAACATCATGGTGGTGTGGTACTGAGTGATGACGAAGGCCGCGCCGATGGCACCGATGGCCAGGCGTGCCAGCAGGAAGGTCTCGAAGCTGTTGGCGAAGCCGATACTCATCACCGGAATCGAGCCAAGGATCAGCAGGCCAGAGTAAGCCTTGCGTGGCCCGATGCGGTCGCAGAGTACGCCGATGGCCAGACGCACGATCACGGTGATCAGCACCGAGGCAATGATGGTGTTGCCGATCTGAGTCTGGGTCAGGCTGAGGTCCTCGCGGACCACTGCCATAAGCGGGGCGATACCGAACCAGCCAAAGAAGCAGATATGGAAGGCGAACCAGGAGAAGTGAAACGCGCGCATCTGGGGGGTGGTGAAGTCCAGCAGTCGGATCCTGTTGGCCTTGTTGAGAACGTCCATGGTGTAACCTCGCGGATCAGTCAATCGCGTTAGCAAACGAGCCCTTCGACGTTGAAGGTCAGGTTCGACGCACTCGTGCTCCACGGAGCCTGGTCCACGTCCACCAAGTCTTGATCTGTAATAAGCAAATAAGCTGCCACTTTAGTGCTTTTTAATTATTTTTCAGTGGCTTGAAAAAAAACTAGGGCCGCCTTCATCAGGCGGCCCTCGACCGAGTGGGATAATAAGCAATTCGATGGTGCAGTGCCGCACGCATGTGCCCGATCCTGGTGCCTGTTGCGGCGACCGACGCGCGCTACCACGCGAACCTAGGGGGCTGATGAAGATCACCCTGCTCTATCCAGTCCTTTCCTCTCGCCTACGACAGCAGGCGGGGCTCAGTGTGCTTTCCCGCCTGATTCTGATCGTGGTAACGCCGATGCCGTGCTGCTCTGCAGAATCAGGCTTCCATTCAACGCATTCTCAGCGTGGCGTTTCCGTATCCTGATAGACGCTCTCGACGTCCAGGGTGGAGCGTTGGCCCAGATCCTCGAAATTCTCGACCAGCCACTTCTCGGCGGTGCGCCGACCCTCGTCGCGCAGATGGCAGAGGAAGGGCCACTCGGAGTTGAGCTTGCTGGAGACCGAGAGCTTGCAAAGGGTCTCGTCCCCGGCGATGCGGTGAAAGAGGGTGCCCCCGAAGCAGCCGATGTCCACACCGTGATCGCCGAGGAGGCGCTGGACCATGGCAATCATGCGCACCTCCTTGATAAGGGCGGCGTTGAAGGTGATCTCATTGAGACGGTTCATGATCGCCGCGGCGTTGGTGGGCAGCTCTTCGCGGTAGATAGGGTTGATCTGCACGATCATGATGTCTCGGGTGCCACAATGCTCCATCAGCGGCATCAGCGAGGGGTTGCCCATGTAGCCGCCGTCCCAGTAGGCCTCGCCGTCTATCTCCACCGCCTTGAACACCGTGGGCAGGCAGGCCGAGGCCATCACCGCGTCCAAGCTCATCTCCTCGCGGGTGAAGATACGCTGCTTGCCGCTGCGCACGTTGGTGGCGGTGACGAAAAGCTTGAGGTCCTCGCAGTGGCGCACCCGCTCGAAATCGACCCTTTCGCTGACGATGTCGCGCAGCGGATTGAGGTCGAAGGGGTTGAGCTGGTAGGGCGAGACCAGCCGGCTCATCAGGTCCATGGCGATGTAGCCCGGCGAGTGGTCGAGGCTCCAGTTGCCCATGAGCTTGTCCAGCGGGGTGCGCTGGATGGGGCTGGACCTGCCGGCATGGCTGACCGCTTCCCAGAAGTCGTGCAGCGCCTGGCGGGCGGTGTCGCGGTCGCCGCGGGTCAGGGCATCGGCCATTACGACACCGTTCATGGCCCCGGCGCTGGTGCCGCTGATCCCCTCGATCTCGATGCGGGGATCCTCGAGCAGACGGTCCATCACTCCCCAGGTGAAGGCGCCGTGGGAACCACCGCCCTGTAGCGCCAGGTCGATACGTTTGGTCTCGGTCATAAGTGTCCCTGCTTTTGCTTTGATGCACTGCACAAAGCGTCAGCATAGCCCTCTGCCAGAGAGACGCAAACGAAAACCGCCCGTCTCAACGCATGGCGAGCTGACCTTCGACGCGGTCGCAGGCCAGATAGGCGGAGCCCTCGAGCCACTCCTGGTCCGGGTAGTAGACAAACAGGTACTGCTCCTCCTTGATGCTGTCGATCAGGGAGTAGGTAACATCCTGGCGCACCGCCGGGCAGCCGTGGCTGCGCCCCAGGCGACCGGTCTGTTCGATGAAGCTGTCGCTGACGTAGTCGGCCCCGTGGATGACAATGGCGCGCTGGTAAGCCAGGTCGTTGATGCCAGTTTCCAAGCCTTCCAGGCGAAGCGAGTAGCCGTTGCGACCGTAGTAGGTGTTCATGGTGCGAAAAAGCCCCAGGCTGGATTGGTGGCTTTCCGGGACATTAGAGAAGGTGGTAGCCATGGCGTCACCGGAGCCCTGGCCGTGGGAGACAAGCTCCTTGAACAGCAACTCGTCGCGGTTGAGGTCAAAAACCCATAGACGTGGCTCGCTGGAGGGGAGCGAATAGTCGATCACCGCCAGGCGCTCGGCGTCCGGGTCGGCGCAGGCCAGGGCATTGGCGGCAAGCGATAGCACCTTAGGGTCTGCGCCAGGCGCCAGGCGGTTGAGTCGTTCATCCAGGGTCTGGTCCTGGAGCACCTCGGGGTGCAGGGTCTGGGCGAGGAAGGTATCGGCATGAGCCTGGCCGGAAGCGAGCAATACGCAGCCGGCGAGCAGGGGCAGGGGAAACAGTGATGGGATCATGAAGACGGTACCTTGAGAGTCGGTAACTGACGGGAAGCCAAGCAAGGTTAAGCGAAGCCTGCTTCCCTGTGGCCCCGAACCTGTGGCTATTATGGAGAGAGAGCCAAGGAAAGCCAATTTAGCCTTAAACGATAAAAGGAACCGAACATGCGGTTATTTGTTCCCATCCTCGCCACAGTGGTGCTGTTGGTATCCGCGTCTATTAGTGCTGAGGAGCCGCATGACGTCCAGACTGGCAGCCTGGAGGTGGAAATCGCCCTCCTGGTGGCCGAGCAAGACGCCGAGCTGCAAGATTTCTATGCAATCCGTGATTACCGCCCGGCCTGGGCGGAGCGCCAGCGGGTGGCGGCCTTTGCCGAAGCCCTTCAGACCCTCGAAAGCGATGGATTGGACCCGAGTGACTACCGGGCAAACCGGCTGGTAGCCGAACGTCGCCGACTTCACGAGTCAGATGCCGCGCTGGTTGAGCTGGCGCAATTTGACCTGGAGACCTCCGCGCTGCTGCTGACGGCGTTGAGCCATCTGCAGCGCGGTCGCCTTGATCCGCGCCAAGTCGACCCTCAGTGGGAGATTCCGGTGGCGCCGGCGCGACTCGATCTCGACACCATATCCCGGGCCGTGGACGGCCAGCGATTCGAGCAGGCCTTCAGCGAAGCGCGCCCACCCTATGCGCCCTACGAGCGGCTGCGCAGCGGCCTGGCACGCTACCGCAACATCCAGCGGGTGGGCGGTTGGCCGCCGCTGCCTGAGCAGCCTCGCGTGCTGCGCTTGGAAGATGTGGATGACACGGTCAGCCTGCTCCGTGAGCGGTTGGCCATGGAGGGGGAGCTCGAGGTAATGGCCGCCGACCCCTCCGCCTTTCCGCGCGCCGAGCTTGAGACCCCGGACCCGCGGCGATTCGATGCTCTCCTGGAAGAGGCGGTGAAGCGCTTCCAGCGCCGCCACCTGCTTGAGGCGGATGGTATCGTCGGTCCCCAGACACGAGACGCCTTAAATGTGCCGGTAGCGGCGCGTATCGATCAGATTCGACTCAACCTGGAGCGTGCTCGCTGGCTGCTGAATGGCCTGCCGGAGGCCTTCGTGCTGGTGGATATCGCCGGCTACCGGCTCAGCTATTTCCGCCCAAACGGCGAGATATGGCGTTCGCGTATCGTGGTGGGTCAGCCCTATCGACGCACCCCGTCGCTGCGCTCCGAGATCACCCACATGACCGTCAACCCCACCTGGACAGTGCCCCCTACCATCATGCGCGAGGACGTCCTGCCGGCGATCCGTCGCGACCTGGGCTATCTGCAGCGGCAGAACATGCGGGTGCTCAGCCCCTCGGGTCAGCGCCTTGATCCCCGACAGATCAACTGGTGGAGCCCGGGCAACGTGATGATCCGTCAGGATTCGGGACCTCATAACGCTCTGGGGCAGGTGGTGATCCGTTTCCCCAACGACCATCTGGTCTACCTGCATGACACCCCGGCCCAGGGGCTCTTTGCCCGGGAGCAGCGAGCCTTCAGCTCAGGCTGCATCCGTGTGCAGGGCGTGCTGGAGTTTGCCCAGCTGCTGTTGGACGACACCGAATCTGGCCAGAACGTGCAGGCGCTGACCGCCAGCGGCCAGACCCGCAACGTGCCGCTGGCCAGCCGCATGCCGGTGATCCTGCACTACTGGACCGTGCATCCGGGTGAGGATGGCCAGCTGGTGTTTCGACCGGATATCTACGACCGTGACGACGACGTGCTACGGGCACTCAATCGCACGTCGGTGCTGTAGACGCAGGTCTGACACCTCGGCGATGCATGGCGCGATGGCGCCTACTCATAGCCTTTCGCCTGCAGCCGGAACAGCCGGGCATAGCGTCCGTTGGAGGCCATCAGGCTGTCGTGGTTGCCCTGCTCCAGAATCTCACCGCCGTCGATCACCAGTATCTGATCCGCGGCGCGCACGGTAGAGAAGCGGTGGGAGATCAGCATGGTCATCTTGTTGTGGCTGTGCTTTCGGAAGTCGGCAAATACCGCTGCCTCAGCGGCGGCGTCCATGGCAGCGGTGGGTTCATCGAGCACCAGGATGTCGGCGCTCTCGCGCATATAGGCCCGCGACAGGGCAACCTTCTGCCACTGGCCGCCTGAGAGCTCCTGGCCCCCCTTGAACCAGCGGCCCAGCTGGGTGTGGTAGCCGCCGGGCATCGAAGCGATGAAGTCGTCGGCAAGGCCACGCCGCGCCGCCTCTTGCCAGCGCGCTTCGTCGTCGAAGGCGGCTACGTCGCCGGCCCCCAGGTTCTCGCCCACCTTGAGCTGGTAGCGTACAAAGTCCTGGAAGATCACCCCGACGCGCCGCCGAAGGGCCCGGACGTCCCACTCGCGCAGGTCGCTGCCGTCCAGCAGGATGCGCCCTTCACTGGGCTCATAGAGTCGGGTAAGCAGCTTGATCAGCGTGGTCTTGCCGGAGCCGTTGGCGCCTACCAGCGCCAGGCTCTCGCCGGGGGATAGATGCAGCGAGATGCCGGCAAGCGCGGGATTTTCGGCGCCGGGGTAGGTGAAGCCAACGTTCTCGAAACGAATGCCGTCGCTGGGGTGGGCGCCTTCGGTCAGGGTGCCGGTCTGCGCTGCCACTGGCTGTTCCAGATACTCGTAGAGGTTGGAGAGGTAGAGATTGTCCTCATACATCCCGCTCACCGAGGTCAGGCTCGCCGAGAGTGCCCCTTGGCCCTGCTTGAAGACCATCAGGTACATGGTCATCTCGCCCAGGGTCAGACCGCCCGAGATCGTCTCCACCACCACCCAGGCGTAGGCACCGTAAAAGGCCAGGGTGCCGATCAGCCCGAGGCCGAAGCCCCAGCTCTCGCGGCGCAGCGTCAGGCGGCGATCTTCGCCGTAGAGGGTATCGAAGATCTTCCGGTAGCGATCCAGCAGCAGGGATTCCAGGCCGAACAGCTTGACCTCCTTGATGCTGTCTTCCCGGGCCAGCACCGTCTCCAGATACATCTGCATGCGGGTCTGTGGCGAGCGCCAGCGGAACAGCCGGAAGGCGTCGCCGGAGAACTTGGCCTCGGAGAGGAACACCGGCAACGCCCCTACCATCAGGATCAGCAGGGCCCAGGGCGAGAACTGCACGAGCAGGAAGCCGAAACTGACCAGCGAAATGCCGTTCTGGGCGAGACCGAAGGTCTTGTTAACCAGCCCCAGCGGGCGTACCGACGCCTCGCGGCGGGCCCGAGTCAACTTGTCGTAGAACTCAGAATCCTCGAACTGGGCCAGGCTGACGGTGCCGGCCTTCTCGAGAATCATCACGTTGACCTTCTGGCCCAGCAGGGCACGCAGCAGCGACTGCTGGGCCGAGAGGCCACGCTGGGCCATGGCGATGGCGGCGATAATCCCGGCCTCGGCCAGCACGTAGCGCAGCACCGGCCAGGTGCTTTCAAAGGTGATAGCCGCGCCGGTCTCTCGGTGGTAGGCCATGGCCGCTACCACGGCGTCGACGATCAGCTGACCAATCCAGGCCGCCACAGCCGGCAGCACACCGGCTACCAAGGTGCACAGCGCCAGCCCCACAGTGAGTGGCCGCGAGGTTTGCCAGACCAGGGTTAGCGCCCGACGGCTGTAGCGAAAAACCCCGAAGAAGGCCGCCAGGCGGTTCGTGGGTGGGGGCGTGGGTTGGGTGCGACTCATGTGGGGCGAGGACAAACAGTGTCTCCGTGATGGGAGAGGGTCAGCAATGAATGGCAAGGGCCCTTAACTGCAGCGCCCCGCTGAAAAGCGGGGCGCTGCGTGGTGTCGGCGAAGGTTCAGCCCTCGTCGTTGCTTCGGCGGCTTGCCACCACTGTTCCGGTGTCGCCGCTCTGCAGGACAGCCAACAGCGGTTCTGCCTGTCGGCGGAAGGCCACCAGCTTGTCGCCGGAGAGGCTCTTGTTTTCCGGAAGGGAGACGGTCATCGCATTGACCTGGCTGCTGTTAACCAACACTTCGTAGTGCAAGTGCGGACCCGTGCTGCGGCCGGTGTTGCCGGACAGCGCAATGCGTTCGCCCATGGTCACTCGATCTCCGCGGCTGACCAACGGGCGAGAGAGGTGCAGATAGCGGGTCTGATAGCCGTTATCATGGCGTACCACGATGTAGCGCCCCGCTGTCGGATGGTTGGCCACTTTTTCCACTCGGCCGTCTGCCGGAGCAACGACCGGCGTGCCGATAGGCATGGCGAAGTCGGTGCCGCGATGTGGGCTCACGCGACCGGTAACCGGGTGCTTGCGACGAGGATTGAAGTTCGAGCTCAGCCGGTAGCTGCCCTCGAAGGGATAGCGGTTGAAGGCCGGATCGAGGCTTTCACCGTTGGGAGTGTAGAAATTGTTGTCGGTATCGTTGCGAATCAGGGTCAGGTCGAGTCGCTCTCCCTCGTACTGCACGGCGAGCACTCGCGGATCGAAGCTGGAGCCATCGATAATGTCGGACTCCACCAGCACCTGAAAACGATCGCCGCGACGGGTGTCGCGGCGGAAGTCTAATTTCTTGCCGAGTACGCGGGACAGCTCGCTGATCTCCGCGCTGGAGAGACCGGTGGCCTGGGCGGAGCGGGTGAAGCTGCCGCTGACGGTACCCGCAAACAGCCGCTGGGAGGCCTCACCGGTGCGCTCGATGGTGGCAACCTCGAAGCCGCTGTCATCGCGCTCTACCAGGAAACCGTCTCGGGCGTTGCGCATCATGCGCATGGCCAGGAGGTTGCCATCTTCGTCGAGCTGATAATCAAAGCTGTCGCCGGCCCGCCAGCGAGCCAGGACGGCCTTGTCGGGTAATTGGTCCAGAAGACGAATTACCTCGCTGTAGCCCATGCCAAGACGATTTTGGGCCATCACCGCGAAGGTATCACCCTGCTTTACTTCGTAGGTCTGCCATTCTGGCACAAACGATTTGTTGGCGGCGATCTCCTGCTCGAGAATCACGGGTCCATCTTCGAATAGCCCCAACTCATCATCTGGCAACGGCTCGTAGGAGGTGGCGTCGGCCATCAGAGTGCCGTCATGGTCCAGCATGCCGCTGCCGATGGTGCCTACCACCACCGCCATGTGCACGGCACCCTGATCAAGGTGGGTCGGTAGCGCTTCGGCAAGGTCGGCTTCAGGCTGGCTGTTGGACGGTCGAGTGAGCGCCAGTGGCAGATCGCCATCCGCTGAGGCGCTGGCACTGTCGATCAGCTCAAGCTCGAAGGACTCCTCATCCACCAGATTTGCCAGCGGCATGTGCTGGCGAGTAGCGTCCAGTGCCTGGCTGGCAATATCAATGGCATCCCCAAGGGGGCTGCGCTGGAAACTGAGCGAAGGAAGCCCCGGGCTGGCATCAACCTCGAGGGGGACGATCACGGTGTCTAGCGTGCGGTGTTCACGCTGAACATCCTGATAGGTAGTAACGATTTTCTGTGCGCCCAGCACGGTGACCATGGTGGCAACCGGCAACAATAACAACTTATGCGTGCGGGGCAGCGAATGAAGGATTCGCAACATGGGTAAGGGCCAGTGAATAATGGAAAAGAAAAAAAGGCCTACGAACTCTAACCCATGACGTATGGCATGCCTAGCCTGTACATTTGCACAGTAAAGCCGTTCACAATGAAATGTGAACGGACTCGAGGCGTCAATAAACGATATTTGTTACTGAATGTTATTTAAGCGCAGGCCAGATAGGAAAATCAACCCTTCACACGGAAGATGGCGTCAACCCGTAAGAGTCCCGTCCTGATAGTCGCGAAGTGCCTGCTCGAGTTCCGCATGGCTGTTCATCACAAAGGGACCGTAGTGCGCGACAGGCTCGCGGTGGGGGATTCCCGCAAGCAGCAGCGCCTGGCCGCCCGATGCACTGGCTAGCGCAAGACGGTCGCCCGCAGTGAGGCGTGCCAGATGTCCCGCCGGTATTAAAGTATTGCCTACGACCAATTCGCCCTCGAACACATAGACCAGCAGGGTGGGGGCATCAGTACGCAAGACCAGCTCACCACCCGATGCAACGCTCGCATGGGCGACGCCGCCGCTGCCTGCCAGCGCATCGAGAGGACCCACGATGATCTGGCCATCGTCGCGAGTCCAGCGACCGCCAAGGGCGACCAACTCTGCGCCACCGCCGATAAGGCGAGGCATTTCACTGCCGTGCACATCACGGTATTGCGCCGGGCTCATCTTCTCGCTGGCGGCCAGATTCAGCCACAGTTGAAAAGCGTGCAGGCCCTGGCTGTCGGTGAGTGGCATCTCGGAGTGAATGATGCCGCGGCCGGTATGCATCCACTGGGCGTCGCCGGCATTGATGGTGCTCGAGTGCTTCAGGTGGTCTTCATGGGTCAGGCCACCGTGGATCACATAGGTCAACGTCTGTATGCCGCGGTGCGGATGAGGCGGAAAGCCGCCGATGTAATCGTCCGGACGCTCGGAGCCGAGCTCGTCCAGCATCAGAAAAGGGTCTAACCCGCCAGTGAAGTCGTGGATCCGCTTGATCTTGACACCGTCACCGTCCTGACTGGGCTGGCTGGGCTGCAGGCTTTCGACCTGACGAAGCGTGGATGTTGTCATGGCAGGTACCTCTTGATGCGGTGACAAATTCTTTATGGTGAGCAACGTTGTATTTTAGGCCGAATTTTTCGAAGATTAGGCGCAATAATTCGCTTGTTTAGTTCGAGGATATCGAAATGTCGCGTGTCACCCTGGCCCAATGGCAAATGCTGGCGGCGGTGGTCGATCACGGCGGCTTTGCCCGCGCCGCCGAAGCGATCCACAAGAGTCCCTCCACGCTCAACCATGCGGTGCATAAGCTCGAAGAGTTGCTTGGCGTCCAGATGCTGGAGCCCGTCGGCCGCCAGGTGCGCCTGACCGAAGCCGGCGAGCTTCTGCTGCGCCGTGCGCGGCAGCTAATCGAGAGCGCCGCCGCCCTGGAGGATGTGGCTGGCCGGCTCTCGGAAGGGCTGGAGGCAGAGGTGGTACTGGCCGTGGATCAGGTCTTTCCCTCCGACGCCCTGGCCCGCGCCCTGGACGAGTTCTCCGATACCTACCCTTACGTGCGGGTACAGCTTCACGAGACGGTGCTCAACGGCGGCATCGAGATGCTCTACGACGGTAGTGCCGATCTGGTGATCTCTGGTCTTTCGCCCCAGGGCTTTCTGGGCGAGCCGCTGGTCACGGTGCGTTTCGTGGCGGTGGCCCACCCAGAGCACGCCCTGCATCGGCTCGAACGCAGCCTCGACCTGCGCGATCTCGTGCAATATCGCCAACTGGTGGTACGCGATTCGGCGCTACGGCAATCCATGGATGCCGGCTGGCTCAAGGCCGAGCAGCGCTGGACCGTGAGCCACCTGGAAACGTCTATCGACATGGTGGAGCGCAGCCTGGGGTTTGCCTGGCTGCCCGAAACGCGTATTCAGGACGCGCTCGCAGCCGGTCGGCTCAAGCCGCTGGCGCTTTCCGCTGGTGGCTTACGGGAGATCCCCGTGCAGCTTATTTACCGCGATCGCGATCGTGCAGGTCCCGCTACTCGCGCCATGGCCGAGACGCTGATCAGGAAGGTAAGCGATAATATATCCGGTGATTGTTCGATTTTGTCGAAAGAATAGGCCCAGTTTATGCGCTTAACTATCGATGATTTCGTACTAGAATAGTCAGCCACTCAAATCGCCAAGTACGACGTTGGTCAAGTACAACGTTGGTCAAGTACAACGCTGACAGTAAAGGAGAGTTTCTATGGGCCTGTTGATCGATGGCAAGTGGCATGACCAATGGTATGACACCGATAAGCACGGCGGCGAGTTCGTGCGTGAGTCCGCGCAGTTGCGCGACTGGGTCACTCGGGACGGTGGCAAGGGGCCTGATGGCCAGCCGGGCCTGCCCGCTGAGCCCGGGCGCTATCACTTTTACGTTTCGCTCGCATGCCCCTGGGCACACCGTGTCATGATCATGCGCAAGCTCAAGGGGTTGGAGGACCTCATCGGCCTGTCCCATGTCAGTCCGCTAATGCTCGACCAGGGTTGGACCTATGACGTGGACGAGGGGGCGAGCGGCGACCCGATCAACGGCGTCGACTATCACCATCAGCTCTATACCCTCACCGATTCTCACTACACCGGACGTGTGACGGTACCTGCCCTGTGGGACAAGCAGGGGGCACGCATCGTCAACAACGAGTCGGCCGAACTGCTGCGCATGTGCAACGGTGCCTTCGATGAGCTGACCGGGAACCGGCTGGACTTCTACCCCGAGGACCTGCGAGAGACCATCGATGCGGTCAACGAGGACGTTTACGACCACATCAACAACGGCGTTTACAAGTCCGGTTTCGCCACCGAGCAAGAGGTCTACGAGAAGCACGTGGTGGCGCTGTTCGATTCACTTGATCGCATGGAAGCGCGCCTCGCAAAGCATCGCTATCTTGCCGGTGAGTGGTTCACCGAAGCTGACATCCGTCTTTTCAGCACCCTGATTCGCTTCGACGCCGTCTACCACGGCCACTTCAAGTGCAACCTCAGGCGCATCGAGGACTACCCGAACCTTTCGAACTACGTGCGTGAGCTTTACCAATGGCCAGGCATCAAGGAAACGGTGAACTTCGACCATATCAAGCGCCACTACTACTATAGCCACGATAACATCAACCCCACTCGAATCGTGCCTTACGGCCCTGTGCTGGGCCTCGAACGCCCCCACGATCGTGAGCGGCTGCCGGGCAAGGGCATTCGAGAGAAGGGCTAACGCGGGAGATTGCAGAAGCGCTGATTCCTCATGGGGTTCAAACCGCTTCTTAATCAGGATTCAGGATATTGCCGCTTGAAATCGGTCGTTAGACCGACAGGAAGGCGGTGATCTTTTCTGCATCGCAGCCCTCCCTGGCCACATCGTGCACCATATTGCCGGACTCTATCACCATCAAGCGGTCGGCAACATCCAGAGTAAAACTCAGGATCTGCTCCGAGACGACGATGGTGATGTCTCGCATCTGCTGAATTTCGTTCAGGGTATGTGCGATTTCCTTGATGATGGAGGGCTGAATCCCTTCGGTGGGCTCATCGAGCAACAACACCTTGGGTTCGGAAACCAGTGCTCTTGCTATGGCAAGCTGCTGCTGTTGCCCGCCGGAGAGATTGCCGCCCTTGCGGTGGCGCATCTCTTGCAGTACCGGGAACATCGAGAAGATCTCATCCGGCACACGACTCCGCTGCGTGGCCGTTTCCAGTCCTGCCTGGATGTTCTCCAGCACCGTGAGGTGGGAAAAGATCATCCGCCCTTGAGGTACATAGGCCAGACCGGCCGCAACCCGCGCGTGGGAGGGGAGGCCCGTAAGTTCCTGGCCGTCGAGCACGATGTTGCCGGCATTGTGCTTAAGAATGCCGATCAGGGTCTTGAAGACGGTTGTCTTGCCCATCCCGTTGCGACCCATGATTGCCAGCGTTTCATTCTTGTGGGCGGTGAAGGCGACGTCATGGATCACCTCGCTCTGCCCGTAACTGACCTTGAGACCCGAGACTTCCAGCATCGCTCGCTCCTTACTGTCTGTTTTGTCGGTGGAGAACGGATTCAATGGCCCAGATACACGTCGATCACGCGTTGATCCGCCTGCACTGTCTCCATGTCGCCTTCGGCGAGAATGGCGCCCTGGTGCAGCACAGTGACCTTGCGGCCAATCTGCTTGACGAAGTTCATGTCGTGTTCAATGACGATGATGGAATGCTTGCCGGCGAGGCGGTTGAGTAGTTCGGCCGTGAGTTCTCGCTCCCGGGCGCTCATCCCGGCGATCGGCTCGTCAAGCATCAGGAGTGCGGGGTCCTGCATCAGCAGCATGCCAATCTCCAGCCACTGTTTCTGGCCGTGGCTCAGCAGGCCTGCTTCCGTGTCCAGGGCGTCGTCGAGAAGCACCACGCCGGCGATCTCGAGTATCTTATCGTTGAGCGCTTGGTCGCGCTTGAACGCCAATGCCCCCCAAACTCCGCGACCCCGAGGGTATGAGACCTCCAGATTTTCGCGAACCGTCAGGCTGTCGTAGATCGACGGCGTCTGGAACTTGCGTCCTACTCCTTCCCAGACGATGCGGTGCTCCGGAAGCTTGGTCAGTTCCCTGCCGCGAAACTTGATTGACCCGTCGGTGGGCTTCGTCTTCCCACAGATCAGGTCCAGCAGCGTGGTCTTGCCGGCCCCGTTGGGTCCGATTACCACTCGCAGCTCTTTCTCATCCACGTAGAAGTTGAGGCCGTCGATCGCTTTGAAGCCATCGAAGGAAACCGTCAAGTCCTCGACTGACAGCAGAAAATCCGTATTGCTGCTCATGAACGCACCTCCGAGGATTTCGTTGATGGCGTTGCGCCAGCGGCCTGTCGGGGAAGCAGGTCGCGTACCTTTACTGCATATTTTTCGTACAGCCCCGCGAGCCCGTAGGGCAGGAAGAGCACGACAACGATGAATACCGTGCCCATCAGGAACAGCCAGAGTTCGGGATAGGCTTCGGCAAAGGCAATTCGAGCGAAGCCAACGGCGAGTGCCCCGTATACCGCGCCGATCAGCGACAACCGTCCCCCCACCGCCGCGAAGATAACGAACTCAATGGAAGGGATGATCCCGATCAGCGAGGGCGACATGAAGCCCTCCTGGAGAGTGAACATGGCGCCGCCGATAGCCGAGAAGATGCTGGCAATGCAGAACGCGAAGGCCTTGAAGTTGGCCACATCGTAGCCGGAGAAGCGCACCCGGTCCTCGCGGTCACGCATGGCGATCAGGATGCGCCCGAACTTGGTGTGCAGCAGCCACTTGCCCAGCATGATGACCAGCAGCAGCAGGATGGCGGTGATGAAATACAGTGTTACCAGGGCCTCATCGGTATTGATGCTCCATCCCTTGAGCGTGCGAAGATCGGTAATGCCGTTGGCGCCGCCGGTATAACCCTGCTGCGCCACCAGCAGGATAGTCAGAATCACCACCAGGGCCTGGGTAATGATGGCGAAGTAGACGCCGCTGACCCGGCGCTTGAACATGGCGATGCCGATCAGGTAGGCGAAGGCCGCTGGCAAGAGAAGGATGGCGACCAGCGTAAAGGTAAGGCTGTTGAAGGGCACCCAGAACCATGGCAGCTCGGTGATCCGGTTCCAGTCCATAAAGTCTGGGATGCCGGGTGTGGTCTGGATGGCTGTGGCTTCTGGCGTCGAAGCCTCAAGCTTCAGGAACATGGCCATGCAGTAGCCACCGATGCCGAAGAAAATGCCTTGGCCGAGGCTCAAGATGCCGCCATAGCCCCAGCAAATCACCAGGCCGATGGCGACGAAGCCGAAGCTCAGAAAACGACCGGTCAGTGTCAGCTGATCCACCCCCATACTCACCGGGAAGATCACCAGGATCACGGCGGCTAGAACGAGCAGGCTGACCAGTCCACTCCTGCCGCCAAGAAAGTCAAGATTAGCGTTCATGGTCGGATTACTCCCATCCCGGCCCGCCTAGCGGCGCACCTTGCTGGCGAATAGCCCTTGCGGGCGAATCATGAGAATGGCGACGACGATCAGCAGGGTGATGACCTTGCCCATGGAGCCACCGATGAAGAAATCGAGGATTGATTGCCCCTGAGCGATGGTGAAGGCCGACGCGACGGTGCCAAGCAGGCTGCCAGCACCCCCGAAGACCACCACCAGGAAGGTGTCGACGATGTAGAGCGAGCCGCTGGTGGGCCCGGTGGAGGAAATCGTGGTGAAGGCTGCCCCGGCGATGCCAGCGATACCGCAGCCGAGGGCAAAGGTCAGACGGTCGACGCCGCGCGTGTTGATGCCCACGGCGCCAGCCATTTCGCGGTTGGCGGTGGTGCAGCGGACACGCAACCCCCAGCGCGAGCGAAACAGCAGCCAGGCGACTCCTGCCGTTACGAATAGGGTAAGCCCCATGATCGCCAGGCCGTTGATCGGAATATCGATCATCAGCGTGGGACGGTATGAGCCCTGCAGCCAATCGGGCAGGCGCACGCTGACCTCCCGAGCCCCGAAGCCGGAGCGAAAGGCCTGCTGCATGATCAATGCCAGCCCCCAGGTTGCCAGCAGCGTATCCAGCGGGCGGTGATAGAGGTGTCGTATCAGCACGAGTTCGACGATCCAGCCGACGATGAAAGCCGCCAGGAAAGCGAGTGGAATGGCCAGAATCAGGTAATAGTCCATCATCCACGGCATCTGGACTGCCACGAAGGTGGAAAATAGGTAGGTGGCATAGGCACCGATCACCATGAACTCACCGTGAGCCATGTTGATCACACCCATCTGCCCGTAGATGATCGCCAGGCCCAGTGCCATCAGCAGAAGGACACTGAAGAAGCTCAGGCCGGCGAAGCCTTGCATGGCAAAAATCGCCATCAGCTCCTGAGTTGTGAAGTCACTCATTGCGTGAGTCTCCGTGGGGCATGGAACCCGGGGTTCCGATAGAAGGCGCGTTGGGAGGAGAACGAGGCAACACCGAGGCGGCGCCAGGCCGCGCCACCTCGGTATCGCTGGGCCTTACTGATAGCCCTCCGGGAAGGGGTTAGGCTCGATCATCTCGGGGGATTCCCACACCACGTCGGCCTGCCCGTCGCCGTTCCACTTGCCGATGCGTGTATAGCTCCAGAGATGATGGTTGGGGTGCACCTTCACATAGCCTTCAGGCGCAGTGTCCAGTTCGATATCGGGCAGGTGCTCACGAATCTTGTCGATATCGAAGCTGCCAGCACGCTCCACGGCCTCTTTCCAGATCCACGGGCCGAGATAGGCCGCCTGGGTGACATCACCGATCACGCTGTCCTCACCCCAACGCTCTTTGAAGGCCTGCACGAAGGCTTGATTGTTCTCGTTGTCGAGACTCTGGAAATACTTCATCGCCGAGTAGAACCCCGCGACATTCTCTCCGCCGATACCCAGCACTTCGTCTTCGGTCACCGAGATGGCGAGTACGTCCTGGTTGTCACCGTTGATGCCGGCAGCGTTAAGCTGACGATGCCATGCCACGTTGGAACCACCGACAACGGCATGAAAGATCATGTCCGGCCGACGCAGACGAATGCGGTTGATGGCGGAACCGAAGGAGGTGTGGCCAAGCGCGTAGTAGTCCTCACCAACCACGGTGCCACCCAGCACATCTTCGATGTGGATGCGCGCGATCTTCATCGAGGTGCGCGGCCAGATGTAGTCGGAACCGATCAGATAGAAGGAGCGGGCGCCCTTCTCGTTCCAGGCCCAGTCGATGCCGGCCAAGATCTGCTGAGTTGCCTCCTGCCCGGTGTAGACCACGTTGGGAGACTGTTCGAGGCCTTCGTAGAAGGTCGGATAGAACAGCATGCCATTTTCGCGTTCAAAGACCGGCAGGATTGCCTTGCGCGATGCCGATGTCCAGGCACCGAAGATGGCCGCGACATTGTCCTGGCGGAGCAGCTTGCGGGAGCGGTCGGCGAAGGTGGGCCAGTCACTGGCCCCGTCTTCCTGAATGATTTCAATCTGACGTCCCAGCACGCCACCCATGGCATTGATCTGCTCAATGGCGAGGGTTTCCGCTTCCACGGACCCGGTCTCACTGATCGCCATGGTGCCAGACAGCGAGTGCAGAATACCGACCTGAACCGTGTCATCCGTGACGGCCAGGCCGGTGGTATTTACCTCTGCCGTGGGCCACTGCGGGTTGGCATGTGCAGTGGTTCCCAGGCTAAGCGAGAGCGCCACGGGTGCGGCGATCATGCCGCCGATGACGGTGCGTCGCAGACGTTTCAGTAGTGGGTCACGCTCTGTTGAACAACGAGACATCCCAGACTCCTTGGCTGCATGGAAACAGCCGGTTGCGAGTAGACATTGTCCGAAAGCAGCTCCGGAGCCTAAAGCTTCGGCCTGTGCTGCGTTGCAGAACAATACGTCGATTAACGTATGGCCCCGGGGGGGAGGACGCGGGCAGAGTCTTCAGGCATGCAGGAAAGTGCCGTCCACACGATGGGTTTTCATTATCCAGGCACGTTTTTTGCTCCATGTTGGGGTAATCGTGTTGCGGCGCTGATCGTAGCGCCCGCTACAGTCTTCTCTGGAGCCTCCGTTTGATGACAACACCCCCCCATGCAGCACCCTCACCAGGTGATGAGGTCGGATTGGACGAGGGTCGGTCGAGAGTCCAGCGCGTGCCGAGAGTTCGGCGTATCTACAATCAGTGGGTGGCGAACCAGACGCTGGAGGACTTCGCGCTGCGCTTTACCGCCCATCGTGCCCGGCGATTCTCTTGTTTCCAGGTGGCGAACACCGCTCTTGGGGCCGTGTCGTTTCTCGCTCTGGAGGCAATTGGTGGTGTGATCACCATCCTTTACGGATTTCAGAACGCGGTCATGGCCATCTTCGTGGTGTCTGCTCTGATCTTCCTGACCGGCCTGCCGATTGCCTACCATGCCGCTCGCTCCGGCCTGGATATCGACCTGCTGACGCGTGGCGCCGGCTTTGGCTACATCGGTTCCACGATCACTTCCTTGATCTATGCCTCGTTCACTTTCATTTTCTTTGCCATCGAGGCGGCGATCCTGGCCCTGCTGCTGGAGATGTGGTTCGGCCTGCCGCTATGGGCGGGATATACCCTGAGCGCGGTGGCGGTGATCCCCCTGGTGACCCACGGCATTACGCTGATCAGTCGGTTCCAGTCGCTGACTCAGCCCATCTGGCTGGGCCTTCACCTGCTGCCATTTCTCGCCATGGGGGTGCATGGACTGATCGACCTGGAGGGCTGGATGGGTTTTGCCGGGACGCATCCGCAGGCGAACGACGGCTTTGATCTGCTGCTTTTTGGTGCAGCATCAGCGGTGATATTCGCGCTGGTGGCCCAGATCGGTGAACAGGTGGACTATTTGCGCTTCCTGCCGGGCACCACACACAAAGGACGGGTGGGCTGGTGGCTGGCGCTGCTGACGGCAGGGCCAGGGTGGATCATTCCCGGCGCGCTGAAGATGCTTCTGGGGTCGTTTCTGGCCTATTTCGTCCTCAGCCTTGGAGGCACCACAGAGCAGGCCTCTGAGCCCACCGAAATGTATCTGGCCGCCTTTCAGTATGTGACCCCCAATGCCGAACTGGCCATGCTGCTGACCGGTCTATTCGTCATCCTGTCGCAGATGAAAATTAACGTCACCAATGCGTATGCCGGCTCTATCGCCTGGTCGAACTTCTTCTCGCGCCTGACCCGCAGTCATCCGGGGCGAGTGGTCTGGCTGGTATTTAATGTCGCCATTGCGCTGTTGCTGATGCAGATCGGCATCTACAAGGCGCTGGAACAGATCCTCAGTTTGTATTGCCTGGTGGCCGTGGCCTGGGTAGGGACCCTGGTGGCCGACCTGCTGGTCAACAAGCCCCTGGGCCTCAGTCCGTCGCATATCGAGTTCAAGCGGGCTCACCTTCACGACGTCAATCCGGTGGGTGTGGTGTCCATGCTGCTCTCGCTGCTGCTGGGGGTGACGGCGTTCATCGGCCTGTTCGGCGAGACCGCCCAGGCTTTGGCTCCCTTTCTTGCCCTGGCGCTGCCGTTTTTCACGGCACCGCTGATCGCTCTGACGACCGGCAGCCGCTATTACATCGCGCGCACGCCCAAGGCCGACTGGGAGGCCAATAAGATCATCCGCTGTTTGGTCTGTGAGCACGGCTTCGAGCCCGAGGACATGGCGGAGTGTCCGGCTTACGGCGGGCCCATCTGTTCGCTGTGCTGCTCCCTGGATGCGCGCTGCAACGACCTCTGCAAGCCCGGGGCACGGCTCTCCTTGCAGATATGGGCGGTATTGAACTTCCTTTTCCCCACCAAGGTGGTGCACCGCTTGCATTCGCGGTTTGGCAAGTACCTGTTTCTGATGCTGGTGATGGTGCTGGTGATGGGCTCGTCGTTGTCGGTTATCTATGTGCAAGCGACCCTGGATGACCGGGTGCACGCCGAGGTGGTGGCAGCGACGTTATGGCAGACCTTCTTCATCCTGTTTCTGATTGCCGGCGTAGTCGCCTGGCTGATCGTCCTGGCTCACGAGAGCCGGGTCGCAGCGGAACGCGAATCGCGCTACCAGAATAGCTTGCTGATGGAGGAAATTGAGGCCCATGAGCGGACCGATCGGGAGTTGCAGAAGGCCAAGGAGGTAGCCGAAGCGGCGAACATGGCCAAGAGCCGCTACATGGTGGGAATGAGCCATGAGCTGCGCACGCCGCTGAACACGGTGTTGGGCTATGCGCAGCTGCTTGAACGCGACACCGAACTCTCAGAGCCACGCCGCAACTCGGTTCAGGTACTGAGACGCAGCGCCGAGCACCTGTCGGGGCTGATCGACGGCGTGCTGGATATCTCACGCATCGAGGCGGGAAGGCTGGAACTCCATCGTGAGGAGGTCAACATCCGTGAGCTGCTTGACCAGCTGGTGCAGATCTTCCGGCGTCAGGCGGAGGAGAAGGGCCTGGCCCTGGTATTTGACTGCGCCGAGCGCCTGCCAAGCGCCGTCTATACCGACGAGCGCCGGCTGCGGCAGGTGTTGATCAACTTGCTCTCCAATGCGGTGAAATTTACCGATGAGGGACAGATTCGCTTTAGCGTCGATTACGGCGGCCAGGTGGCGACATTTCAGGTGCGGGATACCGGCCTGGGGATACCGGCGTCGCAGCTGGACTGCATCTTCAAGCCATTCGAGCGAGTGGCGCCGAGCCAGGGTGAGTCGCGGCCCGGCATGGGCATCGGGCTGACGATTACCAAGCTGCTGGCCGAGATCATGGGCGGCAACATTGAGGCTGAAAGCCGGCTTGGCGTCGGTAGCGAATTCCGAGTGCGGCTGATGCTTTCGGCGGTGCCCAAGCTGTTGCGGCCGAATGCGCCGCCTCGCCGCATCATCGGTTATCAGGGGCCGCGTTCTCGTGTCCTCGTCGCTGACGATGAGACGCCGCATCGGGACCTGCTGGCCGAATTTCTGGGTGATCTTGGGTTCGCGGTGGAGACCGCCCCCGACGGTAAGGAGTGCCTGGCGCAGGCGCAGCAACGCCCGCCAGACCTTTTCCTGCTTGACATTACCATGCCGGGAATGAGCGGTTGGGAATTGGCCGAACGCTTGCGGGCCGCGGGTCAGCGGGGCGCTATCGTCATGGTGTCGGCAGATGCCTCCGGGCTACAGCGCTTCAGTCGCGGCGAGGGGCCGTGGAGCGACTACCTGACCAAACCGGTGGATCTGGCGCAACTGCTGGATAAGATAGGGCGTCTGTTAAGGCTTGACTGGGTGCATGATGAACCAGTCGACAATCCGGCGGAGTCTCAGCTGGCTGCTCAACTGACTCGCCCCATGGTCTTACCCCAGGAAGCACTGCTGAGCGCATTGGAAAGGTTGGCGCGCATCGGTCACGTGGCGGGAGTGCGAGCGCAGTTGACTCGCATTCAGCAGGAGGCGCCCGAGGCGGCCCCCTTCGTTGAACATGCCCGATTGCTGGCGCAGCAGTTCCAGTTTGCCAACCTGCTGAGCCTTATTCGGCAGCTGAGGACAGAACGCCAGGAGGAGGACGATGCGTGATATCACAGAACCGGCACAGAGGGACACCGTGCTGGTAGTGGACGACTCCCCGGAGAGCCTGAGCCTGATTACCGATGCTCTGGCCAGTGCAGGGGTGACCGTGCTGGTGGCTCTGGACGGTCGCAGTGCGCTGGGGATGCTGGACGAGGTGACGCCAGACATCGTGTTGATGGATGCCATGATGCCCGGACTGGACGGCTTCGAGACCTGCCGGTTGCTGAAACAGCGCCACGACCTGCCGGTGATTTTCATGACCGGCCTGAGCGAGACTGAACACATTGTTCGCGGAATGGAAGTGGGTGGCGTGGACTACATCACCAAGCCGGTGGCGCCCGATGAGTTACTGGCGAGGATGCGGGTGCATCTGACCAATGCGCGTCGTACGAGCAGCGCGCGGGCTGCGTTGGATGCCAGCGGACGTCATATGCTGGCGGTGAATGCGGCGGGAGCCATTCTCTGGAGCACGCCCCAGGCCAGTCGTCTGCTGGAGGAGATCCTCAGTCAAGATGGCTTGGTGGTTGATGGCGAGTCGCTGCCGTTGTCCGAGTGGCTGGCCCGTTGCCTGCTAACCATGGGCGCCCCGGCCGTGTCGGTGCCCGGCGCCGAGGCGCGGGTCGAGGCTTCTCTGATCGGCCAACTGGCCGAAGATGAGTATCTGCTGAACCTGTCACGCAAGCGGGACGTGCTGCCCGAGCAGTTGCTGGGTGAGCGATTGGGGCTGACTCAGCGTCAGGCGGAAGTTCTCTACTGGATTGCCAACGGCAAGTCCAATCGGGATATTGCCCTGATCCTCGACATGAGTCCACGGACCGTGAACAAGCACCTGGAGCAGGTATTTCTGAAGCTGGGTGTCGAAAATCGCACCTCGGCGGCGGTAATCGGATTGAACGCCATGAACTGATACGTCAATTAACGTATTGGCGGTAAAGCATGCCGACTCCAAACTGTTACGACGCAAATCACCGCTGAAGTATACGACCGAAACACCGTCTCGCCTGCCGTGTCTCGCAGCGCCGGTGCTTATCTGATTCGGCTAGGCGGTGTTCCCGATCGTCAGTTCAGGAGGCTCGTGCAATGCGACATGGTGATATTTCCAGCAGTGCCGATACCGTCGGTGTAGCGGTGGTGAACTACAAGATGCCTCGTCTGCACACTCGCGCCGAAGTGCTGGAAAATGCCCGGAAAATTGCCGATATGGTGGTTGGCATGAAACAGGGGCTGCCGGGCATGGATCTAGTGGTTTTCCCCGAGTACAGCACCCATGGCATCATGTATGACCATGATGAGATGATAGAAACGGCTGCGGTCATTCCCGGTGATGAGACGGCTATATTTTCCCGCGCCTGCCGCGAGGCCAATACCTGGGGTGTGTTCTCTCTGACGGGAGAACGTCATGAAGATCATCCCAAGAAACATCCCTACAACACCCTCGTTCTGATCAACAATGAGGGCAAGATCGTCCAGAAATATCGCAAGATTATTCCCTGGTGCCCCATTGAGGGCTGGTATCCCGGCGGCCAGACCTTTGTCAGCGAAGGACCCAAGGGGATGAAGATCAGCCTGATTATCTGCGATGACGGCAACTATCCCGAGATCTGGCGTGATTGTGCCATGAAGGGCGCCGAGTTGGTGGTGCGCTGCCAGGGCTATATGTACCCCGCAAAGGATCAACAAGTATTGATGGCCAAGAGTATGGCCTGGGCCAACAACTGCTATGTGGCAGTGGCTAACGCCAGCGGCTTCGACGGCGTCTACAGCTACTTCGGACACTCGGCCATCATCGGCTTCGATGGTCGTACCCTGGGCGAGTGTGGCGAGGAGGATATGGGCGTTCAGTACGCGCAGCTCTCACTCAGTCAGATTCGAGATGCTCGCGCCAATGATCAGTCTCAGAACCATCTATTCAAGCTGTTGCATCGCGGCTATACCGGCGTTCACGACTCGGGTGACGGCGACAAGGGAATCGCCAACTGCCCGTTCGATTTCTACCGTACATGGGTCCTGGATGCCGAGAAGGCCCGCGAGCAGGTGGAAAGCATTACGCGCTCCAGCATCGGGGTGGCTCAGTGTCCGGTGGGTAGTCTGCCGGTAGAAGGCAAGGAGAAGGGGGCCACGGGATAAACGGTGGTGCCTTTCATCAACGATCGTCTGGAGAGCCAGCGGGCCGCCCAGGCTAGGCCAGAATCGGCAGCGCCGGGCCTGAGCCGGTTTACCTTCGACCCGCAGCAGGTCATGGATAAGTTGCAGCTGGGCATCTTGGGGCAGCCAGACGCGTTAGCTGCCCTACGTGATCTGCTGTACGTGGTGAAAGCAGATTTGGCTTCCGAGCAGCGTCCGCTCGGCGTGGTGCTGTTAATGGGCCCCACCGGAGTTGGCAAGACCGAGACCGTGCGCCTGCTGGCGCGTGCCATTCAAGGCCGTGACGATGCACTGTGCCGTATCGATATGAACACGCTGGGACAAGAGCACTATGCCTCGGCGCTGGTGGGCGCACCGCCGGGCTATGTCGGCAGTAAGGAGGGTCACAGCCTGTTCGATGCCGAACGCATTTCCGGTAGTTTCAGCACGCCTGGGGTGGTGCTGTTCGACGAATTGGAAAAGGCCAGCCCGGAGGTGATCCGAACGCTGTTGAATGTGCTGGACAGCGGCTGGCTGACCCTGCCTGCTGGCAATCGACATATCGACTTTCGCAATACCCTGATCTTCATGACGAGTAACCTGGGTTCCGGGGAGCTGGCACGCTATCAGGGCCGATTCCGTCGCGGCTGGCGGCGCTTTTTCAAGCCCAATCCACAACGTCAGCAGCAACTGCTGGATAGTGCGCTGCATCGGCACTTCGAGCCGGAATTCATTAACCGGATTGACCGCATCCTGCACTACCAGCCCATTGGCGATGGTCAGTTGGACGCTCTGCTTGAGCTTGAGCTTGGCAAGTTGAATGAGCGACTCGCCAGGCAGGGCCGGCATCTTAGCCTCAGCCCGGCGGCGACGCGCTGGCTGCGGCAGAATTACGACGCCCGCTTTGGCGCACGCGACCTCTCGCGTGACTTGCGCGCTCGGCTGTTGCCAACGCTGGCACAGACTATGCTAAGTGAAGTGGATTCCACGCATCTGTATGCCGATCTGCATGACAATACATTGGTGATCCGCGCGGCCACTTACGTCAAGTGACGTATGGTCAGCGCCAACGTCTTGTCAGATAGTGAAATCGAGCGTTGTTTCTGCTGCATCAATAATCGATCAAGCGAAATCAGAGGGGTGGTTGCCATGGCTGATACCATTATCAAGATTGATTTAGGAAAATCCTGCTACGACAACGACATGATCCACAATCGCTGGCACCCAGATATTCCAATGGTGGCTAACGTCAAGCCCGGCGATGAATTTATTGTCGAGTGCTATGACTGGACTGGTGGGCAGATAAAGAATGACGACAGTGCCGACGATGTAAGAGATGTCGATCTGACTCAAGTGCATTTCTTGTCTGGCCCCATCGGTGTTGAGGGGGCCAAGCCTGGTGATCTTCTTGAAGTGGATATTCTGGATATCGGCGCTTTCAAGGAGAGTCAATGGGGCTTCAACGGTTTCTTCGCGAAGCAGAATGGTGGCGGTTTTCTGACCGAGCACTTCCCGGAAGCACAAAAATCCATCTGGGATTTCAACGGCATGTTTACCAAGTCTCGGCATATTCCTAATGTGGAGTTTGCGGGATTGATCCATCCAGGATTGATCGGCACTCTGCCTTCCAAGGAAATGCTGGCAGACTGGAATAAACGAGAAAAGGCACTGGTTGATACCGACCCGGACCGGGTGCCGCCATTGGCTGCTCTGCCTTTCTCCGACACTGCCCATATGGGTCGCATGCCGGCGGACCAGGCCAAGACCGCAGCCGCTGAAGCCGCGCGAACCGTGCCGCCTCGCGAACATGGTGGTAATTGCGACATCAAGGACCTGTCACGTGGTTCCAAGGTCTACTTCCCCGTCTACGTAGATGGCGCTGGGCTTTCGGTGGGCGATCTCCACTTCAGCCAGGGCGATGGGGAAATCACCTTTTGTGGTGCCATCGAAATGGCTGGGTGGATTCATCTTCGGGTTAATGTCATCAAGGACGGCATGGCGAAATATGGTATCAAGAACCCGATCTTCAAGCCGAGTCCGATCAAGCCCCGCTATGACGACTATGTGATCTTCGAAGGGATTTCCGTGGACGAACAGGGGAAGCAGCATTACCTGGACGTACATGTGGCCTACCGTCAGGCATGTCTCAATGCCATCGAATACCTGACCAAGTTCGGTTATACCCCCGCTCAGGCCTATGCCATTCTCGGTTGCGCCCCGGTCGAGGGCCATATCAGCGGGGTAGTGGATATACCCAATGCCTGCGCGACGCTCTGGTTGCCCACCGGGATATTCGATTTCGACGTTAACCCCAGTGCCTCAGGACCCGAGGTCAAGGTCAAGGGCGGCATGGATGTGCCTCTATCGCCAGACAAGGAGTGATGCCATGCCTCTTTATGATTACAAGTGTAGTGAGCATGGGCTATTTCATGAACTGGCCACGCTCGCGGAGAGCGCTGAACCTAAATCCTGCCCAACGTGCGGTACGCTGTCGGCCCGGGTAATCCTGTTGTCGCCTGCATTGCGCGCCATGGACTCAGCGACTCGAGATGCCATGGATCGTAACGAGCGAAGTCAGTATGAGCCCAGATTTTCTACGCCGGAGCATCGCAGCGAAGATCAGGCCCGTCATGAGCATCGTCACGGCAAGGGCTGCGGCTGTGCGCATACGAGCCATGACAAACCCAAAGTGTTCTACACGGCGGATGGCAAGAAGATGTTTCCGTCTGCCAGGCCCTGGATGATTAGTCATTAATCACCTTCACTGAACACTCTTCCCCGGAACTGCCCATCGATTGTTCGATGGGCAGTTTCATGCTGTTTATCGTATGTCTCAAGCAGACATGGCGTGCATCCTGACCCGGGTGGAGGTGTGCCATGGTTCAGCTGTTCTTTGCCAGCCACCGGTCCAGCGCATTGGCGAATTCGCGGCGATCCGCATCGGTGTAGCCCTTGGGGCCGCCGGTGTGCTCGCCGCTGGCGCGCATGGTCTCCATGAAATCTCTCATCTGGACCCGAGCGCGGATGTTGTTCGCGTTGAGTGCCTCCCCGCGTGTCGTCATCACCTTCGCCCCGCGCTCGATGGCCGCCATGGCCAGCGGAAGGTCGGACGTGATCAGCAGGTCGTTTGCCTGGATACGCTCGACGATCTCGTCATCGGCAGCATCGAAGCCCTGGCTTACCGCCAGCGCCGTCACCCACGCCGAGCGCGGTAGCGGTACTGCATGATTGGCCACGAACCAGGCGCTGGTCGAGGTACGTTCGGCGGCGCGTACGATGATCTCGCGCGCCACTTTGGGGCAGGCGTCGGCGTCGACCCACAGCGTCGGCATGGAGAGTCTCCCGGAGCACGAAGAAGAGTTGGACTGGCGAAAAGGTTGGCCAGGACAAGGAGACAATGGTAGCATGCGCTTTCCTCGCATGTGCTGACCCCACCATCATGTACGACGCCATCTCTGCCGGTCATCGACCGATCACAGGATGGGCGCCGCAACGCCAGGCCCAGCGTCATTGCTGATCGCCCCAAGCGTTCGAATTGTGTAGATGGCGCGCCAACTGAGATCCCGCCAAACTGGCGAGATCGGCGCAAATGGTCGCCACAGGGCTCCTGTTCGCCATCCCCGATGGCTTGGGCCCGATGCTAGGTGCGACCGGCGTCCCCGACTCCGATGTCTCGTACTGCACCCCCTGTGGGAACAGTGCGCCTGACCGCTATTGTCCGCGTCAGGGACGCCAATGAATTTATGCCGGAGATCCCGGCCTACCAAGGTGTGATTGATGACCTCGACTTCTGTCGCTTCGCCGAGCTTCGGCGACCTCGCTCTGTTGCCTGCTGTTCTGTCTGCCGTCAAGACTCTGGGCTACGAGACTCCTTCTCCGATCCAGATTCAGACCATTCCGGCACTGCTGGAAGGGCGTGACATGCTGGGCCAGGCCCAGACCGGCACCGGCAAGACCGCTGCCTTCGCCCTGCCGATCCTGTCGCGCATCGAGCTGACTCGCCGCGAGCCCCAGGTTCTGGTGCTGGCGCCGACCCGCGAGCTGGCCCAGCAGGTGGCCGTCTCCTTCAGCAAGTACGGCCAGAACCTTCAGGGCCTGGAAGTTGCTACCCTTTGCGGCGGTCAGGAGTACCGCGAGCAGTTGGGTGCGCTGAAGCGTGGTGCCCAGGTAGTAGTAGGCACCCCGGGCCGGGTCATCGATCACCTGGACCGCGGTAGCCTCAAGCTCGACGGTCTCACCTCCTTGGTGCTCGACGAAGCTGACGAGATGCTGCGCATGGGCTTCATCGACGACGTCAAGCGCGTAGTGGCTGATACCCCCAAGACTGCCCAGCGGGTGTTCTTCTCCGCGACCCTGCCGACCGAGATCGAGCGCATCGTCAACCGCTATCTGGTCGATCCGGTCAAGGTTGCCATTGCCTCGGCGAAGGGCACTGCGGCGAGTATCGAGCAGTTCCTGGTTCGCGTCGACGGCGGTGCCAAGCTGGAAGCGTTGTCGCGTATCCTCGAGGTGGAGCCCGTTGATGGCGCCATCGTCTTTGTGCGTACCCGTGCGGCCTGCACCACCTTGACGGAACAGCTCAGTGCCCGTGGCCTGAGTGTCGCCAGCCTGTCCGGTGACCTGGACCAGAGCCTGCGTGAGCGCACCGTTACCCGCCTCAAGCGGGGCAAGGTGGATATTCTGATCGCCACCGACGTGGCCGCTCGCGGTCTGGATGTGTCGCGTCTGACCCACATCATCAACTATGACCTGCCCCAGGACGCTGAGGCCTATACGCACCGCATCGGTCGTACCGGCCGGGCAGGGCGTACCGGTGTCGCCATTACCTTCGTAGGTTTCCGTGAAGGCCGCAAAGTGGGCTGGATCGAACAGGCCACCGGTCAGAAACTCGGCGAGATGGAGGTGCCCGACGAGGCGGCCATCCGCGCCCATCGCGACGAGGTCTTCCACCAGAAGGTGATCGCCGCGCTGACCGCCGGTGCCGAAGAGCAGCGTGCCCTGGTCGGCCGCCTGGTCGAAGAGGGTTACGACCCCATCGAGCTGGCCTGTTCCTTTGCCCGTCTGGCGCGCGCCGACGAGTCACCCATCGGCCGCATCCAGGCGCCGCGCAAGGAGACTCGCAATGACCGCGATTCTCGCGACGGCAAGCCGGCGCGCCGTGAGGGTGGTGGTGCCCGTGAGCGCGGTCCCAGCGAAGGCATGACCCGCTACCGCGTGGCCGTGGGTCACAAGGACGGCGTCAAGCCCGGCCAGTTGGTTGGCGCCCTGGCCAATGAAGGCGGCATCGAGGGAGCCCGTATCGGCCGTATCGATATCCGCACCTCCTTCTCCGTGGTGGAGCTGCCCAACTCACTGCCGGCCAGCATCCTGACCAAGATGGCTCGCGCTCGTGTCGCCGGCCGTGCCCTGGAGATCAGCGAGGACAGTGGTGCTGCCGAAGAGCGTGCCCCGCGCCGTCGTCGCGAGGATGGCGATGCGCCGGTTCGCCGCCCGTCGCGCGCCTGATGCACGAGAGCTGATGCTCTGCGTTTAAGCACCGTGCGGCTTTCGCCGCCGGCCTGAACGCCCAGCGCCCCGCACCGGAAACGGTGCGGGGCGCTGTCGTTCAAGAAGAGAAAAGGTAACGCGATCTTCGGCTCAGGCGTGCTCGGCCTCCCTGGCCACCGCCTCGGCGAAGCGTGTCAGCAGCAAGCTCGCTTCATGCGTCGCGGTGATGCCCTCTATCAACGCCTGGGTGTCCTGGCCCTGATCCCGAAGGGCAGGGACCTGGTGACCCAGGTAGGCGCGCATCACCTCCGGGGTGAACTCGGGGTGGAACTGCACGCTCCACTGACGCGGGCCGTAGCGCAGCGCCTGGTTGGCGTCATGGGCGTTGCTTGCCAGTACCACCGCATCATGGGGCGCCTCGAGCACCGACTGGGCATGGCTCAGCTGGGCCGGGAAGCGCAGGGGGAGCTGACCGAGGAGGGCGTCTGCGCGCCCGGCCTCGGTGAGGGTAACCTCATGGGTGCCGGATTCGCGCCCGGCCGGATGATAGTCGCTGACCCCGCCGAAGGCCGAAGCCATCAGCTGGTGGCCGTAGCAGACGCCGAGTATCGGCAGGTTGCGCCCGCGGGCATCGACTAGCCAGGGCTTGAGCGCCTCGCTCCAGGGCTCGGCGTCGCTCACCATGGCGTGAGAGCCAGTAATATAGAGGCCGTCGATGCCTTCGAGGGCGGGCAAGGGTTCGTGGCGAGCGTCGAATACCGAGGCGTTGAAGCCGCCGCGGGCCAGCGCCTGCTGGAACAGCGTTTCGAAATCGCCGTGGGCGTTCACCACGTCGGGGAAGGCATCGCCGGTCTTGACGATCAGCAGTCGGGGCATGGGTCTCTCCTTGACGGGGTCTAGTCGTGGCACAGCCGTTCGCCCAGTGCTGCCATGAAGCGGTCAGCGGCGTCGAGCTGTTCTCCCTCGATGTATTCGTCGGGCTGATGGGCCTGGCCGATGCTGCCCGGCCCGCAGATCACCGTAGGGAGCCCTTGGCGCTGGAACTGGCCTGCCTCGGTGGCGTAGGCCACTGCGCCGGCGGGGCGCTCGCCAAGCAGGGCGTTGCACAGCGTGAGCACCTCGGCGTTGTTGTCATCGGCCAGGGCCGGCACCGTCTCGTTGAGCGCCACGGTGACGATGGAGGCTTCCGGCGCACGCCGGTGCATCTCGGCCTCGAGCTCGGCGGCCCGGGCGTTGACCCGGCCCACCAGTTCCTCGAAGCGATCCGACGGCAGATGGCGGATCTCCCACTCGAAGGTGCACTCCCGGGCCATGATGTTGATCGCCGTGCCGCCCTGAATCTTGCCCACGTGCAGGCTCGAATGCACCACGTTGAAGGCCTCGTCCACGCGCCCCTCGGCCTGGAGCTCTGTCATGACCTCCTCGATATAGGTGACCAGCCTCGCCGCCACGTGAATCGCCGAGACCCCTTGGTTGACCTGGCTGGAATGCGAGGCCCGGCCCGTGACGGTGGTGCGCAGGTTGGTGGCGCCCTTGTGGGCCACCACCGGGTGCATGAGCGTCGGTTCGCCGACGATCACCGCCGCAGGAAGCGGGTGATCGGCCATCAGCGTCTCGATCATGCGCGGCGCGCCGATGCAGCCGATTTCCTCATCGTAGGAGAGCGCCAGCCAGATGGGCTTTTCCAGGTTAAGCCTCACCCAGCGCGGCACCTTGGCCAGGGCGCAGGCGATGAAACCCTTCATATCGCAGGTGCCGCGGCCGTAGAAGCGCCCATCCCCCTTGTCGACCAGGCTGAAGGGGTCGGTGGACCAGGGCTGGCCGTCCACCGGCACCACGTCGGTATGGCCGGAGAGCACCACGCCGCCGGCCACATCGGGACCGATGCGCGCCAGCAGGTTGGCCTTGCGCCCGTCGTCGCTCTCCACCCGCCAGTGCGTCACCCCGTGCTCGTCAAGGAACCCCTCTACGAAGGCAATCAGGTCCAGATTGGAATCCCGGGAGACGGTGGGGAAGCCCACCAGGCGGTCGAGCATCTCGGCAGCGGTCATGGCGCGCTCCTTGTGGAATGTGAAGAAAATCCTATCACGCTCGCCGGGCCTGCCGAAGGAAGAGCGCGACCCCGAAGCCGTCCGTCCATCGAGCCTGCTTCAAATGGGGATAGGCTCAGGCTATTCGATCAATGCACCACTATTCCTGACACAGGTAGTTAACAGGCTTATTATGTGGACAGTTGATATTCAGTAGCTAACATTCATTCTTCACCAGGAGGCGTCTTGATGCCTGATACATCTCTCTTTACACCAGAGCTCTTGACCCCGTTACAGCTCGGCAGCCTGAGCCTGCCCAATCGCGTGATCATGGCGCCGCTGACTCGCTCGCGCACGCCGGACAGCATTCCCGGCAAGCTGCAGCAGGCCTACTACGGGCAGCGTGCCAGTGCCGGGCTGATCATCAGCGAGGCGACGAACATCTCCCCCACGGCGCGGGGCTACGTGTATACGCCGGGCATCTGGACCGACGCCCAGGAAGCGGGATGGAAGGAGGTCGTCGAGGCCGTTCACGCCAAGGGCGGGCGCATCGCGCTGCAGCTATGGCACGTGGGGCGCGTCTCCCATGAAATGGTGCAGCCCAACGGCGAACAGCCCGTGGCGCCAAGAGCCCTCAAGGGCGAGGGCGCCGAGTGCTTCGTCGAGTTCGACGACGGCACCGCCGGGCCGCACCCCACCAGCACGCCGCGGGCGCTGGAAACCGATGAGATCCCCGGCATCGTCGATGACTATCGCCAGGCCGCCGAGCGCGCCAAGCGGGCCGGCTTCGACATGGTCGAGGTGCACGCGGCCAACGCCTATCTGCTCAACCAGTTCCTCGCCACCGGCACCAACCAGCGCACCGACCAGTACGGCGGCTCCATCGAGAACCGCGCGCGCTGCCCGCTGGAAGTGGTCGACGTGGTCGCCGACGTGTTCGGCCCCGCCCGTGTCGGCATCCGCCTGACGCCCTTTATCGAGCTTTTCGGCCTGACCGACGATGAGCCCGAGGAGATGGCCTACTACCTGGCCAGTGAGCTCAATCGCCGCGGCCTGGCCTACCTCCACTTCAACGAGCCCAACTGGGCGGGGGGCGACATCACCTTCCCCGAGGGCTTTCGCGAGCAGATGCGCCAGCGCTTCAGGGGCGGCTTGATCTACTGCGGCAACTACGACGCTGAGCTCGCCACTCAGCGCCTGGCCGACAATACCGCCGACGCCGTGGCCTTCGGTCGCCCCTTCATCGCCAATCCCGACCTGCCCGAGCGCTTCCGCGTGGGGGCGGCGCTCACCGAGCCCGACCACAGCACCTTCTACGGCGGCGATGAGAAGGGCTACACCGACTATCCCTTCCTCGATAACGGTCATGACCGTCTCGGCTGATTGATCGCCTCGTCTCGATTGCGCTGTTCGAGAGCCGCGTTCCGCGTGTGAAAATGAAAGCCCCGGCGCAGCGGTCGGGGTTGGAGACGAGATGATCCGCGGGATCACTCGCTGGGTTTATTGGAACGGCTGGAATTGTAATCCTGTGCTGGCGCTGCACGAAGGCGTGCTTTATCGGCGTGGACCCCGGTGGGGTTGTTGCCCAGTCGCATTCCGGCAGGGTTGTTATCGACGCCGATGACATTGCCCACATTCCCCTTACCCCCGCCAATCCCGCCACCGCCATCGCCAAGACCACTTTTCACTCCGCCATGATCATCACAGATTGAGTGAGTGATTCCGGCCAAGGAAGAGAGAAAAAATATCTTGCCGTCCATGCACTCTATTCGGTACTCAATCCTTGGTTTCTCCATCAGTCCCTGTTCCATGGCTGCCTGGGGTGACAGGGCATGGCTGGACAGGGATACCCCAAGCATGAGTGTTGAGAACAGTAGAGCCGTTGCCTGAGCCTTGCGGTCGAATGCTTTCATTGTTGTTGCTCCGATGTGTGGTTGGTTCCCCCATGGGTCGTTGCTCGTCAGGTTTCGGTTCACATCTTTTTTGCACGAACCGAGGTATGCCCGAGCCGCTCTCGCCTCGCTCAAGGCCGAGCTGATCGCCAAGGGTGAGGCTTAACAAACCCGATCCAAGCACCTTTATCGCCTGCTTGTGGCCGTGACGCGTGAAGGCCAGCGTCATGATGCTGCTGATTAACATATTGACGCGGCTTATTTTAAGTTCGGCCCGAAATGAAAATAAGGCATCTCCCAGGCTCACGGGGAACGGCCATCCGCCAGCGGGAGCGCCGCTCGCAGCGCGATTGGCGTAGGCCGATGCCGCGGCGTAGCATTACCCCCATGATTCCCATCGCAAGGACCCGCGACACCCATGTTCGAGCAGACCTTCAAGAACATCGGCGATGTGCTGTGGAAAGAGGCCGGCTGCGCCACCGAGCTGGACTACACCGAACAGACCTCCTGGCTGCTGTTCCTCAAGTGCCTGGACGACCTCGAGCAGCGGCGTGCCATGAACGCCACCCTGGCCGGCAAGGCCTTCTACTTCATCATCGATGCGCACCATCAATGGTCGAGCTGGGCCGCGCCCCGCAAGCGCGACGGCAGCCTGGACCACGACAGCGCCCTGACCGGCGACGACCTGCTCGACTTCGTCAATCGCGAGATCTTCCCCTACCCGCAGTGCTTTCGTGAGCGCGCGACCGGGCCGGATACCATCGAGTACAAGATCGGCGAGATCTTCTCGGAGGTGCGCAACAAGTTCCAGAGCGGCTACAGCCTGCGCAATGCCCTGGAATTGGTCGATGGTCTGACCTTCCGCTCCCAGGAGGAGAAGCACGAGCTCTCGCACCTCTACGAGGCCAAGATCAAGAACATGGGCAATGCCGGGCGCAACGGCGGCGAGTACTACACCCCGCGCCCGCTGATCCGCGCCGGCTCACCACCCAGCAGCTCGACACCCTCCAGGCTCACACCTTCTTCGGCGCCGGCGTTAAGACGTTGGTGCTGTTCTTCGAGAAGGGCGCCCCCACCCGCGACATCAAAACCTTGATGAACAAAGGTCTGTCGTCCACCACCTTGAGGCACTGGAGTCCGATGTGGCTAGGCTTGAGACTATTTATGAGATGAAACTCACCGCTCTCGCCGAGCTTAAGCAGTCCCTGCTGCAGAAGGCCTTCTCCGGCGAGCTGACGGCCACGGAGGCCGAGGCGGCGGTGGAGGAGGCGACGGTATGAGCGACAACAACCAGGCGCCCATCGTCATCTACCAAGAGGCCGGTCGGGAGGTTGAGGTGCGGCTGGATGCCAAGCACGACACTGTATGGCTGACTCAGGAACAGCTGACACTTGTCCTCGATGTTCAGAAAGCCGCGATCTCTAAGCACCTCAGTAACATCTACAAGAGCGGTGAGTTGGATAGGGAGGCAACTGTTTCCAAAATGGAAACAGTTCGTCTCGAAGGAGGGCGAGAGGTACGCAGGAGCCTCGAGCACTATAACCTCGATGCCATTATCTCGGTGGGCTATCGCGTCAACTCACGACGCGCCGTGCAATTCCGCCAGTGGGCCACCCGCGTGCTGCGCGAGCATCTGACGCAGGGTTGGACGCTGAATCGCCAGCGCTTCGAGGAGAACGCCCGGGAGCTGGAGGCCGCCATGGCCCTGGTGCGCAAGACCGCTGGCAGCCCGGCGCTGGATACCGCCAGCGGCCGGGGTCTCGTCGATATCGTCACCCGCTATGCCCAGACCTTCCTGCTGCTGCAACGCTACGACGAAGGCCTGTTGACCGAACCCCGTGCCCAGGCCGGAGGCCGGCTGCCTACGCTGGAAGAGGCTCGCACAGCGCTCGCCTCGCTGAAGGCCGAGTTGATCGGGCGGGGAGAAGCTACACCGAACTGTTCGCCCGGGAACGCGGTGACGGCCTCGACTCGCTATTGGGCAATCTCGATCAGACGGTCTTCGGCGAGCCGGCCTACCCCTCGGTGGAGGCCAAGGCCGCACACCTGCTCTACTTCGTGATCAAGAATCATCCCTTTACCGACGGCAACAAGCGCAGCGCGGCCTATCTCTTCGTCGATTTTCTCTACCGAAACGACCGGCTGCTCGACGACGAGGGAGAGGTGGTCATCAACGATGTGGGCCTCGCCGCCCTGACACTGCTGGTCGCCGAATCCGATCCGGCCAACAAGGAGACCATGATTCGCCTGATCATGAACATGTTGGCATCTCACGAAGGAGTCTGACGGGTCAGGCCAGTGGTTAAGCCAGGAAAAGTCTCGCGCGCTAAAGTCGGAGTGCCGAACCGTCCCTCCCACGAAGGTCCAGGCCGACACTGGCTTTGCTAAGTAAAAGCTCATATGTTGTGAGAGTAGGGAAGGCGGTCGTCGAGGTCGAGCTGGCACCGGGCAAGTTCCGCCAGCTCCAGCACATGAGCGCCACGACCTTCTGGAGCCCGGACGGCAAGCCGATGTCGTCGGCCGACTTTGTCAGGCAGCTGTTCGGTGAACTCCCGGCACTCTTCCACGACGAGGAAGAACTGCGACGGCTCTGGAGCCGACCGGACACCCGCCAGGCCCTGCTCGATACCCTGGCCGAAAAGGGCTACGGCAACCACAGGAAGAGGTCAACCGCGATCGCATCGTCTATTTGGTCAGCGATGAGGTGGGTAGTTCTCCCGAAGGTGTCACGAAGTGGATCAAGGCTAATTGGCGCAGCCTGTTCGAGTCGGAGCTGGAGGGCTGGTACACCGACCCGACGCTATGGCCGAAACTCACCCTGAAGCGTTTTGACGAGTGGTTCGATGTCGAGTGCCACAGCGTGATGATCGATACGCTGGGTACGCCCATCGAGGATGATGAGGCGTCAGACTGACCGGGAGGTTTCATGAAGCCATTCTCCATCCTGCTGATCCGCCTGCTGGGTCTCTATCTCTTCCTGAAGACGCTGTTTGCGGTGGTGCCGGCGCTGGCGCTACTGGGACCCAATGCTGCCGAGCCCGGGGTCGGGAAGTTGCTGCTGATCTATGTGGCGACGGTGGGCGTGCCCATGGCGGGCGGCGTGCTGCTCTGGTGCTTCGCCGGTCGACTGGCGGATAGGCTGCATGGCGCGGGGGGAGTATCTGACGCGGCGAGCGGCCGGATCGCGGACGAGGACCTGGTGCGTGCCGGCACCTTCCTGATCGGCGTGTACCTGGTGGTGCGTCACGTCGGCATGCTGGTGGCGGCCTACACTGGTGCGGGCGCCGTCGCCTATGACGCCCTGGTCGTGGTGTTGGCGGGCCTCGGCATGATGCTGGGCGGCAGGTATCTGGTGGCGCTCTACCGCAGGATCAAGTATCTGGGGGTGGGTCGCTAGGTCGGCCATGGTGAAGTCAGCCAACCGGAGCGTCCCCTTCTGATATGGGTGCATCGCCAGGAGGGGAAGGGTGTTACCTGCCGGTATTGACCGTCATGGTGGCGTGCCGATTATCCGTTCCAGCTCATGGTGGAAGGCCGCCGGCTTGGCCATGTGCAGGAAGTGGTCGGACGCTTCAATGCAACTCTCCTCATGACGCTCTCCTCGAGTTTTCCGTGCTTCCCGCAGCATAGACGATGTCCCTCTCGGGATGGGTTGTGGCGATCGGCTCGTCATTCTTCGTCGTGGGTGGCCGTGGCCAATGAGACACTGTTGAGTGGCGCCAACCTGCGAGCGATGCACCGCGACCGGAAGAGGCGGCGCATCCTGGCCCCCTGAAAATCTCAACCCCCACCCATGAGGAGAGCTACCCATGTCCCATCAGGAATGGATCGCCCGGTGTATCGATCTTGCCACCGAGAACAGGGCGCACGGACAGGCGCCTTTCGCCGCGCTTGTCGTGCAGAACGGCAAGGTCGTGGGAAAGGGCGTAAACGATGTGAAAGCCACCAATGATCTGACGGGGCACGCCGAGATTCGTGCGCTGCAGGCGGCCGCCCGGCAGACTGGCTCACGGCGCTTGGCGGGATGTGTGCTCTACACCAGCTGCGAGCCTTGTCCCATGTGCCTGGGCGCCATCTACTGGAGCGGGATCACCCAGGTCTATTACGGGCTTTCCATCGCTGGGCAGGCGGAGTTCAGCGACCTGCCCCAACGCCAGTACGCGGAATTTCGGCTCGCCGCACAGGAGCGCAGCGTTCAAGCACTGCAGGCGAGTCCCGACGGGGTGGATCCTCGTAGGCCCTTCCTCGCGAAGTAATCGAAAGGCTTCAAGAAGCGACCAGCGAGTATCCCCTGGCGGTCAATCGCTCGGCCAGGGCGGCAATATGGGCGGGGCCAACTTCACAGCAGCCACCGACGAGGGTCGCGCCCTGCTCGATCCACCTCATTGCATGCTCTGCGTAGGCGTCGGGACCGAGATCCGTGCGCGTCTCCAGCGCATCCACCGTGCCGCCGGGGTGAAGCGCGGCCACGGAGGTAAAGCCGTTGGCGTACCCGCCGAACGGCACGCCGAGACCGGCAAGCTCGCCCATGGCGGTCGTGACCATCTCGGGCACCGAGCAATTGACCAGCACCCGCTCGGCGCCGGCGGCCACGACCTCCCGGGCGGCTTGAAGCAGCGATTCGCCGGAGCGCAGGCGGGTGCCATCCTCGTCGTCTACTGTGAACGCGACCCACACGGGGAGCTTGCCTTCCACCGCGGCGATAGTCGCTGCGCGCGCTTCGCGGGCAAGCGACATCGTTTCACACAGGAACAGATCGACCTTTGCGGCCTGGACAGCGACGATCCGACGGTAGTCACGCAGGCAGGTGGCGTCGTCCGGCACGCTGTCGGGATGATAGCTCGCGACCAGCGGGGGAAGGCAGCCGGCGATGCGCACATCCCGGCCGCTTTCCTCGCGGGCCCTGCGAGCGGCGTCCAGCGCCGCGGCATAAAGCGGTTCGAACAGATTGGGATCGCCGTCGCGCGCCAGGCGCTGCGGTGTGGCGCTGTAGGTGTTGACCGTAATCACCTGAGCGCCGGCCTCGATGAAGTCGCGGTGAATGGCGGCAACCAGATGCGGTTCATCCAGCATGACTTGAGCGGACCAAAGCGGCGACGCGGGGCGGCGGCTGCGTGTCGCGAGCTCCTGGCCCATCCCTCCGTCTAGCAGCACAATACGGTGTTCTTCAGCGGTCATCGGTTCACTATATCCTTCTCGAGCTCGACAATTTTTAGTGAAGACAATGTTGCCAGGGAAAACGGCGGTCCGCGAGGCCGCGTTGGGCGCTACAGTAGCTCCCGGTTAGTCTCCATGACCCGTCCATCCACGGTGCGCTGAATCTTGTCCTCGATTTCGCTGAGCAGGGACTCCAGTTTCGGAACCGCGGTAGCCACCACCACGAAGGTCCATTCGCTGGCCTCGAGACGGTCGAGCTCGCCGCTTTCGCAGACCGCCACCGCCGGGTTGCGCCCGAAGCGCTCGTGCAGGCCGCCCATGCGCTGACGCTTCTCCTTCAGCGACTGACAACCGGGCAGCGAGATGTGCAGGGTGAGGATGCCGATATGCATGGTTTAACCGGGGTGTGTGACCGAGAGTGTGGCCGAGCGCTTACGGGTGCGTATCCCGCAGCCTAGCGAGACGCTCCAATAGGGCGTGGGGTACCTGTTCCTCGATCCATGTCTCGCCGAAGTAGATGATGCCCTCGTTGCCGTCCAGCGTCAGGATATCACCCTCCCTGAGCTGTCGCTCACCGATGGTTACGGTGCGCAATTGCTCGTTGAGGGTCATCGTCTCACAGCCGACCAAGCAAACCTTGCCCAGTTGGCGAGCCACCACCGCGGCGTGTGAGGTTCGTGCGCCGCGCTGGGTCAACAGGCCTTCAGCGATCTCCAGCGCTGCGATGTCATGGGTCTCCGCATCGCGGCGCACCAGGATTGTTGGAACTCCCGCTGACTTCCGCGCCCGCGCCTGTACTTCGTCCATGACGATTTCACCGCAAGCCACGCCGCTGGTCGCGCTGGCGGCGTGCGCCAGGGGAGACAGGGCTTGTCCATCGGTGCTCGCTACTCTGCGCAGGGTCAGCGCCTGGGCATCCAGGTGTCGGGTGCGTTCCAGCGCCGTGGCGGGCTCGATCATTCCCTGCTCCCACAGGTCCAGGGCGATGCGCGCTGCTGCCTGGGGGGTTCGCTTGCCGTTCCGGGTCTGCAGCAGATGGAGCCGGCCGCTCTGTATGGTGAATTCGAAATCCTGCATGTCGCCAAAGGCCTGCTCCAACTGAGCGCAGGCCTGCCGAAGGGAATTCCAGAGGTGCGGCGTGACCGTAGCCAGTTCGTCATGCCCCTGAGCGCTGCGCCGGCCGCTGACCACGTCCTCTCCCTGGGCGTTGAACAGGAAGTCCACCCAGGGGAAGGGGTCTCCGTTACTGGGGTCGCGGGTAAAGCCTACCCCGGACCCCGAAAGCCCACCTGCGTTGCCGAACACCATGCGCTGCACCGTCACCGCGGTGCCGATGTCATGAGAAATGCCGTGCAGGTCTCGGTAGGCCCGGGCCTTGGCACTCTGCCAGGAGGCAAATACTGCCGAAATGGCCTCGCGCAACTGCACTCGGGCATCCTGGGGGAAGGGCTCGCCGGCTTCACGGGCATAGGTGGCCAGGTGGCGGAAGGCAACGTCGCGCAGGGCGGAGAAATCGAGCTCTCGCTCGTCGTTTGCCTGGCGCACGTCATCCAGGTCGGCTTCGAAACAGCTGGCGGCGATTCCTGCGACCACCTCGCCGTAGGCAGAGATCAGGCGTCGGTAGGCATCCCAGGCCAGGCGCGGGTGCCCGGTCAGCCTCACCATGCCGGGCAGGGTCGTTTCGGTCAGTCCGATATTGAGCAGTGATTCCATCATGCCCGGCATGGAAACTGCCGCGCCGGAGCGGACCGACAGCAGCAGCGGGTGCCGGCTATCGCCAAGGCTTAGCCCTGTCAGCGCCTCGAGTCGTTGCAGGGCCCCTGGCCACTGGGTGTGAACCGCGTCCGGCTGCCGGCACCAGCCGGTGCCAAGAACAAAGGCGGGTGGCACCGGCAGGCCAAGGGTGGCCATCTTCGCCAGGTTCCATGCCTTGGCGCCGAGTGTGTCCGGGGAGGCTCCCATCGGAAGGGGAGTCGTGTCGCCGATGATGTGGATATGCTGTTGGGCGTCGTTCTCCACGGGGGCCGACACCTCTTCGATGTAGGACGGGCTCACAGGCTGCCTCCCATTCGACTGAAGGCCAGCTTGCGCAGACCAAACCCGGTGGCCAGAAGAGCATCGGTTGATCGCTCGAGTGCTAGCGCAAATTCGGTGCCCAGATTCAGGGTGATGGCATCGCTGACGTGTCGCATCAGCGCCCGGCGAACGTCTCGCAGCAGGAGGTCGCAGCGTCGCTCGGCGTTCAGCACGCGCCACAGTGCAGCCACGAACTCTTCGTGATCCTCGGCGGTACTCTGGTCGTTGAGCGTGCCGGCGATGGCCAGCGCCTTGACGTGATCCTGAGTGGCGTTCAGCACCTCGTCGGTAAGCCGTAACATCGCCTCCTGCACCTCCCCCTTCCAGCCCTCATGGCCGCCCTCGGCAATCAGGGACAGCAGGAAGGTGGCTTCCTCCAGGTAGTCGGCCACATCGTCGGCACGCTCGATCAGACCGGTGAAGGGTCGCCAGCGTGGCTGCAGTTCGGCGCGGGAGCGAGAGCGCATCACCATCAGGTCGGCCTGGTGCTCCCACTCCTTGGCACGTTCTGCCAGCTTGTCGGCTGCCTTGCGCTTGAGGTGGTGTCCATGGGCGAGGGCGTCACGCAGACCTTCAGCCAGTGCATGACAGTAAGCAGCGTGTTCACTCAGCAGGTCAAATTCATCGCGACGCCGTTGCAGGTGGCGCACCAGCAGCAGGCGGGTCTCATCGCCGATCAATGCGGTGCTATGTCCCTGCTGGGTCGATTGGCTGGCGAGTGACAGGGCCTCTATCAGGAACTCTTCGGCCGGCGCGGCGCCCAGCACCTGGTCGAGGCGGTCGCCGATGTGGAAGTAGTCACTGCCCAATGCCTGCATGGCGCCATAGATCAGGCGTTCAGCGCCGGCCACCAGCCAGGCCATATGGCCTGCTTCCCGGCGCGCCGTTTCGCTGAGGATGGCGACCGCGGAGGCCTTGCTGACGAACTGCACCAGACGCTTGCGGGCACGGTTCCAGTCAATCAAGAACACGATTCGAGAGCCGATGCCTTCCAGAGCGCGATGCAGGCTCTCTTCATCTTTGCTGTCGAACGTTGCGGTACCCACGAAGAAGGCCTTCCCGGCATTCAGGCCGCTGGAGGTTCGCGCTTCCGGCATCGACCACTGGGCGCCGATTTCGCCGAGCATGTTCTGGAAGAAGCCAAATCGCTGGCGGTGCAGGTCGGAGTAGGTAAGGGTGATGCGCAGGTCCTGGACCTGGATCACCAGAACATGAGCATCGTTGGTGCCGATATCGTTCTGCAGCAACAGGCGCTCACCATCGCGGGTTGCAGCGGTGTCGAGCCCCGGATGGTCCAGCTTGAGCGGGCGGGTACGATTGAGCCCACGCATGAAGGCAGCCACCCGAGGATGGTCCTGCTTCGCCAGCTGCCAGACATGGGCCCCATCGACAACGTCATCCGACAGTTCGGCGGCCATGTGATTGAGCGTCTTGTGCAGATCCATCACCAGAATGTGAAAGCTGTCTCCCTTGCCGCGCTTGCCGCTGGTCAACGCCCGGAGTTGTTCATCATCGAGGGTGTCACCGTTGAGCGCCTCCAACCAGGCGCACCAGTCACTTGCCCGCTCGGTAAGCGCGGCTTCGCTGGTGCCCTTGTTCAAGGGGCGGGCCATGGTGAGCAGGTCGTCCCGCAGCATCGCGGCAAGGCGGGGCAGTTCAGGGATATTCAACAATCGGCCGGTACGAAAGGCGGTTGCGGCCAGATCCTTGAGCCAGGGAGAGGTGATGCCGGCGCTAGAGAGTTCGTCGGAAAAGTCGAGGGACGTCGTGGTGGGCTGATCGGCATGTGCCTGGGCGGCCTGCAGCAGAGATAAATACACCTTCAGGCGATCATTGGCCGCCAGGGCTGCCGTAATCCACGCTGGACGAAGAAGTTGCTCCTGTCCCAATGATGCCACCACATCGACCTTGTCCATTAGAGCCTCCACGCCGGACTTGCGCATACGTCACAAGAAAATCGCTGATAATGTCAATATTATTTCTCCTGTATGTGACGCTTGGGTGACTCGTGCTGGGGAGCTTTGCCGCACTCGGCATGCATTCCGTGGTTCACCAACGCAAGATGGGGGAATGAGTGGCCCACTTGGCCTACCATGGAGCAGTCATCGTAAACAGGGGATTCTTTATGCGGCATCTCTTTTTGATGCGCCACGCCAAGGCGAAAAAGGCCAGCGGCGATATGGCCGACCATCAGCGTCCACTGCGCAAGCGGGGCAGGCGCGAGGCCGCCGCCATGGCGGTTCCCCTGAGGCGATGGCAGGCCCTGGAGGGTGAACTCCATGTCAGTGATGCCACACGTACACAGGAAACGTTTGTGGAGGTCGCGGAGCAACTTTCCGAGTTCTCTCTGGCCGAGCGGGCCCGCTTCGACGAGGCCCTCTACACCTTCGATGGTCAAGCGCTGCTCGCCTGGTTGAAGACGCTGCCAGACGAGGCCGATAAAGTACTGGTGATCGGCCACAATCCGGCTCTGCTGGAACTGGCCGACTGGCTCTGCGGTGGGGCACCGGATGACCTGGCCACCGGCGGCGTGCTGCATCTCACCCTGGCGGATACTCCCTGGCACTCAGTGGCTCAGCTCAGCGCCGAACTGGCGGACAGCCTTAGCCCGGAGCAGGCCAGTCATGCGTTCTTTAAGCGTCGGGCACCCGAGCCACCCGACCTGGGCAAGGCCGATCTTCGACATCGCATTTGTGAACTACTCGCGCATCAGTGTCGGATGGTCAGGGCTCTTGAGCCCGGAGTCATCGCCGGCGTTGATCCCGAGTTCCTGCACCAGTACAGGGTGAATCTTCGCCGAAGCCGGGCGATCGGCGAATCTGTGCTGGCCACCGCCGAGAAACCTGCTGGCAAGAAGACGCCCGGCCATAAAAAGCTGCCTGGCCTCAAGAAGCGGTTGAAGCGGCTCAAACGTCGGGCCCAGGCCACCAGCGACCTGCGCGACCTGGACGTGTTCCTGGAGAGCCTGGACACGACCCCGCCGCCGCTGTCGCCGCGCAGCCGCCTTGCCCTGCAACGCTGGCTGCATGCTCGTCATCAAACGCATCATGAGGCGCTGTGCCAGGAGCTTAATGAGCCCGAATACGACGACGAGATGCTGGATTGGCAGCGTTATCTGACCTCCAAGACGTTTCGGAAGGGCCTGGGTCGGCTCTCGTCCGGTCGCATCGAGACGGTGCTCGCCGAGCGTATCCTAAGCCACGACCATGACCTGGCCGCTATCGACAGCGAAAGCAACGACGAGGCCTTCCACGACCTGCGCAAGAGCGTCAAGCGCATCCGCTACCTGGCCGAGTTGGAACCGAAGCGCCACCGCGACTTCCTGGCGGGATTGAAACGCCGCCAGACCCTGCTGGGTGACTTTCAGGACCTGTGCACCCGCCAGGTCTGGATCAATGCCTTCGCCAGCGACGCGCGCAACGCGCCTAGACGGAAGGAAGAGTGCGATGCCTGGCGCGCCGCGCTCCAGAAAGAAAAGCTGGCGCTGCGCGAGGAGATCGTAGCGCTTGAGCCGCTAGCATCCTGACCGATAGATGAGTGTGCAAGCAGACAGCCCAGACATGTTGGGAATGATTTTTCTGGGGATTTACACCATTCCACACGCCGATCGAACATGAGAGTCTTTATGACCAAAATCAAAGGGTTCGTACCCAACACCTTGTTTATCGAAGTCTCCGGCGCTGGCCTGCCGGAGGTTGACGGTCTTTATGTGCCTTCACAGGCGCCGCCTGCCAAATCCGAATCGGGGGTTGTGTCCAGCCCCGGCTACTGGAACGGCAAGATGGCCTGGGATCGTGCCGATGGCAAGGCGGCCAGAAGCCCCGCGATCTCTTACTCCAATAGCTATGCCTCTTGGCGTATCTGCCGCCTGGACGGACATCTCGCCTACGAAATAACCTGCGATGATGAGCTTCCTCCCACGGAACGCGAGTGGAACGTCTATAAAATGGGGGTTGCCCCGGCCCCCAAAGTGGTGATCCACCATTGTGACCCGCGAGAACCTTGCCCCGAACCGAACGTCGTCTACGTGCTCGGCGGTCCTGGTGCCGGCAAGGGCACCATGTGTGAGCTCGCGCAAATTCAGTTGGGCTGGACGCATCTTTCTACCGGCGACCTGCTGCGTGCAGAGCAGAACGCCGGAGGCTCCACCACCGAAGTCATCAAGGAATACATCGCCGCCGGTAAACTGGTGCCCAACGAGATCGTGGTGCGCCTGCTCAAAGACGCCATGGAGCGAACCACCAGAACCACTGGCAAGAGAAACTTCCTGATCGATGGTTTTCCCCGTTCGCTATCCAACCTGGAGGCATGGTACGAGGTCTTTGGCAGGGAAGCGGAACTTCCCACCATGCTGTACTTCGAGTGTCCTTTTGACGTCCTCGAACAGCGCATTCTGGGGCGCGCCAGATACTCCGACCGGGCCGATGACAATGTGGAGGCCATGAAGCTAAGGTTTGAGACCTTCAAGGCCGAAACGCTGCCTACGGTAGAGCTGTTCAAGAGTAAGGGAAAGTGCGTTGAAATTGATACCAGCCAGGACCGAGAAGCCGTATACGCCCTGCTTCGTGATCAACTTGCCAGGTATACCGAGCCGCGTCTGATTGATCAGCCGCTTACCCAAAAAGCCGAGATCCTTCTTGGCCTTAGGCCCTACCCGAAAGACGAGTAAATGCCATTCACTCGCTACCCCTCCCATGGCGGGATGAGTTGGGTGAGGTGGGTATAGCGGCAGGACAATCGAGCATCTACGCCAGCCCGGGAGGAGAAAAACGTTGTTTTACTACGTTGCGAAAGTAGCGATCACCGCCGTGCTGGTGGTGCTGATTTCTGAGATCTCCAAGCGCAGCTCCTTCTTCGGGGCTGTTCTGGCGTCGGTGCCTCTGACTTCAGTGTTGGCCATGATTTGGCTCTACATCGATACGGGCGATAACGGGAAAGTGAGCGAACTTGCCGGCAGCGTCTTCTGGCTGGTGCTGCCCTCCCTGGCGCTGTTTATTGCACTACCTATCCTGTTGGCTAAGGGGGTCAACTTCTATCTTGGCCTCGCTGTCTCCGTCGCGATTACCGCCCTCTGCTACTGGTTAATGGTGACCTTGCTGCACCACTATGGCGTCGAGCTTTGATGCGGTTTCGGTGGGTAACATTGGAAGTACGCCTATTGTTACACTCGGCTGGCAGACTGTTACTTTCTGCGGCTCCGATATCGGTCCATGGCGCCTGTCGGATGAGAGGATGTTAGCCACAGCCTCTACCTGACACGGTGCGAGAACGGCAGCGTCCAGTCCCTGGTGCGGCCTCTTCACCACTCTCCAACTCCGCTTTGCACTCTGTGTGGCAGCGCACAGATCCGGTTGTCCTCTTCTCTCAAACTGGTTGCGCAGGTTACTGCCGGGCTACTCGTGGGTCAGTGGCCCACCCATCAAAAAACGAAAAGGCAAAACGACCATGAAACTCGACGACAAGGTCTGCGTTATCACCGGTGGCGCTAGTGGCATCGGCCTTGAAATCGCCAGGTGCTTTGCTGATGCAGGTGGCAAGGTGGTGATCGCCGACATTGACTTCGATGCAGCAGAAAAAGCGGCGAAATCGCTCGGCGAAGGCCACATGGGCGTCAATATGGATGTGACCGACCCGGATGCTGTCCAGCAGGGTATCGACAAGGTGATCGAGACCTATGGACGGGTGGACGTCCTGTTGTCAAACGCCGGCATCCAGATCGTGAAGAGAGTTGAGGAGTTTACCTACGACGAGTGGCGAAAGGTCGTATCGATTCATCTCGATGGCGCCTTCCTGACCTCCAAGGCCGTGCTGCCGCAGATGTACGCGCAGGGGTCGGGCACGATTCTTTACATGGGCTCAGTTCATTCTCAGGAGGCGTCCGCCCTCAAGGCGCCCTACGTCTCGGCCAAGCACGGCCTTATGGGCCTGGCCCGGACGATTGCCAAGGAAGGTGGCGACAAGGGTGTGCGCACCAACGTGATCTGTCCTGGCTTCGTCAAGACGCCGCTGGTGGAGAAGCAGATTCCCGAGCAGGCAAGGGACCTTGGTATCTCGGAAGAGGACGTCGTCAACAAGGTCATGTTGGGCGAGACCGTGGATAAGGAATTCACCACGGTCGAGGACGTGGCGCATACCGTATTGTTCCTCGCTACCTTTCCGAGCAACGCGCTGACCGGCCAGAGTATCGTGGTCAGCCATGGCTGGCGGATGGACTGACCCATGAACTGACCCATGAACAAGGACGACACCGCCGGTGGCCGACCTGCCGGTGCGACGGATCGTCGAGGGCCAGCACATCATCGCCGACCTGTCGCTGCCCTACGGGCGTATCGTGCACGACTATCTGGCCTGAGTGTTTCGTGGTCAGTGCGTCCACAACTGGAAAGGACCTATCCCATGGCACAGAAACCCAAGCTCGTTAACCTCGCCCTGCAGGGAGGAGGCTCACATGGCGCTTTCACCTGGGGGGTGCTGGATCGGATCCTGGAAGATGGCCGACTGAAGCTCGCCGGGGTTTCGGGTACCTCGGCCGGGGCAATGAACGCCGTGGCGCTGGCGGATGGTTTTACCCGCGACGGCCCCGAGGGCGCGCGCGCCGCACTCGCCAACTTCTGGCGCGCCATGAGCGACGGCGCAAAGAACAGTCCGCTGAAACGCATGCCGATCGACGTGCTGATGGACAATTGGGGGCTGGAGAACAACCCCATGTATCACGTCATGGATTCGCTCTCGCGTGTGGCCTCGCCCTATCAACTCAACCCAATGAATATTAATCCGCTGCGGGACCTGGTGGAGGAGAGCATCGACTTCGACATGGTGCGCAAATGCAACGCCTTCAAACTCTTCATCTCGGCGACCAATGTAGAAAGCGGCACGGTCAAGGTTTTCCCGCGCGAGGCGTTGACGGTGGACATGGTGATGGCCTCGGCTTGCCTGCCTCAGCTCTACCAGGCGGTGGAGATCGACGGCGTGCCCTACTGGGACGGCGGCTACATGGGCAATCCCTCGCTGTTTCCGTTCCACGGCAAGACCGGCACCGACGACATCGTGGTGATCCAGGTCAATCCGATCGAACGCAAGGGGGCGCCAAAGACACCTCAGGAGATCCAGAACCGGATGAACGAGATCAGCTTCAACGGCAGCCTGCTCAAGGAGCTACGCGGTATCGATTTCGTGGATAGACTGATCCGCCAGGGCAAGCTCTCGGGGGACGACTACCGTCAGGTGCGGGTGCACATCATCGAGAACCAGGCAGAGTTGAAACCGCTGGGTGCCTCGTCGAAGGTAAATGTCGAATGGGCGTTTCTTACCAAACTGCGCGATATGGGCCGCGACACTGCCACGCGTTGGCTGGATGAGAACTTCGCGGCCATCGGCGAGCGATCTACCGTCGACCTGCATGCGATGTTCCAGGGGACCGGTGCGGAGCATCAAGGCTGATCAGCCAACCTCGCATGACCTGGTGATCGAGCACGGCGGCGAGCGCGCCCAGATCGACCATCTGGTGATCCATCCCTACGGCTTCATCATCATCGAATCAAAGAGCATCGTCGGCGAGGTACAGGTCAACGCCGAGGACGAATGGTCCCGCAGCTACAAGGGCAATTGGTCGGGCATAGCGTCACCCATTCGCCAGGCGGAGCTGCAGCAGGAGGTGCTCAAGGCGTTGCTTCGCAATCATGTGGAAAAGCTTCTCGGCAAACTGCTGGGCATCCAGACGCAGATAGGCGGCCGCTACGTGAAATGCGCAAGCTGCAATACCGACACCTCGATGAAGCAACCATGCCCCGCCTGTGGCTGGAAGAGCGTCAAGGTCTCGAAGGATGGGCCAAGCTACACTGCCGCTTGCCGGAAATGCGACCACCAGTATCTGGTCTATCGACAGGCAGCGGGGAAGGCGTGATGGCAGATAGCGACCCTAAGCAGCCATGACGGCAAAGGCAGCATGCTCGTTCATCCTTGTTAGGCACTACATATGACCATGCGCAAAGCTCGTTTAATTATCGTGGTGGTAGGTATAGTCCTACCTTATTTGGCGCGAGTGCCTCGAGGCTCCGAGTGGTTGGGGCAGTATACTGATACCGGTTTTGTTGGCTGGCTGTTTTTTGGTGCTTTAAATGCGATAGTCTGGGGTTGCATCCTCGCTTTAAGCTTCAAGTATGAGCGGCCTGTTTCGTTGTTGGCGCCATGCATACTTGGTTTTGGCTTCTTGGCATGGGCGCATGGCACATTAGACTTGAGTGCCAACCCAAACGCGGCTATCGCACTGGTCATTATTCCAGTCTATGCGCTTGTGCCGGTCGCAGTCGGCGGTATATTCGGTTACATCGTGGATCGTATGCTGCGGCAAAAAAAATTGCCTAACCAGTAGTTGCAGTTCGTTCCGGGCCTCACGGCCCTCCACCGGACGCTCTTTTCTCCGCTTCGCTGCAAAAAGGTCGCCCACTGAGCAATGGCGTTATATCAGCATGATCGCAACGTCTGCTTCTAGCCGAATGGAGAACGTTAGTCTACGCTGATATGTGGGTAAATCAGCTTTTACGCACCAGAAGGACACCTTGCAGGTGGTAATTCAGTTTTCCTTGACATAGGAGAAGTTCATGCAAGATATAAGACAACTTGAGGTTGGCATGACCACAAAGATTGGCACGGATCAGGTGAAGGAGCCTGAGGTGGGCAGGGAGTATGTGCGCGCGCTCGACTCCAATACTTGGCTCCTGTTTACCGAAGACCCGGCCGAGGATCGAACAGTTGTTGTTCGTATTAATAGCATCGATGGTGATGTGTGCCACTGCACGGTTACTAGAAAGCTAAGTTGATAGCTGTCCCGCTCTCGACTTGGCTGACTAGGCTAGCGTGCGGTTCAACGCAGTGACGTCATTTCTTGGTGCTGAACGTTCGTTAGCAGGTCCAGTGGCCTCGGCAATTGACGAATCAAAGCGGTGGAGCGGACACTCTACTGCCTTTTATTACTTTAAGGTGAATTTTTGAGAAAATTTATTGGAAGGTGGCGCATTAAATGGATGGAAATGTGGGATCAAGATTTTGTTGATCTTATCGAGCCTGGATACTTCCATTTCGATGAAAATGGCCTTGGCTTTTTCGTATTTGGTGCAGTCCAAGGACAAATTGATTATCGCATTTCTGATGATGGAGCACGTGTCGAGTTTTCCTGGTCTGGAAATGATGATGGCAGGGAGAAAACGGGCCGTGGTTGGTTTCAACTTCAATCTTCACGGTTAGCAAAAGGGCATTTCTTCATTCATTGTGGAGACGAATCTGCTATTGAAATCGAACATTAAACATAACCAGATCATTAAACGGATGCCAAAATCTCATCTCCGCGCCGGTTTTGCCACCGGCGATGGCGTGTGGCTATATCGTAAGCGCTCCACCAACCCCACCTTCTTCGGCCTGACCTAGACCGGTAGCGTGTCTTTCCAGCGCCAAGGGAGCAGCGTGTCGAGGTCGTCATCCTCGCCGAGGGTTGGCAGGGTCTCGAACACGAA